>NZ_JBJYZD010000002.1:0-352372 GCF_046263795.1 Porcibacter vitabionis | reverse complement strand
TACTTCATTTGATGACCTCCATTTGTATGCGGTAATCCCTGTTACCATTTGTCTTTTCCGACTTGTAGTATACAGGTAAATCCACGAACCTACAAATCGGAGGTCATTACATATTGTCTAAAATAGATATTGCAGTTTTGAACTGATTGGCTAGGATCTTGGTGACAGGCACCGTTAATGGATGAATACGTGGAGGGTATCGAGGTTCATCCGGGGAACGAGGTCAGGATCAGCTGGAAGTAAATACTGTGAATGAGGGGCTTGCCAGAGATGGCAGGCCTCTTTTATATTGCTCTCTGCAGTATCATGTCGGAGATTTCTTTTGCCGCGGCAGGAAGTTCTTTAAAATCATGGGCAATCAGACTGATTTCAATCTCCATTTTGGGAAGGACTGATCCACGGACAAGTTCGTTAGGAATGGTGGAAAGCATCAATTCCGAGATCACCCCTTTACCATTATTGTTTTCGATCATATTGATCTGGGTGCTGGCGCCTTCTACTACCTGAGCATGGGACAGGTCAACATTCTGGCCTGCAAGCTGTTCCTGGCAGGAGTCTTTTGCGACACGGCATAGTATCAGGTCTTTGTTTTCTTTTCTGAGGTCTATTCTGACTGCTTTATCCCGGCTGATAGAAACCATGTGATCGATCATTAGAAGCTTGTGCGACAGCCCTAGATAGGGCGATGTCGTGATGCCGATATCTGCCTGGAAATTCAATACCATGTTTTTGACTTCAAAGGGTGATCCTTCAAGAAGTTCTACTTGGACTTCCGGGAACTGTTTCTTAAAAATGGGAAGCACATGGGACAGTATGAGAGATACACCGAGCGGAACGGATGCTATGCGGATCATACCGCCCATCAGGTGATTCTCTTCATAGGCGCGTTGGTAAAGCTTGTTTTCAAGGTCGGCCATTTTATAGGCAAGGGCAAGAATGTCCCTGCCAGCATCCGTGAGCTTTAGAGAACTTCTTTTATTTCGGATAAAAAGCTTTACATTCAGTTCTTCCTCTAGCTTTCGAATCGCCTGGCTGATGGCAGGCTGGGAGACATAGAGCTTTTTTGCGGCATCCGTAAGGCTCTCCAGTTCTGCCGCAGTGAGAGACGTTGGTGACAGGCACCGTTATCGGATCCAACTGTCGGGATCTGCGTCTTTTTGCATCGGTGGAGAAGCAGGGAGATCTGGAGCAGCTTCCGTACGATCGTGAGAAATGCAGCTGCTATTACAAGGCGGACATCCGAGGAGTCTCTGACGAGGCGTGTGAAGAGATACTGGGGCATCCGGTTCCTTCCGGCTCCTGGAACCAGAAAAGCCTCGGTATCAACGATGCCCTGTGCCAGATGTATTCCGCGAAGAGTCCCATCGCCAAAAAAATCGCAGGCGGAGGGAGGCGTTCTGGATCTGAATTCGATGTTCCAGTATAATAATGCCATTCCGCGCCATTGCCAAGATGACCGGCGGCCTGGTATCGATGGAAATGGTAAATTGTATGGTAGACATGGTGAACGGACATTTCTTCCGGGGAATTGGAGGCGTGGTCGGCGGATTTTTCCGGAACAGGAAAGAAAATAAGCAATATCTCCGAAAATTAAAATGAAATTGAAACGAATATGAAATTGAAACGAAATCGATAGGAACAGACAAAGGCAGGTTCGTGACGGACCTGCCTTTCTGGCATTTTCACAGAGAAATATATATTGATTTCCAGACTTCCGGATGGTATTTTGTGATTCAGGACAATCTCTCTGGCGTCACCAGATGGGAAATCGTGCATGAAGGAAGTGGATCAAATGGATAATGAAAAAGTATTTGCCATGAAATTTTCCATGGTATACCCGCTGCTCGTGGCGAAGGCTGAGCGTAAGGGCAGAACAAAGGAAGAGGTGGATGAGATTATCTGTTGGCTGACAGGATATGGAGAAGGAGAGCTGCAGGAGCAGCTGAAAAAAGAAGTCGATTACCGGACATTTTTTGAAGAGGCTCCGCAGATGAATCCGAATTGCCATCTGATTACAGGCAGTATATGCGGCATCAGGGTCCAGGAAATCAAAGATCCCTTAATGCAGAAGATCCGTTATCTGGACAAGCTGGTTGATGAGCTGACAAAAGGCAAGGCAATGGAAAAAATAATGCGGTAGATGATGGAAAATGTCGAAGAGAAATACCTGCCCGCCGGAGAAGTGCTCCTTGAGCGGACAGGTATTCTTTTATGCGGAATCTTGGTGACAGGCACCGTTAAGTAGAGGTGGGGGATTTCTTGCTTACGGCGTGTTAAATATTTAAAAGGTTTCCTAAGTAACCAATCCATGGACATTGTGTATATAGACAAATGATAATATAATGTGTCTATACAAAATGGAGGTGATAATTATGTTTACACAGCAAGAGGTAATCAGACCATCTGCAGATTTACGAAATCACTATAATGAAATTTCCAAACAGTGCCGTGAGGATAATGAAGCTGTAATTATTACGGTAAATGGGCGAGGAGATACGGTTACTCTCGCATATGAAGAGTATAAAAGAATGAAAGCAAGGATCGAACTTTTGGAGACTCTCGCAGAAGCTGATGAAGATGTTAAGTATGGAAGAGTTGCCCCTATGAAAGATACATTTGACGACTTAAGAAGTCTTCTTAAGGAGGGGCAGGCTTGACGTACGAAGTTATAAGAACTGACACAGCAGATTCCTTAATTCGAAAAATCGTTCTTCATGTTGCAGAGAATTTTGGAACGGACGTGGCCTTGGAAAAATTGGATAATCTTGAAGAAGCTATTATGAATCTGGGAGAGAATCCATATATTGGTACGGAGCCAAAGTATAATATACTTAAGCGGCAAGGATACCTGGTTCTTATTTTGGATAAAGATTTTGTGTTTTATAAGGTTGATGATAATAAGAAACAGGTGATCATATATGCTGTTGTAGACCAAAGACAGGATTATCTGAGTATTATAAGAGGCTTGTAGTTTTTGGCGAATTTCAACAGGCTTTTATGTTTACGGAATCTTGGTGACAGGCACCGTTAATGGGAGGAGAAAAAGTGTTATTGCAAATTCTGTTGTTTTCAATACCTTGTATTTTCCTTTTTATTAAGGTCACATGCATTAAGAAGCCGGTCAGAGATATTCTCTTGATTGCAATCCTTGTATTAATTAGTTTTCTTATTTCAAATTTTAGTTACTTGTTTGAATATCTTCCAAATAAATCAGATTACATTCCAGCACAAGCGATAATTACCCAAAAGCATCATACAGGGAAAGGTATTCTTAGCCGTGGAAGTATTTCAGTAGAGTTTGAGGGAGAAAAAGCAAGAGCAGATAGTGTAACTATTAATTGTTATGAAAATGTCGGGGACAGCATTGTTGTTGGGTTAAAGATTAATAACGGAAAGATAACTAGTGCTGTAAGAACGGGATTATCTATAACATCACGTAATTTGGCGTGGTTAACATTCTTATTTTGGGCTATAGTTTTATGTCTCAAGCAACCTAAGAACAAATAGCATTCAGTTTGAACAAAATAGAAAAGTAAACTTGGAGACAGGCACCGTTAACAGGCCTTTTTTGAAGCGGTTGGAGAGAATAACATCAAGCATCCTTGTCCTCCAGCACATCCTTTATTGCACTGCGAAACGAAGAGTACCTCTTATATTTCTCGGGATGCGCCTTCATTTCGTAATACTCATTCATGGCAGCCATCGTTTCAGTATTAGGATTTTCTCTGGTGATGGTAAAAGGAATCCCCTGAACACGCAGCGACTGTTTCAAAAATATTGTCACCGCAGTGGAAAGATCCATTCCGAGATCAGAGAATAGTTTCTGGCTTTCTTTCTTCAAATCAGCATCGAGACTGATATTTGTACTTACTTTAGACATACATACTACCTCCTTGATAAGAAGGATATAGCATGATTTGCACAATTTATCAACAAGATATGCGCATGAGGAAATCTTGGTGACAGGCACCGTTATTATCTCCGTGTATAAAAAAGTCCACCCATGGTGCGCATTTACTTGATGTGAATCTTGGTGACAGGCACCGTTAACAGAATGAATCGTGGTATTTTCAATGGACGTAAAAATGTTGTATATGCCACATACTTGCTTTTCAATCTATATTATCCTTGCTAAGTCATCGTAGAGAATACCGTATCGATGGATTTATATAAATAGATACTTAGTTGGCAAGGAGAAATAAAAATGATAACAATGGATATGGTAAATCGATTGAGAGAAAGTCTGGAAGGGGAAAAGGATTTTGAAGAACTGTCCCTTGAAGAGAAGATTGATGACATTAAAAGATGCCATCATGAGAAGGAACTGATTCAGATTAAGACCATTCTCGATAAAATGAAGACATATGAAGAAGGAAATAAAAAGAGAGATCCCAAAATCGAAGAGATCTTTCAGGCATTCCGGGCTATGTCGAAGGAACTGAAGACTCATTTTGAGTTAGAAGAAATAGAGGTCTTTCCTTTACTCATCTCTAGGGCATATCAAGAGAATGAAATGCGAAAGGTCATTACGGACATGCAGAGCGATCATGGAAAGACAGAAGAGTATATCCATCGAATTGATGACCTGACGGGACAGTACCTGTATATGGCAGAAGATCCCGAACTGGCAAGGATCTATCGAGAAATGCAGGCCCTGTTCGCAGATATTTCGACCCATATTGGAAAAGAAGATAATTCCCTGTGGGCTGAGTTTTCATAATTCTCGAACATCTCTATAATCTTGGCACTGCGAAAGAATCAGTGATCACTGAGCATTTCCTGCAGACCATCTATATCAAGCAGTTCTATTTGCTTAGTGGAAAGGTGTATGAAACCTTTGGATTCCATTTTTTTCAGCTCACGATGGAGAGAGGGTCTGGATACATTCATCAGTAAAGCCCATTTGGTTATAGATTCGGGAATCGGAATGGTAGTACGGGCAGTCTGTTTATGACGAAGCAGCAACCAGAAGGCCGCTTTTTGTCCAATTCCGCTGTATGAGAAGAGCTCGATTCGCTCCTGCAGCATATACGTAGCGGTGGAAATTTCTGTTGTGAAATTTTCCAAAATACGTATATCCTTCTGCATTAATGACAGGAAGTCTTCCTTTTTGATCATCATGATTGTTGCTGGCTTCGATGCTATCACATCGCAGGGGTAATGGTGACTGCGGGAGAAGACTGCTGCCGGGCCAATGAGGTCACCGGGTGTTCGGGTCGAAACATTCACCATACTTCCGTTCGGAAAGGTTTTCTGCCCTTGTACCTGTCCTTCCAGTACAATTCCGATACGGTCAGCGGTATCCATCTGAAGAAATATGGTCTCATCCTTGTCATAACACTGAATACGGTGAGGTGTATCATCAAGTACATCTCGCAGATCTGCTGCTGTTAAACCGTTGAAAACCGGGCTTTTTAATAATGGTAAGTAATCCATATCTTATCCTTCCTTCGTCATCGATGTTTATATTATACACTAAAAACTCTGTCAAAACGTATCTGTGGATACAGAATAAGGGATGGATTTCAGTTATCATATTCATGAACAAAGGGGAGCAAACAGTTCCTGAAGTTCAGAAAGGAGGCAGAGCATGAAGGAAAAGATTGGTGAGGTATTCTCCATCGCCAAGGACAATCAGACGGTCGAAGGATGCACAATCTCCAAAGCAATCCAGGAAGGAAGAAATTCCATCATATATTTTTCTCTCGCAGCAGGTACTGATATCAGTGCAGAGGTATTTCCTTATCACAAGCTGATCCTGGTAGCGGAGGGCAGCCTGGAGGTATACGGCGACAATCATTATGTCAAAACACTAACGGTCGGCGACAGCATTGTAACACTTACAGATACACCAATGGGTATGCGCACGACAAGCGGTGCGATTTATACAGAAATCGAGATACAAAAGGAGGACATTATGAATAATGTAATTAAGGCAGGCGAGGTATTCAAATTAGCAGAACTTATCCCTTATCAGGATGGCAAGATCGTCAACATCGATGTAGCTCACAATGACAAGATGAAATTTGTTGTGATGGCCTTTGATAAAGGAACCGGACTTTCCGAGCATGCAGCTCCCGGAGAAGCCATCATCTTCGCATTAGATGGTGAAGGTGTGATAGGATATGAAGGTGAAGATCACGTAATTAAGGCAGGCGAGAATTTCCACTTCGCTAAAGGGGGACGCCACTCTGTGAAGGCAACAGAGAAGTTCAAAATGGCACTTCTTCTTACACTCGAATAATAGAAGAAAACATAGATAACAACATCAGTTAAAGAGTAGATTTAATCAAAAAATACGGAGGTTGAAAACGATGAAATATAGAGTAAATGACGGATGTATCGGATGTGGCCTTTGCACAGGAACATGCCCTGAAGTATTCCATATGACGGATGAAGGGGTAGCTGAAGCAATCGCAGAAGAGGTTGCTGCAGAAAATGAGGCAGCTGCAGCAGATGCCATGAGCGGATGCCCAGTCGGTGCCATTGAAGAGGCATAAGGAGACCAGGCATCGTGGCCAGCGCTGCGCCTTCAATTCCCATTTCCGTGAATGGGCCATAGCTAAAAATCAGAACTGGGTCTAAGACAATGATTTAAAAATCAGCGGCTTAGACCCGTTTTTTTTATGTTCGGATATTGACAAGTGAGCATTGAGTCATTAAATTGTATTAGTATCTGATACAAGTACGAAAGGAACGATTATTATGACATTCTCTGCAAAAGATATGATTCGTAAAAGAAAAAGCGTGAGGACCTTCGACGGAAAACCTCTTAAGAATGAAGACAGGCTGGCCCTCGAACAGTACATTCAATCTCAGACGAATCCATTTGGTTTTCCTGTTGAATTTCGCCTGCTTGATGCTAAAGAGTATGGGCTTTCCAGTCCGGTGATTGTAGGAACAGATCTGTATCTTGCCGCAAAGGTGAAACGCTGCAAGAATTATGAGATCGGCTTTGGATACAGCTTTGAGCAGATGTGCCTTTATGCAGAATCTCTCGGTCTGGGAACCGTAATGCTTGCTGCATCTCTCAGCAGAGCAGCATTTGAAAAAGCGATGAATGTTCAGAACGATGAAGTCCTCCCTGTTGCAAGTCCGGTCGGTTACCCTGCGCAGAAAAAATCGATCCGTGAAACCCTGATGCGAAAAGGTCTGAAGGCCGATGAACGGATTCCTTTTGAGCAGTTGTTTTTCGATAAGCAGTATGGGAATCCGCTGACTGCTTCATCCGCTGGTATTTATGCCGATTCTCTGGAGATGGCAAGATGGGCTCCCTCTGCGGCTAACAAACAGCCTTGGAGGGCTGTTGTCATTGGGGATACGGTTCATTTCTATGAAGATAAGTCCATGAAGGACAGTCCAATTGGTGATATTCAGAAGGTGGATGTCGGTATCGCATTGGCACATTTTGATTTGACTATGCAGGAAGAAGGACATAAGGGTCGATTTGTTGAAGCTGATCCAGGTATCGCACTTCCGGAAAATGTGCAGTACATCATCTCGTATGAAAGGGGAGAATAATGGATACACGGTTCTCATCAGCTATTCATACGCTGATTATGATTGCCGGAGCCAAGACGCCTATAACCTCAGATCAGATAGCGAAAAGCGTCGGCACAAACGCAAGCTATATCCGTAAGATCACTGGCTTGCTGAAGAAGAAGGGCATCATCGAAAGCCGTCAGGGAATAAGCGGATTTACACTGCTCGTGGAACCGGAGGAGCTTTCGCTGCTAAGGATATATCAGGCCATTGCTGAGACGGAGCAAGTTCATGTGTTTGACATTCATCAGAATCCGAATGATGAATGTATTGTAGGTCGTCATATTCAACCGGTGCTTACGGATGTTTTTCGCGAAATAGAGGAAAAGGCCGAGCAAGAACTGAAAAACACCACGCTTGCGGACTGCCTGAAAAAAATGAAAGAAGAAATCGACAAGGAGTGTCAAGTAAACATGCTTCTCAGTAGATGATTTAAAGGAATCGTGGTATTATCAATAGATATAAACAGTACAAAAGTGCAATCAGGTGAATGCAATCGGGAGAGTAGAAGGGTAGTATGAGTATACCGGGCTGGCTTATTTTAAATACATATGTGGCGATTCTTTCTATCGTTCTTCTGGGAATGACATTGAGCAAGAAGTCGGGCACACGCATCCGGATACCTATCCGGGGGTGGATCCGTTTTTCCGTCACATCGATGATCTGATGTATCAGGAGAAAAAATCTCATCATGCGCTGCGGAATTCTTCTGGCGTGTCTTCCGCCGAATGATGGATCCGGAGTAGATAATCATTTGTATTGATTGGATTAAAAAAAGTTCCGCCGCAGCGGAACTTTTTTATTATGTATCTGTTCGTTTGTGATCAGTCAGTTTGCAGCTTTCTTAGCTTGGAACTGAGCAATCATGGTCTTGATACTGTTTACAGCAAGGACAAGGGAAAGAACCACAAGGAAGGCTGCAATCACGGATCTGGCGATACACCAGCCGGCACCTCCGACAGGATTTCCTGCAACGAGTGCTGCATGATTCTTTAAAATGGTCTGGATCAGTGATGTAACTGTGACGCACATCATGAATACCATGGGGATATAGAACATCTTGTTGTTCTTGCCGACTTTACCAAGCCATGTAGCAACTGCCAGGAGACCTACAGCAGCAAGGAGCTGGTTGGATGCTCCGAAGAGAGGCCAGATGTTCAGATATCCTGTCATACCGAGACCGACGCCAAGCACAACGGTTATTACTGTTCCAAGCACAGGGTTCGTAAGAATCTTCTTATATCCTGTTACATCATTTACGGTCTCACCGTCTGTCAGCCAGAATTCCTGGAATGTGTATCTGGCAAGTCTGGTGGAAGTATCAAGAGATGTCAGGCAGAATACTGAGATCGCGAGGATGAGAAGGCTCTGGCATACTGCCTGAGTACCCTTCAGTCCGGGGATGGTGCTTATCATGGCGGCTATGGACATGGAGAAAACCTGCATGGGGTTTGTAACCTGGCCCGATGAATATTTGCTCCAGTAATAACCGACTGCGCAGATGGTGCAGAGACCGAGCACGCACTCGATCAGCATGGAACCATAGGCGACGGGCAGAGCATGTTTTTCGTTATCCAGCTGCTTCGATGTCGTGCCTGAAGAGACGAGTGAATGGAAACCTGAAATTGCTCCGCAAGCGATCGTAACAAAGAGTGCCGGGAAGAGATAGCCCTGCGTCTTATTGTAGAAACCGGTGAAAGCAGGCATCATGGACATATCCTTGTGGGATGCGAAGATTCCGATTACCGCTACAGCCATCATAAAATAAAGTAAAAACGAGCTCAGATAATCTCTCGGCTGAAGAAGAATCCAGACCGGCACGACGGAAGCCACGGCAATGTAGACTCCGATAACGATCATCCATACCTTCTCGTTGAAATAGAAGGGGTGGAAATTTAGACCGATAACGATAACTGCGACGATTCCGATGATTCCAACGATTGTTGATACCAGAAGAGGTGCATTTCTTCTATAGATCATGAAGCCGAAGATGATGGCCATCACGATAAAGAGTAATGAGATCATGGCTGTGGAAGCGTTTGTTGCGCTGGCAGCCTTGTCAAGTACACCGGACTTTGTATAGGTAGCAGTGAATGTTCCGGCAACCATGGAAGAAAAGGCTGCGACCACGAGAAGAAGTGTGAGATAAGTAAAGATACAGAAGAGCTTCTTCATCTTGTATCCCATAGTATCTGCGATGATCTCACCGATGGACTGACCTTTATGCCTTAGTGATGCAAAGAGGGCTCCGAAATCGTGGACACCACCGAAAAAAATACCTCCGACAAGGATCCAGAGCATAACCGGCACCCATCCGAAGACTGCAGCCTGAACAGGACCTGTGATAGGACCTGCTCCTGCGATGGATGAGAAATGATGTCCGAGAAGCACAGGTGTCTTCGCCGGGACATAGTCTACATCGTCCTCAAATTCATGAGCCGGCGTGGGACGGCTGGGATCGATACCCCAGGTCTTTGCCAGCCATCTGCCATAGAACAGGTATCCCATAACAAGGACCGCTATGCCGATCAACAATAGTAATGCAGCGTTCATTTGTTAATCCTCCTTAGTACTACAATGTATGATTCAAAAACGCACACTACAGTAGATGTGTGGATTTTTGCAATATTACATATTACGGATTTGAAATTCATTTCATTGGTAAACCCAGGAAATTTTCGCATCCGCTAAGCTCGATATTAAAGAGCATTCTTTAAAATCTTTTTTAGAAATCCGCGGTTCTCATGACCGGACATATTGGAATAAGCCTTTCCGGTAGATAAAACAGCCAATCCGGTACGGAAATCCATCCAGCCATCCAGAGCAAATCTGAAACTTTTATGAATCCGGCAGCGCCGGATTCGGGAGATTGCCCCACTGTCAGCATGATCAGCAATAATAATCATACTGAGGATGGAGCACTTGTGTCCGGGACCCGGATTGATTCTCTTCATCCCGTTCGAAAGGACATATGTCTCAAGCTTTTGATAATCATCCGAAGTTAAGGTCTTTACCCTGAAGAGGTAGGCGTATTCATGGCTGCCGGCCTCCCAGAGTACATTTCTCTTTAGAAGAACGTAAGAAGATTCTTTGATATGGAGATCCATTCTGGCGACCAGAGAATCTGGCGCCGGATTTTCCGAGGCAGATCCGGTGGAACCGAATTCCTCGTTGCGATCGATATCGTAATAACCGGAATAAGATTCAAGTATTTTTTCGCAAATCCTATCATTCATAATATTTTCTTCTCTGCTTTATGTATTTGAAAAAACAGAATACCTTATAGATTGAATTGGATTCATTATAATGATGAATTCCATTCAAGTCAATATAAAGGTTAAAATGTATTGAAAGAAGGTCAATCGGTCAAATTCTAAGCTTTATATATATGGTATCGAATGATGAAGAGCTAAATATGTAACCACTTTCATTTGATCTTAAGCACAAGTGGTCCACTTGTAAATTTGCACAAAATCTTATATACAAAACCGTACAAAATATAAAATTTACAGTCTTATCTTTTATTTTCCTTTATGAAATGCTAGACTACATTTTGTTAACAGGCCTGATCGGCTGATCAGGAAGGATGCAAAAGCTTGTTGCCTTTTTTAAGATTTGAAGTATTTTTTTGACCAAAAATGTAAGCGGTTACACTAAACACATGTATTTTCGGTCAATCTGGGTAAGGGGATACACTCCCGGACTTGGGACAAGACGAGGAAGCTTTCGCATATGCCGTTTCATTTAGAAAAGGGGGAAGAAAGAGAATGAATCAAAGTTGGTTCCGAAGGTATCCGTCGCTTAAGAAGGCTTCGGCAGTCCTGCTGGCAGCCATGCTTACAGCAGGAACCGTGCCGGCGGTTATGCCACCAGGGATGCAGATGTTCACTGCGAGCACGGTTAAGGCAGAGGACAATGCCTACAAGAAGACCGCAGTGGATCTGTCACAGGGCCTGAAACAGGGAGTGACATACGGGGATGATGAGATCGCATCGATTAGCGTCCTGGAAGATATGTCTGTAAAACAGGGCAAACAGCCTATCGACGGCGTATCTTATGACAACTATATACAGTGTAAAAATAACGCCAAGCCAAATAACGGTGCAATTCCAACAAGTGGCTCTGCTTTTAAAATTAAGGCGAATGCGGACAGTACGATTTATTTTGCCATAGGAACGGCAGCGAATAAAAAATGGCATTTTGTCGAGGAAGATACGAAAAAAGACTTTAATTCGGATGGAAGCCTTCTGACAGAAGACCACTATTCTTTCCGGCTGACAGCTCAAAAGACCTATTATTTCTATCTCGATGGAAGTAAGCCGAAAGTTTATGGGATCAGCCTGACCAAGGGTAGTCCCTCCATTAACTGGGACAAAGTGGCTGCCCCGAAATTGGAAAGCCCTACTGTAAATGGAGACAAAGTAACAATAAACTATACCGCTTCGATCGGTGATCAGGGAGCAGAGAAGCTGGATGTCAATGTTTCTCTGGATGGAAAGATCATTGATACGCTTACAACGAAGGCAAATGGAGAGTCCGGATCCATAAGCTATCAGCCATTAAGATCAGGCGACTATACCTTCGAGCCGGTTCTGAAAAGAGAAAAAATGGAAGATAAGCGGGGAGAGAGTGTCACCTTGAAGGGTTTTGTTCTCCCTCTTTCCAAGCCTTCCATTACAGCAGTTACGGACAAGGGCGGCGGCAAGGTTGAAGTGACTTTTGACAGCGTAAAAGAAGCTGAGAGATACCTTGTTTCTTATTCTACGGATGGAAAGACTTATACAGAGGGCCAGAGTTCCAAGGGAAACTCTGTCGTATTGACTGTGCCGCAAACTGGCAAGGACTATTATTTCCAGGTAACTGCGGAAAGAGGAAATGATCAATCGGTATCGGATCCGATGAGACATCAGGTTAACGATCAGTGGAAGGCTACCTGGTTATACTCCGCATTTGGTCAGGGAGTCTCCGGCTCATCCAAGGATTGTGGTTATCAGAAGATTAGCGATGATTCTGCTCGTGTCTACGACATCAATGGAAAGGGAAAACTGGTTCCTGCCTCGACGGATGGTCTTTCTTTCTACTATACCAAAGTACCGTCAGACCAGAACTTTACGCTGTCTGCGGATGTGAACGTCAACACCTGGAAGTACTCCAACGGTCAGGAAGGTTTTGGCCTCATGGCTTCGGATGATATTGGGGAAAATGGCGATGCCTCGGTTTTCTGGAACAATTCCTATATGGCCAGCGTTACCAAAGTCCTTTACAACTATGATAAGGACAAGGAAAGTGCGACAGATAATACCGCATTTCCTCAATACACCATGAAGCTTGGCGTAGGATCCCAGGAGAAGTCCGGTGTCACGAAGGAAAATCTGGCAGCTTTGAATAATAACGATACGACGGTCGTGAACAGAGATTTTACCAGTAAGATGTCTACGCTTGAGACTGCGGCCGGACAGAGCGGTCAGCCTGCAGGGACCTATAATATCGTCGGAAATCGTGATACTTCCTCTGCCGGAGCCGGACCGGATCTGGCACAGTACACAAGTTTCAAACTGCAGATCCAGAAGAATAACACGGGTTACTTTGTCTCCTATACAGACCCGTCCGGGAAGACTAAGACCCAGAAGTATTATGATACAAAGGCTCTGGAAAAGCTGGATCCCGACTATGTCTATGCCGGTATTTTCGCTTCCAGAAATTGCGATGTAACGGCGAAGAATATTTCTCTTACAACACGTGATCCGAAAGAGGATGCTCCTGCTGAGAAAATCGAGATGAAGAAGATCACCCCTTCTTTCAATATTGTTTCCCCTGCTTCTTCGAATGGTTCGGATTATACCCTTCGCCTGCTCAGTAATTATGACGGTAAGGTGACGGTGAAGAATTCTTCTGGTGAGGCAGTAGCTTTTGGAGAGGTTCATAAAGGCGAGGTTTCTCGTTTTCCTGTCAAAGTGGAAGCGGGCAAGAATACTTTCACGGCGGTAAGCCAGCCGAATGAAGGCTATCAGCCGGACAAATTCTCGGTCCTTTCGAATTACAAGGAGAACACGGCGAAGATTTCTGTTTCATATTACAAATACGACGGAGATCTGATCTATGTCGGTCCTGACGGAAAGGGAAGGGGTACGAAGAAGAGTCCGGCAAGCATCTATGATGCTGTGAAATATGCAGCACCCGGTCAAACGATCGTTCTGCTTCCGGGCCATTATGATTTAAAGAGTGGCCTTATGATCCCTCTCGGAACGAACGGCACGAAGGATCAGCCGATCAAAATGATCGCAGATCCTTCTAAAGAATCCAGACCGGTCTTGGATTTCTCTCAGGCAAAGGATACGATTGGCCTGGAGATCGCGGGTGATTACTGGTATCTGTCCGGCTTTGATGTCACAAATGCCCCGAACGGTAAGGATGGCATCCATGTCAGCGGATCCTTTAATACCTTAGACCGGATTCATGCATATCATAATGGAAATACCGGTATCCAGATTTCCAGAATCGGCGACCAGCAGGCAAAAGAAGAGTGGCCGGCCCATAATCTGATCCTGAATTGCACATCTTATGCAAATGCGGATGCAGGATATGAGGATGCCGATGGTTTTGCAGCAAAGCTTACCATTGGAGAGGGAAATATTTTTGACGGCTGTATTGCTTATAACAATGCAGATGACGGATGGGATCTCTTTGCAAAGCCGGAGACCGGTTCCATCGGTTCTGTTACGATCAAAAACTGCCTTGCATATGGAAATGGTTATGGCCTAGACGGCACAGACGAAGGAAACGGCAACGGCTTCAAGATGGGTGGATCCAGCTTGAGCGGTCACCACAGATTGGTAAACTCTGTTGCTTTTAATAACAAGGCCAAGGGAATCGATTCGAACAGCTGCCCGGATATAGAGATCGAGAACAGCATATCTTTCAATAACGGCGGCTCAAATGTTGCACTCTATACAACGGATGCGAAAAACACGGACTTCTCTGCCAGGGGAATTATTTCTTATCGCAAGGGAACAGACATTGCAGAGACCATCAAGCCCAAGGGAAGTCAGGATATTAAGAAGATCTATCAGGCATCCAACTTCTTCTGGAAGGATGCAAAAGCCGCTCACGATGCTTCGAAAGAGGTAAGTGACGCATGGTTCAAGTCGGATGCGACCGGCTTTGATTTGACAAAGCATACGTTTTCTAAGACTCCTGTCAGCCGGAATGCAGATGGGACGATCCGTATGAACGGTCTTCTGGAACTTACCGATCTTGCAATCAAGACCATCGGTAAGGAGAACGCCTGCCTGGTTGGAGGTTTGCCATCCAAGGATCTGGCTCTGACGGGAGTTGAAACGAAGGGACTTAAGACCGACTTCACCAAGCCCGCTCCGGAGGAGCCGTCTAAGACAAAAGTGGAAATGTTGACCATTCCGATGGTAAACGAATCGAATGAAAAATTGTCCGGCCTCAAAGGAATACAGCTATCTTCGGATACGATAGTGAAAAATCAAAAGGGCGAAGAAGTAGCTCTTTCGGATGTGAAAGCCATTGCTGTCACTTCCGGCGATATCTATGAAAAAGCTTCAGAACGCATAAAGAAGGCTCTGAAAGAGAAAGGTATCAAGATTCCTTCGAATGGAAGTCTCAGCGTGGTTGAAGTATATCTGACAGATCAAGACAAGGAAAAACTTTCCGTGAATGGACAAATCGAAGTCACATTGGATTTCCCGAAAGGGACATCCGAAAAGGGTTATACTTTCCTGGTTTATCATCTGAAAGACGATGGAAGCTTAGAAACGCTGAAACCGGAAGTGACGAAGGAAGGTCTTACCGTAAAGACGACATCCCTGTCGCCGTTTGCTATTTTAGCAAGCCCGGTAACCGGGAAAGGAACAAAGACTTCGCCCAAGACTGGGGAAGGAAAAGCTGCCGGCATGCCAATAGCACTTGTTATTATTGGATTTGCCGCAATGATGATTTCTGAAAAGAAGAGAAGAGCATAAAATTTGCCGCAATGATGCTTTCCAATTCTAAAAAGAAGAGAAGAGCATAAAATTTGCCGGGGTCATTAAAGGACCCCGGCTTTTTTATATAGGAATGATTGTTTATGTCTTATTCAGACTTTTGACACCTGTTTGTGCTTATGTGTGGACTCTTAATAATTCTTTGCCTGCAATTCGAAGAAGCTCTGCGGATGCTTGCATACCGGGCATACTTCCGGAGCTTTGGTGCCGATTACGATATGACCGCAGTTCCGGCATTCCCAGATCTTAACTTCACTCTTTTCAAAGACTTCCTTTGTCTTGACATTATGAAGCAGGGCACGATAGCGTTCCTCATGTGTTTTCTCGATTTCAGCTACCAAACGGAATTTTGCAGCAAGCTCATGGAAACCTTCCGCATCTGCAGTTTCAGCAAATCCTTTATACATGTCGGTCCACTCATAATTCTCGCCCTCTGCAGCGGCCTCCAGATTTTCTTCCGTATCGCCGATGCCTTCCAGCTCCTTGAACCATAACTTGGCATGCTCTTTTTCATTATCAGCTGTATGAAGGAAGAGGGCAGCAATCTGCTCATAACCTTCTTTTTTCGCCTTGGAAGCAAAATAAGTATATTTGTTTCTTGCCTGAGATTCCCCTGCGAATGCGGCCTCCAGGTTCTTTTCGGTCTGTGTACCGGCGTATTTATTTGCCATGATTTTTCCCTCCTCAACATATATTGTCAATTGTCCTTGTCCGAAAACTTCGTATTCCCGATCTCCGGAGCAGATAGATCAGCATAGCTGAAAACTGGTCAGATCTCTGCCTTCCAGAGACCATGGAGATTGCAGTAAGCGTATGCATTGATAGCCTTTTCGCCGGCTGCCAGTTCAAAATGTGCTTCCGGTGCATCACCGGGCTTCAGGTCCTTCTTCTGGAATCCGTTCTCTGTTTCCAGAACAATGAACTCGATGTAATGCTCAGGAAGCATAGGATGAGCTACAGATCCAACTTTAACCGTTACAGAACTGCCAGCGACAGAAACAACCGGTACGTGTTTTTCCTGGGCTGCATCCGTGGTGTTCGGAACAAGTTCCGTCATCGGCTTGCCACAGCAGATCGGTGTACAGGCTGTCTTTTCTGTAAGGAATGTTACAAAATTGCCACATGACTCACAACGATAAAATAACATGACTCTTACCTCCTTTTTTCTTATCCACCGAGAACCTTCACTTTGATTCTTAAATGAGAACCGGTGAAATTTCAGATTCCAATACAATTATATTTTAGTTATCAGAAAGCGTCAATCCTATACCGGTAAACAAATCTGTTCATATGCAATGTTTTCGATAAATATAGATAAAGCCTATAGCAGGCGATAAATTACAGATATTTTACATAACGAAAGCATTGGCCTAAATTTATCAAGTAACCGGCGAGGCAATAGCCGCAGCCGGCTCGACCAATAAGGATCAAACAGAATCAAAAGGAGAAGATATATGAGCAATTTACAGACACCATTTCGCTATGACTATGTAGGCAGTTTCCTCCGCCCGGAGAAACTGAAGACCAAAAGAAAACAATTTGAATCCGGAAAGATCAGTCAGGAAGAGCTGAAAAAAGCGGAAGATGAGGCAATACTGGACCTTGTGTCAAAGCAGAAGGCTCTGGGCTATCATGTCATCACGGATGGGGAATTCCGGAGGGCGACATGGCACTTGGACTTCATGTGGGGATTTGAAGGGGTCAGCCACCAGAAGACCAAAACGGGTCTGCCTTTCCAGGGCGAGCAGGCCATGATCGACGATACTTTCTTAACGGGCAAGATTTCTTTGCAAAAGGAACATCCCTTCGTCGAACATTTTCGTTTTGTGAAGGCGCTGGAAGATGAACATACGGTCGCAAAGCAGACCATTCCGGCACCTGCTCAGTTCCTGGCCCAGCTCATTATGCCTTTTGCCAGGGAGAATACGGAGAAGTATTATGATTCCGACCGGGAATTGATCGAAGACCTGGTAGCCGGCTACCGCACGGTCATCCGCCAGCTCTATGATGCAGGGTGTCGGAATATTCAGTTTGATGATTGTACATGGGGTATGCTGGTCAGCCCTGCTGCGAAATCTTTCTTCCTGACGGACGAAAAAGGCCTGGAGGAGATCAAGGAGCAGTATCTCTTGATCAATAATCTTGCCATCGAGGGGAAGCCGGACGATTTGGTCATCAATACCCACATTTGCCGAGGCAATTACCATTCTACTTTTGCAAGCAGCGGCGCTTATGATGATGTAGCTTCTTTCCTTTTTGCCAGGGAAAATGTGAATGCTTTCTATCTGGAATATGATGATGAGCGCTCCGGCGGATTCGCACCGCTTTCGAAGGTGACCGGTGACAAAAAGGTCGTACTCGGTCTCATCACAACGAAATCTCCGAAACTGGAGGACAAGGACCAGGTGATCGCCCGGATCCGCGAAGCAGAGAAATATATACCGCTCGATCGTCTCTATCTCAGCCCTCAATGCGGGTTTGCGTCATGTGAGATCGGAAATAAGCTGACCGAGGAGGAACAGTGGGCGAAGTTGAAACTGGTCAGGGAGATCGCCGAAGAAGTATGGGGAGAGTAATGTCAGAAGTATAAAGTCTGGTCCCGGCAGAGGAAGAAACTCTGCCGGTTTTTTTTATCTCTATGAGACAGCTAAAAATATTTATATAAAATAATTGAAATATATTGACAAGGGATTTCAATAGAAGTATAGTAAGCATCGAGTTATATAAATATATTTAACTAAATAACTGGAGATAAAAGAAGAGGAGAATTCACATGGATACATTTGAAAAGCTGAAAGAGATCATTGTTGACACCTTGAGCTATGACGGAGATGAGATCAAGCCGGAATCCGACTTCTTTCAGGATCTGAAAGCAGATTCTCTGGATGTCGTGGAGCTTATGATGGCAGTGGAAGAGAATTTTGGAATCAAGGTTCCTGATGATGAAGTTCAGAAGCTCCATACTGTTCAGAGTGTTGTTGATTATATCGATGCCCATAAGGCCAACTGAAGATTTCATTGTTTTCAAGGTTTTAAACGTTTTTAAGGTTTTCAAGGTTTTTAACGTTTTCAATTTTTAACGATTTCAATAAGGACAAGAAAAGATTTTGGAGGTTTTCATGTATCCTATCGAAGATTTGCAGAAATTAATGGAAAGCTTTGCAAAATCGGGTCTGACTTACTTTCGCTATAAACATGCAGATGGAGTGCTGGAACTTAAGAATGAGCCGGTCATCTTCTCACAGGAGACGCACGGCGAGCCCCGGATTTCCGGGAAACCCTCCACAGATTGCCCCTCCGGCTTTCCATCTGCCACTATTTTCTCCGGCGGTCAGGAAACTGCAGTTTTTTCCGTCGATCCGGAATCTGCCACAGAAGGCAGTGTAAATGCCACAGATCATGAGACAGATCAAAGCGCAGGCAGTGATCATAAGCTTGTAGAAGTGAAAGCTCCTTTGGCCGGTGTCTTCTATCGGGCTTCCAAACCCGGAGCAAAGCCCTTTGTCGAAGAAGGGCAGGAAGTGAAGAAGGGCGATATTGTCGGCCTTGTCGAAGCTATGAAGATGATGAATGAGATCCCGGCGCCTTGCGACGGCATCGTTCATGAGATCCAGGCCGAAGACGCTAAGTATGCGGAATATGATGCGGTTCTTATGACTCTTGAGGAGCTTTAGTATGTTCAAGAAAGTGCTGATCGCCAATCGCGGCGAAATCGCTATGCGAATTTTAAGATGCTGCCAGGAAATGGGGATCGAAACTGTGGTTGCCTGTTCAACGGAGGACCGGAAGTCTCTACCGGTTCAGTTTTCAACTGAATCCGTCTGCATCGGTCCTGCTCCGGCAGCACAGAGTTATCTCAATCAGGAAGCCCTGATTGAAGCCGCAAAAGCATATCATTGTGAGGCCATCCATCCGGGCTACGGATTCCTATCCGAAAATTATGACTTCGCGAAAAAATGTGAAGAGAACGGCCTGATCTTCATCGGTCCTTCTGCCCAAATGATCCGAGAGATGGGGGACAAACAGAGTGCCCGGGCCATGATGAAAAAGCACGGTGTTCCGGTGGTTCCCGGCTCCGACGGCATCTTAAAAAACTGGCAGGAAGCGGCCGAAGTCGCAAAGAAGGTTGGCTATCCGGTCCTCTTAAAGGCTACTTCCGGTGGCGGCGGCCGTGGCATGCGGACCGCTTTTGATGAGACGGAAATACAGACCGCCTATGAGAGTGCAGAGGCAGAAGCACAGGCGGCTTTCGGTGATGGTTCTCTCTATCTCGAGAAATTGATCCAGCATCCCCACCATATCGAAGTACAGATCCTCGGTGACAATCAGGGCAATATCATCCATCTCGGCGAGAGAGACTGTTCCATGCAGCGGAGAAATCAGAAGCTTTTGGAGGAGTCCCCGGCACGGATTCTTTCGGATAAACAGAGAGATGCCATTCATCGGGCTGCCATAAAAGCCGCAAAAGCCGTTCATTATGTCAGTGCAGGGACCGTCGAGTTCGTCTTGGACCGCGATATGCATTTCTATTTCATTGAAATGAATACACGGATCCAGGTGGAACATCCCGTGACAGAAGCAGTTACAGGCGTGGATCTGATCCGGGAGCAGATCCGGATCGCTGCAGGACTGCCGCTTTCCTATAAGCAAAGTGACATCCATCTGAACGGACATGCCATTGAATGCCGGATCAATGCAGAAGATCCGGCGAAACATTTCGCCCCCTGTCCCGGTCAAATCCCCTTCTTGCATTTCCCGGGCGGCAAGGGTGTCCGGGTCGAAAGCGCTCTCTATTCCGGCTGCAAAGTCAGTCCCTATTACGATTCTATGATTGCAAAAGTGATCGTTCATGCACCCGGCCGCCTGGAGGCGATTCGAAAGATGCGGGTGGCCCTGGAGGAAATGACGGTCGACGGCATCGAAACCAATATCAACTTTCTCTATCTCATTTTATTTCATAATGATTTCCTGGTTGGAAATGTAGACACCGCTTTCCTGGAGAAGAACACCGATGCCATTATCCGCTGGGGAGAAGAGAGTAAGAAGGCTTAGGACCTTAAAAATTACGATTTCTTCGCCGGTTGGGAGAAGATGGTAAGAAGGCTTAGGCCCTTAAAAATTACGATTTCTTCGCCGCTTGGGAGAAGATGCTAATAAGGCCTCGGTCTATATTTATCAGTTAAGGAAAAAGGATATGGTAATGACTACGGTCGTCTTAGATTTGAATAATAACCCCAAAAATTTCACAGACAAGAGAGAAACACTTCTCGGCTACCGGAGGATGCGCCTGAAGAGGACGGCCCATCATTCGATTGGGAGCCATCTCCTGGCTATCTTCGACAATGGGAGGTTCACAGAGGAATTTGCCACGGATCTTCAGTCCGGGGATCCTCTGCATTTTCCCGGATATGAAGAGAAACTTTCTGAAAACAGGAAGACTGCCGACCGGCCATCCGCCTGCGTTTCCGGTATTGGCACGATCCATGGGATCCCTGCTGTAGGTGCGGAACTCAGCTGCTTTTTTCTGATGGGCAGTATGGGGTCTGTTGAGGGTGAGAAATTGACCCTTGCCATCGAAGAAGCGGACCGAAGAAAACTTCCGCTGATCATTTTCTCCGCCAGCGGCGGAGCCAGAATGCAGGAAGGAATGTTTTCCCTCATGCAGATGGCAAAAACCAGTGCTGCAGTACAGAAACTCCGCGACCATGGAGGCCTTTATATCTCTGTTCTGACGCATCCGACCACAGGAGGCGTCAGCGCAAGTTTCGCAAGCCTTGGTGATCTCATCCTGGCGGAGCCCGGCGCCCTGATCGGTTTTGCCGGACCCCGGGTCATTGAACAGACCATCGGGGAAAAACTGCCGAAGGGCTTTCAGCGGGCAGAGTTTCAGCTGGAGCATGGCTTTGTGGACAGGATCGTTCCGAGGAAGGATGAGAGAGAAGTCATTACTCAGATCCTCAAAATGCATGGCTATGCTTCCAAAGAAATGCAGACCAATTCCAAAGAGAAACAGACCAATTCCAACGAGCAGCAGACTAATTCTAAAGAGACCAATTCCAAAGAGAAAGAAATCAGTTCTAATAAAATGCAGACCGGATCTGCCAATTCTTCCTTCCTTCCAATCCATCCGGCCGGCACATGTCCCACATTATCGGTTTACGATCGCATTGCCATCGTAAGAGACAAATCCAGGCCTAAGATCACAGACTATATTGACGGGATCTTTGATGATTTTATGGAACTCTCCGGAGACCGGTTAGGAAAAGAAGACCCGGCCATTTTAGGCGGTATCGCCCTTCTGGAAGGAAGAGCGGTCACGGTGATCGGACATCGGAAGGGGAAGGATCTGAAGGATAATCTGACCTGTAATTTCGGAATGCCGGAACCGGAAGGCTATCGGAAAGCACTTCGTCTGATGAAGGAAGCAGAACGTTTCGGGCGTCCTGTTGTGACCTTTATCGATACACCGGGTGCCTATCCCGGGAAAGAGGCAGAGGAACATGGGCAGAGCGTGGCAATTGCTGAGAATCTGGCTGCCATGAGTTCTTTAAGAGTTCCTGTCATTTCTATCGTCACCGGGGAAGGAAATAGCGGCGGAGCACTGGCCATCGGCGTCGGGGATGAGATCTGGATGCTGGAAAATGCAGTCTATTCCGTCCTGTCCCCCGAGGGCTTTGCCAGCATTCTCTGGAAGGATGCTTCGAAAGCCGCGGAAGCGAGCGAAGTCATGAAGATGACGGCAGAGGATCTTCTAAAACAAGGGATTGCAGACCGAATCCTTCCGGAACCGGCCGGGGGTGCACAAAAAGACTTACCTCAAATGTGTCGGACAATGAAGACCGCTTTGATAGACAAATTGAACGAATTAACAAGCATGTCAACGGAAGATCTGCTGGAAAAGCGCTATCAGAAGTACAGAGATATCGGAAGGATCAATCAATGAAGGGAATAGAAATCATCGGTCTCGGCAAAGCCCTGCCGAAGCTTCGGGTGAAAAATGACGACCTGAAACAATATATTGATACATCAGACGAATGGATCAAAAGCAGGACCGGCATTGAAGCCCGCTTTTTTTGTAAGGATCAGGAGAGCCTGACAGATCTCGGGGTTCTGGCTGCAAGGAGAGCCATAAAAGATGCCGGGATCCATCCGGATCAAATCGGGCTTGTCATTTTTGCAACCTGTACGACCGATTATATGGTTCCCTCCATGGCCTGTGCCGTCCAGGAACTTGTCGGAATTCCGGGAGGCATTCCCGCCTTTGATATCAATGCCGCCTGTTCCGGCTTTGTCTATGGCCTTCAACTGGTCAACGCATTGATGAAGGAAGGAAATGCCTGCATGGGCCAAAAGCCCTATGCCCTTCTCATTGGAGGCGAACAGTTATCGAAGATGCTGGATTTCTCCGAGCGGTCGGTCAGTGTCCTCTTCGGCGATGGAGCAGCTGCAGCAGTGATTCATCGATCCGAGGAGAAAGCCTTCTATAGTCATACTGCTGCAAAGGGAGATCGATCTGCCTTATATGCCCATACCGTCGGGAGAAATCAGCTTCCTCCGATGAATTCGAAAGGAGACAGGCTGGTTCCTTCCAATCCTTTGCAGATTTCAAAAGAGGAATCCGACCAAATCCTCCGGGAGGGATTTCTCCAAATGGATGGGAGGAAGGTCTTCCGTTTTGCAGTAAGAGCTCTTTCGGATGAAATTCGGGAAATGGAATTACAGTCCGGGATCCTGGCAGAGGATATCGATTATATTGTCTGCCACCAGGCCAATGTGAGGATCATCGATTATGTCCGAAAAAAGATGGGCCTTCCCAAAGAAAAATTCTTCTTGAATCTTCCATCTTACGGGAATACTTCCGGCGCAAGCATTCCATTGGCACTTTCGGACATGAAAGAAGAAGGACTCTTGAAACCCGGTACGAAGATCTTCTGTGTCGGCTTTGGTGCCGGTCTGACCTGGGGCGGATGCTTCCTGGAGTTCTAAGCTTTTGTCATGGCCGGTCTACATTTAGAAAAAGGAGAACAAATGAAATTCCTGAATGAAATCCTTGGTACGAAATATCCCTTTATTCAAGGGGGCATGGCGAATATCGCGACGGGTGAGTTCGCCGCAGCATGCTCCAATGCAGGCGCTCTCGGGATCATCGGCTCCGGCGGCATGAATGTGGAACAGCTCGAGGAAAACATCCACATCTGCCGGTCTCTGACGGATCGGCCTTTCGGGGTCAACCTGATGTTAATGAATCCGGATACGGACCAAATGGCGGAACTTGTGGCAAGAGAGCATATCCCCTTTCTTACGACAGGTGCCGGGAACCCCGGGAAATACATCGACCATTGGAAGGAGAGCGGCTGCCGGATCTTTCCGGTCTCGGCCAGTGTCCTTCTGGCCAAGCGGCTGGTCGGCTCCGGCGTGGACGGTATCATCGCAGAGGGGACTGAGAGCGGTGGTCACGTCGGAGAAATGACAACCATGACGCTTCTTCCCCAGATGCGGGATGCACTTCCCGCAGAGGTTCCGGTGGTCGCTGCGGGCGGGATCGCCGATGGAAGACAATTAGCAGCGGCTTTTGCACTCGGTGCCTGCGGGGTTCAGATGGGAACCTGTCTTTTGGTCAGTAAGGAATGTCCCATCCATCCGAATTATAAGGCGGCTCTTCTCAAGGCCGGAGACAATAGCACCCTTGTTACCGGAAGAACGGTCAATTCTCCGACACGGATCCTAAAGAACAAGATGGCGCGTCAATATATCCGGAAAGAAAAGGCCGGTGCTGACCGGATGGAACTGGAGAAATTCACATTGGGATCCCTTCGGAAGGCAGTTTTTGATGGGAATATTGACGAAGGATCTCTGATGGCCGGCCAGGTCTGCGGACAGCTGAAGGAGATTCGGCCGGTGGCAGAGATCTTTGCAGGGCTTATGAAGGATGCCGAAGAAGTTGTGAAGAAATTGGAACTGCCGGAGATCTCTTGAGATGTCAGGATTGCTAAAGTGCTTAGGAATCATAAGGTTAGTGAAATTTCCGGAGGGAAAGTCTGGAGGAAAAGGAGAAAGTCATGAAGACTGCATTTTTGTACGCCGGCCAGGGCAGCCAGTATGCCGGCATGGGAAAGGATTTGTATGAGACTTTTCCGGAATTTGCCGAAGTGATCGATGAAGCGGATGCCGAAGTTGATTTCAATCTAAAGGATTTGATGTTCATTGGTCCGGAAGAAAAGTTGTCTTTGACTGCTTATACCCAGCCTGCATTGGCAGCCTTTGCTGCCGGAATGTCGGCTGTGCTTTCTGGAAGAGGGATCCGGCCGGCCTATGTCGCAGGGCTTAGTCTTGGTGAATATAGTGCCTTACATGCAGCCGGCGTCTTTTCTACCAAGGATCTGATCCGGATCACGGCTTTCCGTGGTCAGGCCATGACCAGAGCCGGACAGGGCTTAGATACCAAAATGTGCGCCATCCTCGGACTTCCGGCGGAGAAAACCGAAGAAGCTGTAAATAAGGCTTCTAAAGAGACCGGGAGCATTGTCGAGGTATCGAATTTTAATGCCAAGGGGCAGAATGTGATCTCCGGGCTTTCGGATGCCGTGACTTTTGCAGAAAAGATTGCCATGGAATATGGCGCCAGAAGATGTATGGAGCTGAAAGTAAGCTCCGCTTTCCATACTTCTCTGATGGAGCCTGCATCTTATGAACTCCATGATTATTTTAAGACCATTTCCTTCGGCCGCATGACGATTCCGGTTTTATTCAATACTCTGGGTGGCCCCTCGGATGGGGAAGGAAAGAGGATAGCGGATCCTTTCACGGATCCTTCCCTTTGCTGTAAGGCAGACGGGCAAGTGATCGGAAAGCTTCTGGAGAAGCAGGTCATGACCAGTGTCCGCATGGCTCAGACCATCGAGTGGCTGAAGGCTGCCGGAGTAGAAAGGATCATAGAAATCGGCCCCGGTCATGTTCTTTCCGGCTTTGTCAGCCGGACGGTCAAGGGGATCGAGACTGTGACATTAGATCGGGCAGAGGACCTGAAAGCTTTGTAAGAAATTTCGGGCAGTCAGGGGAATGCCAGCCTGTGACAGGATAGGGCAATGAAATCGGAAACCATTTGGTTGTTTTTGGAGGATGAAAATGGACTTAGAACATCAGACAGCTCTTGTGACGGGAGGAAGCGGCGGGATCGGCCGGGCAATTGCATGTGCTCTGGCAGGGAAAGGCAGCGATGTCGTCATTCATTATTCCGCAAACGCAGAGGCGGCAAAAGAGACGGAGCGACTTTGCCAGGCTAAAGGTGCTAAAACGCTTCTAGTCCGGGCGGATGTCTCAGACCCTAAGGACTGCGACCGGATGTTCGAAGAAGCCTTGAAACTTTCCGGAAGGATCGACATTCTCATCAATAATGCCGGAATTACAAGGGACAAGCTCCTCCTTATGATGAAGGAAGACGACTTCGATCGGGTCATTCATGTTGACCTCTACGGTCCTTTCTATTGCATGAAGAAAGCTTCGAAGGTCATGCTGAAGCAGAGATATGGCCGGATTGTCAACATCTCGAGCATCGTCGGTCTCCATGGAAATATAGGCCAATTGAATTACTCGGCCGCGAAAGCCGGCTTGATCGGTATGACGAAGTCACTGGCAAAAGAGCTTGCCGGTCGGAATATTACCGTCAATGCGATCGCACCCGGCATGATCGATACCGAGATGACAAGAGATCTTCTGGATGATGTGAAGAAAGCAATGCTTAGTCAAATTCCCATGGGCAGGGCCGGAAGGGCAGAGGAAGTTGCATCCCCGGTGGCCTTTTTGGCTTCCCGCGAGGCGTCTTACATCACAGGACAGGTCCTGGGCGTCGATGGCGGCATGGGGTGCTGAGTGGTCTTTTAGAACTTTTAGAAAAATATAGGAGAGAATCATGAGACGAAGAGTGGTGATTACGGGCCTTGGAGTTGTTTGTCCGATCGGAAATGATAAAGAAGAAGTCTGGAAGAGTGTCGAAAAAGGCAGGTGCGGTATCGGGCCAATCACTCTCTATGATCCTTCCGAACAGAAGGTCAAGCTTGCCGGGGAGGTGAAGGATCTGAACATGGAAGCTTACCTGGACAAGAGGGAGAGCCGGAGAATGGATCGCTATACGCAGTTTGCCATGGTTGCGGCGGAACAGGCCATGTCGGATTCCGGCCTTTTAGATCTGGAGGAAAAAAGAGACCGCTGGGGTGTCATCATGTCCAGCGGGATCGGCGGCATCGGGACGATCGAGAATGAGAAAGTGCGGGGCATGGAGAAGGGTTATGATCGGGTGTCTCCGTTTTTTATTCCCATGGCGATTGCCAATATGGCGGCAGGCCACATTGCTATCAAGTATGGCTTGCATGGTATGTGTACTTCCGTGCTTTCCGCCTGTGCCAGTGCTGCCAATGCCATCGGCGATTCCTTCCGGCACATTCGGGACGGCTACGGAGATATCATGATCGCGGGAGGTGCGGAAGCAGCCATTACCCAGCTTAGCATGGGAGGTTTTACTTCTCTGAAAGCTCTGACGACCGAAACGGATCCGAGCCGCGCCTCTATTCCCTTCGATGCAGAGAGAAGCGGATTTGTCATGGGAGAAGGCGCAGGCGCCCTGATCCTGGAAGAGTATGAACATGCCAGGAATCGTGGTGCGCACATCTATGCGGAAATCGTCGGCTATGGAGCCAATTGCGATGCCTACCATATTACGGCTCCTTCTCCGGAAGGGAAGGGGGCAGAGCAATGCATGCGTCTTGCCATGGAGGATGCAGGCATTGGGCCGGAAGATATTGATTATATCAATGCGCATGGTACTTCGACGAAAATGAATGACTCCTGTGAGACAGCTGCGATTCGTCGGATCTTTAAAGAGAATCCCATGCGGGTGGCCGTAAGTTCTACCAAATCCATGACCGGCCATCTCTTGGGTGCCAGTGCGGCAGTGGAAGCTGTGATCACTGTGGAAGCTGTTGAGAGGGGCTTTTTGCCTCCGACCATTCATTATCAGGTTCCGGATCCGGAATGTGACTTGAATCTGGTTCCGAATCAAGGGTATTCTGCCGAGATTCGTTATGCACTGTCGAATTCCTTTGGTTTCGGAGGACATAATGTCAGCCTGGTCTTTTGCCGGGCCGGGGATCTGTGAGAAAGAGGCAAGACATGCAATTAAATTCAGATGAGATCAAGAAAATCCTTCCGCATCGATACCCCTTTCTTTTGGTGGATCGGATCACAGCCTGTGAGCCGGGACAATATGCAGATGGCAGAAAGTGTGTGTCCGTGAATGAGATGCAGTTTTTAGGCCACTTTCCGGTTCAGGCAGTCATGCCGGGAGTTCTGGTTCTGGAAGCACTTGCTCAGACCGGAGCGGTCGCACTTTTGACAGAAGAAGAGAACAAAGGCAAACTGGTTTTCTTTGGAGGCGTGAAGCAGGCCAGATTCCGCCGTCCGATCATTCCCGGCGATGTCATAGAAATGCATTGTGAGATCATTGACCGGAGAGGGCCAATCGGCTTTGGAAAAGCGGTTGCGACCGTCGACGGTAAGACGGCTGTGACGGCAGAGCTGTCTTTTGCCATTACGGATCCGAAACAGGAAAGCCGATGAAGTTCTTCTGGCTCTGGTCCCGGCATGTCTGCCAGTGTACCTTTTAACTCTGGTCCAAACCTGCCTGCCAGTGAACCTTTTGACTCTGCCCCAGCCTGCCTTCGCCTGTTTGCACCGCGATTCTGTATGTGATAATATCTTCTTATATAAGCAATTTATGCAAGGATACAAAATGAAACCGGGCATTGCTATGAAAAACCGGGCATATGTATGTGAAACCGGGTATAGCTTTGAGAAGTCGGGGCATGCTTATGTGAAACCGGGCATGCGTATGAGAAATTGGGGCATGCCTTTGCGAAATTCGTTTCAGAACACACTAGTTTAAAGAGGGGCATATGGAATTGCAAAATGAAGACCTTGCTGGGAAGGCAAGGAAGACGAAGGATCTTTTTACAGAAGTATACACAAATTACAAGCTTCATTTTTATCGGGAAGTCTTCCGAAATTTTGATCATCGGGAAGCAACCCTTACGACCGTTGAGACCTTCTGCATGGAAGTGATCTATGCCATGAAGAATCCGACGATCAATGAATTTGCTAACTTTATTCAAATTTCTTCCCCGAATGCTGCCTATAAGGTCAACAGTTTGATTCGTAAAGGATATCTGAAGAAGATCCGCTCCAAACTGGACCGCAGGGAATATTATCTTCAGGTCACGAAAAAGTATATCGACTATTACAATGTCAGTACCTCTTATGTAGATCAGGTGATGGACCGGGTGGAAGGCAGTATGTCTGAGAAGGAAATTGAAGATTTCTACCATACGCTTACCATCATCCAGAAGGAACAGATGAAGGATGTTCCGGATTACAGCAGAGACAGAACAAGATTGATGGAGCAGCCACCCAAAGAGAAAGATTAACATTTGCCGCCCGACTTGTGATTCAGGTCATAAGTTTGGGCGACTTTTTTTCAGTTTGGACCAGCATCATAGAAAAGGGAATTCATATGGAAAAGTATGTTTATGGTGATCCGAATGCAAAACTCTGTTTGATTCAGATGGTCGATGACCATGATCTGGAAGGAATGGAGTCTGAGGTTCATGAGATTCGAAAGAGGACGGAAGCGGATTTCTGTCTTATCGCTTTAAAAGTTTCTGACTGGAATAGCGATCTATCTCCATGGCCGAGTCCCGCTGTATTCAAAAATGAGGACTTCGGGGGCAAAGCCCCGGAAACTTTGAAGGAGGTTCTAAAACTCTGCCAAGACCCTGAGAAGACCTATATCATCGGGGGCTATTCCCTCGCCGGTCTCTTTTCGCTCTGGGCAGTTTACCAGACCCATGTCTTTCAATCTGCAGCGGCAGCATCGCCCTCCGTCTGGTTTCCGGGATTCATAGACTATATGAAAAATCATAAGCCTATGACTGAGTCTGTTTATCTTAGTCTTGGAGATAAAGAAGAGAAAGCCAGGAATCCGGTAATGGCGTCGGTTGGAGTGAAAATCAAAGAAGCCTATGACTTGCTAAGTCAGGAAGGTATTCAGACCACCCTGGAATGGAATTCGGGCAATCATTTCAGAGATTCCGACATCCGAACTGCCAAGGCATTCGCCTGGGCAATCCTAACCTGACACTTGCAGTCCATTGCGGTAGAGCAGGTCATTCGTATCGTCGACAGACAGGCCCTGTCTTGTGGACAATTATCGTCATACAAATCATTTTTCAATTTTAGGATAGTGCCAGGCTCTGTCCTGTGGTAAATTATCGTAATATAGATCCATATTCATTTTTAAGATAGTGAATGTGTCTTTTCGCTATCGGATTCTTAGAAGTTCTTCTCTATCACGATAATTCGAGTGCTTTTTCGTGTCCAGACTATCTTATTTTTCAAAATCCTTCTATTTTACGATAATCGGGCTTGAAGCGCATTTCGGAAAAAGATTTTAACAAAAAGATTCTAACAAATAGATTCAAATAACAGACCTATAGGAGGATAAGCCAGATGATAAAGTGTTTGATTGTTGCAGCAGGTGGAGCAATCGGTGCAGTCAGCCGATATCTGATCGGGCTTCTGCCTATGAGCCCTGAGAATGGCTTCCCATTAAAGACTTTTTTCATCAATGTGGTTGGATGTTTTCTTATTGGGATCGTCGCAGCACTGGCGGATAAAAATGCCATGGATCCGGAACTTGTTTTATTTATCAAGGTCGGTATCTGCGGAGGCTTTACGACGTTTTCATCTTTTGCACTGGAAACAGAAGGACTTCTGGCAAAGGGTACAATGAATGTAGCTCTGGCTTATGTCCTTTTAAGTCTGATTTGTGGTGTCCTTGCTATTTTTGCAGCAGAGAAAATTGTGGTATAGTCAACGGGGCTTTTGTGCCATCCGCCTTTGCGGGTGAGATCAATGGCGGTTTTGACAATGCAAAATCCTGACTTTTCCTCCCTTTTTTCAAATGGTGATTGGGTGAAACAAGTGCTATACTTTAATTAGCAGAATGGACTGATATATTTTATCTGGTTGTTACAAGACGCTAAGACAGGAGGTTCTGTATGGATGCTGCCAGGGAATTTTTTCCGGATCTTGCAACAGATATTCCGGTACCTTATGCGATCTACAAGTTGATTTTTGATCCGGCACATAAAGTTATTGTCGACACGGTCTATCTTTTTGTAAATGATGAATATTGTCAGATGGCCGGCTACAGGAGAGAAGACCTTGTAAATCACAGATTTCTGGAGATCTATCCGTCAGGCAGTCGCTGGCTTCGCTATTGTCAGATGGTATGGGAGAAGAAAGAGCCCTTTCATGGATGCTTCTATTCCGAGGAAACAGGGCACTGGCTGGATTTTACGGTCGGACTGGCGGTCGGTGAAGATCGGGTCGCTTTTATCTTCACCAATGTAGATGCCTTTATTCATAAGGTGCGTCGGGAGACGACAACGGACAATGCAATCTTAAAGATCACAAAGCTTTTGAATAATGATGAAGATTACAGGACAAGTATCGATCATGCCCTGGCAGAATTGAGCCGCTTCATTCATCCGGACCGCATCTATGTCCTGGAGACCGACGGCCGGACCGTCTCCAATACCTTTGAGTGGTGTGCGCCGGGCGTTGAGCCGGAGATCGATACTTTGCAGAAACTGGATTATCAGGATTACATCGGCGGCTGGGAGAACTACCTGGAGAGGGATTCCCAGGTACTGATCCGTGATATCGAAGAATTGAAGCATGAGGATCCGGTGGACTACGAGAATCTGAAGCGACAGGGCATCCATCGCCTGGTTGCGGCACCTTTCTATAATCGCGGTCATCTGATCGGCTATCTGGGCGCAGACAATTACAATTCCGACGATCTCATCAATACCCAGCTCGTTCTCCAGTCGATCTCTTACTTCATCGGGGCGAAAATCGTAAATCAGCGTCTGATGGAGGATCTGAACCGGCTCAGCCATATTGATACCCTGACCAATGTTCATAACCGGAATGCCATGATTGAGAAAATCGATGCACTCAGCGTCAAGCACAATCCGGTCGGGCTGATTTATTCAGACGTCAACGGACTGAAACTCATCAACGACAAGCACGGTCATGAGGCCGGCGACCGGGCTCTTAAGTTCTCAGCAGAACTTCTGGTCCGTTATTTCGGCCGTGAGCATGTCTATCGGGCCGGCGGCGATGAATTTGTAGTCATTTATCCCAATATAGACCAGGACGAATTTCTGGAAATGCAAAAGAACCTGCAGGCAGAGCTGAAAAAGAGCGACATCTATCATTTCTCCTTTGGAAGTTTTTACTGCAAGGACTCTGCCAAGATTGAGAAAGCCATTCGGGTTGCCGATCGGCATATGTATAAGGACAAGAAAAACTACTACCTGAGGATGGGTTTCGAACGGAGGAATTGTAATGACAACTTATGAATTTTCACCGGAAACGAGATCTTTTCTGGAGAATATGCCGATTCCTCTCGCTGTTTATCAGTATCTGAATCATAAGATTCAGCCTCTTCTGGTATCGAAATCCTATCTGGAACTTTTCGGCTATCATAGTTGTGATGAAGCGGTCTACGGCTTGAACCATGACCTCTATCGCCACATCCATCCGGAAGACTTAGCCAGAATGGAGAGCGCTTCCTATCATTTCGCTACCGACGGTGATTCCTATGATATCCTCTTTCGGAATAAGAGGGACGATCAGACAGAATATCATTTGATCCATGCAAAGGGAAAATATACTACGGTTGGTAAAACGAAACTCGCCTTCATTACCTATTCCGATGAGACCGCAGACAAGGAGACGAATCAGAAGAAGGAGGCGGTCCTGACCAAGCTTTCCGGTCAGTATTCCAGTAATGACAGCAGTGAATATGTCAGGCATTTTGACAGCCTGACCGGTCTGCAGAATATGCAGCGCTTTCTCACAGATTCTGTTGCTGGAATAGAGAATCTCTGGGAGATGGGGAAGGTTCCGGTTGTACTCTATTTCGATCTCTGTGGCCTCAAGAGTTATAACAGCCGTCACGGACTGAAAGCGGGGGATCTGCAGATCTGTGAACTTGCCAAACAAATTGGCCGGTATTTCAAAAGAGAGCAGGCCTCCCGTTTTGAAAGTGACCACTTTGTCGTCTATTCCGAAGCGGATGACATCGAATCCAGGCTGCAGGCTCTCTACCGGGATTTTCAGAATGCACAGCAGGGAGGAAGTCTGAACATTAAGACAGGTATCTACCGCTATGAGAAGGATGGAACTCGTTTTACGGAGGCTTGTGACAGAGCAAGACTGGCGAGTGAATCCATCCAGCAGATATCGCATTCTTCCTTCGTATGGTTTGATCAAAGTCTGCTGAAGAAGTCTTCTTTAAAGTCCTATATCGTGACCAATTTTGATAAGGCAGTAGAAGAGAAATGGATTCAGGTCTGGTATCAGCCGGTTGTCCGGACCATGACGAAAACGGTCTGCAGTATGGAGGCTCTGGTTCGTTGGATGGATCCGTCGTATGGAATGATTTCGCCGGGCGAGTTTATTCCAACCCTGGAAGAGACCGGGAAGATCTACAAACTGGATCTCTATGTCTTTGAAGAGGTATGTGCTGAGATTTCCAAAAGATGGAAAAAGGGAGAGAACCTGATTCCGGTTTCCGTGAATCTGTCCCGAAAGGACTTCCTGCATGATGACCTTCCGGAGGCCATCGACCGGATCTCCTCGAAGTATGAAGTGCCAAGAGAGTTCACTTGTTTAGAGATCACGGAGAGTGCCTTTGTGAAGAATCTGGACAAAGTCGACCCTTTCATCCGGCGTTTTCATGAAATGGGTTATAAGGTCTGGATGGATGATTTCGGAAGCGGCTACTCATCCCTTGGAATTCTGAATAATTATTCCTTTGATGAGCTGAAACTTGATATGTCTTTTCTTCGGAAATTCGATGACAAGTCTAAGAGAATCATTACTTCCTTTGTCAAGATGGCCAAGGAACTGGATATCTCCACCCTTGCAGAGGGAGTTGAGACCAAAGAGCAATATCTCTTCTTACGGAAAATCGGTTGTGAGAAAATCCAGGGCTATTATTTCGGAAAACCCATGGAAATTTCTTCCATGTTCAGTCATCTGCAGGAAAAGGGTCTGGTGCTGGAACCTTCCAAGTGGAGAGCATATTTTACCAAACTCAGCCGGATCGACTATCTGACAGATAAGACACTTTGTGTTGTGGACGATGACGGCGATGAGATGAAGATTCTCTTTGCCAATGATGCTTATCTGGAAGTCTTGCATCGGGACCATGTTCTGGATGTCAGAGACTGGGAGAAGAAGATCAATACGCCCGGCGACCCGATCCATGTCTTCCACAGACAGTATGCGGATCAGCAGCTAAGGAGATTTTCCGGCCCTCAAGTGACTGCTTATCCCTCCGGCGACCATTATATGCAGCTGACCGGATCTGTCGAAGCAATTGAGGGCAGACATGAACTCTATACGATCCATATCCAGTATATCGATATCAATTTAGAGAGTTTTCAGCAGGTCGAGATAGAGACCATGAGCGATTTCTATTTTATGGCAAGTGATGTCGCGATCTACGACCTGGAGAAGAATACTGTACTGGGAGTAAAGTCGTCGATGGCGGAGCAGCCCATGAGCCTTGGGGTGGAATTAAATGATCTGGCATCGGTTATGGATGCCTGGAGGATGGATTACTGCTATCTGCCGGATCAGGATCGGATGGCAGATTTTCTGGATGTAAGTACTCTGCAGGCAAGACTTAAGAATAATCCAAAGCATGCCCTGACAGGGTTGTTCCGAAGCCTCACATCTTCGGGCGAATACCATTGGTTCCTTCATCTGATCGCGCCCATGCAGAGGTCGGATTTCAAACGTGCCGTTCATGTCACCTTGGAGGTGGATCTCCATGAATCGGACATTATAAAGCTTGCATCCTCTCTGAGCGATGTGATCTATGGCCAGAAAAAAGAGGGCATTACGCCGGAGATCCTCTGGAAGAATCTGGAGCAGGGTGCCGGAGCTTTGTTTTTCTGGAAGGATGAAAAGAGGAGATTTGCCGGAGTCAGCCAGAGCTTCCTCCGTTATTTCGGATTTTCGACCGACAGGGAGCTGATTGGAAAAACAGATGAAGACCTGCGATGGCATATTGATCCCAAACCTTTTAAGAAGGATGAAGAAGAGATCCTGAAAAGCGGCAAAAGAGTCTTTATGAAAGAGGGAAAGTGCATCATCAATGGCACCAATCGGAATATCCTTGTGAATAAGATCCCGATCTATCGGGATGGCAAGATCGTAGGCTTGATGGGCATTATGTTTGATGCCGCAATGACACAGCGATTCACGGATCAACAAGAACAGTCAGCCGCGATTGATCCGATCACCGGTCTTGCCAATTCCAGAAGTCTGGCGGATGGAATGATTTCTTTCCTAAATGAACATTGGCAGAGCAGGGTGGATTTCGCCCTCCTTGAAGTGAACATTCCGGAATATCAGGAGATCCAAAAACTCTATGGAGATGAATCCGGAAACAGCCTTTTAAGGTCTGTAGGAGAGCGACTGCAAGACTGTGTCGGCCGTGGCTCTGTGATTGGAAGGACTCATGATAGTCTTTTCTACATTCTGATGAAGTATTATCAGAAAGAGGATGTGAGAAATGTAGCCCGAAAGATTCATTTTTCTATTGAGTCGCTTCGAAAGGCCGGCCAGTGGAGTGGAAATTGCACTGCGATCATCAAGGCTTCCTACAGCGATCCGGAGACTGCAAACCGGAGTTCTTATCTGGATGATCTGTCTTTCATCTATATGAACAGTAAGGATCAGGAAGAATTGTAAAAGTCATTATGATTGATGTTTCGTTTTTCTCTGAAGGAGAATAGAGGATGAAGAAAGAGACCGGGATCAAGCAGAAGAACAGGACACGGAGCCGGGGGAACCGAGAGGGCTTTGTCCCGGTCGAATTGATTTGCGTTCTCGGAATCATTATGGTCCTGGTCCTGGTCAGTATCCCTCTGATTCGAAACTACGGCGAGGAGTCCCGGAGAAATCTGGATGCAAACAATGCGAGATCCATCTATCGGACATTGGAAACCAAGATGGAAGAAGGAGATCTGGATCTTACAAGGGATACGGCAAACGGAAGCCTCTATGTCCTGGTGCAGAGTTCGGATCCCAAGAGACGGCTGAAATATAACTCGTCCGATGAATTAAATCTCTATCTGGACTCGGATCAGAATGTCATTGTCCACGGCTTTACCGGCAGCATTTCCGGAAACTGGCTGTCCTCAGACAAGCAATCGAAAGATATCACTCTGCAAGATGAGCTGCGATACTGTTTTGGAAAGGGCGGTATGGTTCTTCATTGCAAGCATCCCGATCAGAAGCTTAAGAAAACTGCCGGCTGGGACTGGTATATGATCCGATTTACCATAGATGAAAAGGGCATGGTAAATGGCCGCATCTATTCGGGCAGTCATAGGGACCCTTCGACAGCCTTGAAATATTATCCGGATGAAACTAATATCGAGAAGTATATGAAACGGCAGAAATCCGGTACAGAGATCAAGGAGACTTTCTGGCAGGTAAGGCGTAGAACATTGACATAGGATTCTGTGGAGATTAGGACGAACCGGTATGAAGATAGAGACAAATAAAATAAAGAATCATTTCTCGGATGATGTATTAAACATGAAATGGAATCAGTTTGAGAAAAATTCCTGGTTTCAGACGGAGTTATTTCGCAACAACCTGGTCTTTGGTCATGCAGCAGCCATCATGCTGGTCACTATTTCTCTGATCGGCTTCGTCGGGACCTATGCGCCTTTTTCCGAAGGGCTGGTTGTCTCTTATATCAATGCAACTTTTGTCTATGCGGTGCTGCTTGTTTTCAATCTGTTTTCTCTTATTCTTTTGAACCGGAGGGCCAGAGCCTTTCGTGAAGATGAGAGCAAGACTTCACACCGGATCTTCTATTGGTTTAATGCGATCAATATGGTCTTGGCGGCTACGACCTGTCTTGCCACGCAAAAACACAGCGGCTTTTTCTTTGAATATATCCTGACCACCGTAATTGTCTATCTGCTTCTCTATCTTGATATGAGAAGTCAGATTCGGAATATGATCATCAACCTGCTTAGCATTGTTCTGATCCTCGAGATCAGTCATCATAATACCGCCTGGCAGGATATCGTAGATATCATCGCTTTGCATGTGATCTGCCTTTTCATCAACCGAATCCGCTATAAGAATTTTGTCCTTTTGGAACAGAACAAGTATCTGATTGAAAAGCAGAAGATGGAGTTTTATCTGGATAGCCGGAAAGATGGTTTGACGGGGCTTTCCAATCGAATGAGTCTTCGGGAAGATTTCGATGGATATATCGGTAAAGATCTCTGTTTTGCCATGATCGATCTGGATTTATTTAAGCAATTTAATGATGTCTTTGGTCATGCCGTAGGAGATAAGGCCCTGATTGCAACCGGGCATTTTATGCAGAAGATCTTTGATCGGGAGACGGACCACTGTTATCGCTATGGTGGAGATGAATTCCTGATCGTTTCGGAAACAAAGGATTTTAGTGACTTTCAAGACAGACTTGGCCAGCTGAGTAACAAATGCCGGAATTGGAAGGGCATCCGGAAGATCTCTCTTTCCATTGGTTTTACATACGGTCATACGAAGGGGTTGGTTGAGATTCGTGAAATGTTAGAGCTTGCAGATGAGAATCTCTATCTGGCCAAGGCGGGAAAGCCGGATAAGATTATTGGAAGCAGATTTGTATCGAAAGCGGAAAAGACAGATCTCTAGCCTGCATTGTTTCCGAACTGATCTCGTGCTATACTAATAACGATTATCAATATGCCTTTCGGGAAATGTCGGATGAGACTTATGATGACAAGATACAAAATCAAGAACAGGATTCGAAATAAAATCAAGTCGGAGCAGGGTGCCAGTCTGATGATCGCTCTGCTTTTTTTCCTTGTCTGCGCAGTGGTCGGTTCGGTTGTTTTAACCGGAGCTACGGTAACCAGCCGTCGCACGTCCGGACCTGATACCGATGCCAATCGGAGGAGATATGCCTTGATTTCGGCACGAGATCTGATCACGGAACAGATGAAGAGCGGGATTTCGTCGCAGAACGGAAGCAATCAGAGCGAAAGCGATCAGAGCGGAAGTCAGGTAAATCAAAGCGGAAATTCCGGCGCCGCTTCCGATGGAGAATCCTCGGTAAGTTTTGAACAATCATGGGATTTCACATTGGTAGAGCAGGATGACGGGAGTACGTCTCTTTCCTCTTCAAAAGATAATGCTTATGTACCGCAGACATTTCAACCCAAACCCATAAAGGACACTTCAAGCACGAATTCGGATCCTCTTTTTACCTCTTTAAGAAAGAATATGACAGAGAAGGTCATTGCACATTATTGGCCTTATTTCGCTTGTGGGAAAACGGCAACTGCCAAAGATTCATCAAAAGTCCCGCCTGCCATTTCGACGGATTTAGATCCCTGGCAGACAGAATTCCCAATTACAGATTGGGACCAGGTCTTAAGCGGAGCGAATGGATCTGGTTCGACCGGATCCGGGACGAACAGCTCAGGAAAGTCAGATACGGCTCTTGCCAATAAATACACTGTTCAGACGACCAAGGATGGTGGACCACTAGAGATCAACCTGGATATCGATAAAAATTTTCCGACCGTCTATGCAGATGTCTGCATGGATTCCTCTTTTCAGATCAAGATCCATCTCTATTGTAAGGAAAATAGTGGTAATAGCGGTAATAGCGGTAATAGTGGTAATAGCGGTAAGACGGCATCCGATGCGAACCGACCGGAGCTTTGGATCCTTTATCCCTTGTCGGATGTGAGTATCACCTATAACACAAGTCCAAAAGTGGATGCCACAGGATCTGGAAACTCTACGGAAAAATCGGTCACATATGTTCGTTCCATGAAAATTCAGGTCAGTTGGGGACAGCCTCTCATTACTTCAGACGAAAATCTGTTAAAAACTTCGGACTGATCTTCAGAATAGAGCTTTTGCAGAGGACAGATTATTATGAAACAAAGAAAGCTGATAAAACAGAAAAAGAAGGATGGCCAACACTTGCTGTCTAAGCTGAGATCCGAACATGGGGAATCTCTGGGCGAAGTCCTGGTCGCTGTCCTTGTGGTGGCACTTGGCTCCCTGCTTTTTGCCTCCATGCTGACTGTTTCGATACGAATCGTATCAAAAGGGAAAAAGACCTATCACCAAAATATGAACGTAAAGAATGAGTTGGAGGCTTATCAAAAGGGCAATAGTGGAACAAGTAGTACAGGTAGTACATCTAATGTACAAACGGCAGAGGGACAGGTGACTGTCTCTGGTACATTACATGGCATTGATTCCACGACGCAGAAAGATTCGGAAACATCAACAGCGGATCCGGATCAGCAGATTGAGTTACAAACTAATAATAAAGTTTCTGTAACTACTGTAGGCTCAGATGGAAAGACCTATCGCTATTTTATGAAATAGAATTCCATAAAGAAATTCAAGATAGAAATTTCAGATAGTAATCTCAGATAGAAATTTTAGATAGAAATTCAAGATAGAAATTCCAGAGATAAATCTTAGAAGTCGTATGCATATGAGAAATATTTTATTTCGAAAACTAAAAAGCAGAAAGGGCGTGTCGCTGGGGGAAGTCTTGGTTTCTGTCCTGATTCTGCTTCTGGCGACGATGGCTGTGGTTTCCGGTGTCCAGGCAGCATTACGGGTATATCAACGGGTCCGTCTGCAGTCGGAATCTGAGACCATGCTTTCGACCGCCATCAATACGATTTCTTCTGATCTCTATCGGGCCAAAGGTCCAAAAAAGGTTTCGATTTCAGATGACAGTCAGGCAGGCAGTAGTTCAGGAAGCTCGAAATCGGTTTACATTTTCCAATCGGAGAACCGGAATTACGGCGATTATTATATGTATTTTCGGAATACTGGCTCGGCAACGGACGCTTCGGACTCTGAGATCGAGCGGGTCGTTTGTGAGGAAGATGGTACGCTTCAAAAAACCTACCCTGTTCTGGCAGCTAAGACCCAGTCCTTGAAACTGCATGCAAAACTGGTGGATCAGGAAGGAAGTACGAAATCCGGTTATGTTTCTTATGCCAATGGCGTCTATACATTTACGGTTGCCATCCTGGACCAGAAGGAAAGTCACATTTATGCATCGCAGACGGTGACCATTCGCTCTCTACTGGAAGATTCGTTCGATTGATTAAATGTGGGATCATTCGGATCGATTCGCGCTAGAAGGATTTACTATGAGAAATGTTAATAGAAAACTGTTGAATAATAAGGGCTTTACATTAGCAGAGATGCTTCTGACAGTTTCGATTATTATCATTCTCGGTGCTCTTGTCGCTGTGAATGTCATCCGCTATCAGAGAAAGCTGAAGCTGACCGAAATGGATAATGCTGCCCGCGAGATCTATATGGCAGCCCAGAACCATCTATCGGATAGTGTCTCCACCGGCGACTGGGGAGAGATCTACGACAAGTATGGTAAGATGAAAGCGGATGACGGGTCTGCTACGACTTCCACAGAAACGAAGACCAACTATCTGGGGACATATATTGGGGATAAGATCGCGAAAGTAGATCCGTTTGTAAAAGATGATAACAGCTCTTCCACTGAAACTTCTTCAACAAATGGCAAGAAACATGAATTTTATTATTTGATTGTAAATTCCAAGAAGAATCTAACTGGCAATGCCATGGCACAGCTCCTTCCGACGGGCGCCATCGATGAGACAGTCCGAAAAGGGGCTTATATCATTGAATATGATGCCATTCAGGGACAGGTTTATGATGTCTTCTATACGGATGGGGATGTAAAGCTGACTTACGAGAACACGGTAACAGCACTGGATGATAAGATCAAGCAAAACTCTGGAAGCAATACAAACCGTACTGATAGTAAAAATTTGAGAGAGAGATTCTCAGTTTCTCTCAGTAGTGGATCCAAGAAGGTCGCCCTTGGTTATTATGGTGGTGCATCTCTTACCGATGATGCTTTTCAGAAGAATCAGAAAGTTACTGTTGAAGTCAAAAATGAGAACCGTCTTTATCTGATCGTGACGGTGCCGAGTTCTATCACCAAAAAATATACGATAGATCAGAATAATATCAAAATAACTTTGAAGGATCTTCGTTCGGATGCTTCTAATGTTCAGGGTGTCTTAAAAACAGAGCCAGTAAAAATAGTAAACACTTCTGATTTGTCCCAGACTCGGTATTATATCTTGGATAGCCCGGTAGAAAAGGGCTATAGCATTACGGATTCTTCTCATATTGAATGGAAAGTATCTGATAATTCTAGCTCTTCTCCTAGCAACGGGAATACAGGGAATACAAATGAGAAGTTTCATGCCGGTGACAATCTGCGGGCAAGCGTAACAATCACGGCAAATAAGATTTCCGGTTCAAGTACTAATAAAACAAAGAAATTCAAAGCTACATCAGAGAGATTTAACAGTACCTATGCCGAAGGCTCCAGCGATACAAGTGCCCGTATCACGAATGCCAGACACCTTCAGAACCTGGCCATTTCTGAATCGAATCAGACCGCTTCATCAAACTCTACAACGGTAGTGTCCCTTAACACCAATCCGATGGTTTCCAATCAGATTACGGACGTCAAGATTCTAAGCGATATCATCTGGCATAAGGGAGATCAGCCGGCATCGAGTCAGACAACAGACGTTCAGGCTGCAGGGCAGCAGAATGCAAATGGAAATAAGGGAAACCAAACAGATGCGGCTGATACAAAAGACTACTTTGAAAAATTGAAGGATGAGGCGACCAACGAGTATGGCTTTGATAGTAACGCACTTACTGTAGTTACGACCAATTTCACAGGCATCCAAAGCAGCACGATTTCGAACGTTAGTGGTTCTGTTGAGAGTACAGACGCTTCTAAGCAGAATCAGAAGCAGAATCAGGCACCGGTTCTCTCGGATTTCATGATCAGTGATCCGACAGGATATTATGGCCTGTTTGCAAAAATGGGGGCAGATAGCCTGTCTCTTACGAATCTCTCCTTGAAAAACTTCTATCTGACCAATAATGTCCTGCCAGATGGGCAGATTGGCACAAATGTTAAGGAAAAGATCGATACAACTACGCAAAATTGGAATAAGCAGCAGCCAATCGGAGCTGGATCTTTGATTGGCCAGTTTGATGGAAAATCGTTAAATGTTAATAAGGTATCCATCGAAAATGTGACAGAGGACTTCAAATCAAACCAAGGAATCAAAGCCGGCGGCTTGATTGGAGCCATTACAAATTCATCTAAAGCCAATATTACAGATTGTTATGCTTCGGTTTCCGGAATAGCTGGCGACAATACTTCTGGACAGGATCAAAAAGAAATCATAAGTGCGACAAATTTAGGAGGCTTGATCGGATCCATAGATAATGGAGCTCATGTACTGCGATGCTATTCTTCCGGCAGAACTGTGAATGGTGGAGACTATGATGAAAAGCATCCCAATATTTCAGTCCAAAATGGCAATGTCGGAGGCTTGATTGGAAATGCCAAGGGCTCTACCTCCGTTACATATTCCTATTCTACATGTTCCGTCGGTGCCAATAAACAAAACGGAAAGACAAATGGATCTTGCGGTGGTTTCATAGGCTTTATAAGCAGAACATCATCCGTAGAAGGATGTTATTCGACTGGCTTGATTATTAATTTAGCAGAAGAGACATCAACTGATTTAAATAATAAATGGGCTGATTATGGACAGTTTATTGGAGAAACAAATTCTAAAGGCGGACAAGTGAAAGTTCAGAATTGTTCTGTTCTGAAAGGAATTAACAGTGATCAGATATCTGTCATCTGGGATGATAGTATGCAGAACACTAGTGCGTATGACAATGACATTAAAATTCAAAGCAGTTTAGGTCAGGCAACAACAGGTGAAAAGAATCCATTTGTTGTTTCTGAAAAATCGACAGCTGCTCCAGTAGATAAATCTCTGGGGGATAAATACCCTTACTGCACGACAAGACAGTTGTCAGATTTATTTCAGCACAATACAGTAAACGCATCAAAAGATGAATCTGAAATAGGCCACGTTGGTGATTGGCCGATTGAGAAGGAACCGGCAACTGTTGGACTTATATATTACGAGTATATAAAAAAGGACAATAATAAGAAGCCAGATGTCTATTATAATGGCTTTTGGGAAAATATGAGTAAGGACCCTAATCAGTATCATGTACAGCCATTTACAAAACTGGAAGGCGACAAGTTCCCTACGGATGGTTATGTGGTAGAAGACGGCTACGCCTTGGTTCTGAAGGTGGATCATAATAGAGACAACACAATTAAGGCTCCGAATGGAACAACGCTATCCGATACCAACACCTTTATTGGTACAGAAAGTGCCGATGGTAAACATATCCAAAGTCTATCGTTAAAAGATGCGACAGTGAATAGTGATGGCGGTAAGATAGGACTGAATCAGGATGACTATAAATTATACCGAATAAAGGAACCGGATGATAACAATCTCAATCTTTATCAATTTTATGAAAATGTAAAAACAACAAACACATTGAATGTTTATGTGGAGAATTCTGATGAGACAACGAAAACGAAGTCGAAAACGAAGTACGCTTCTTTCTATGTTAATCTCTATTCCGCCAATGCGGTAGTTGCCTCTACAAAGGATTTACCTAATAATTCCCTGACTATTCGGAGTGCAAGGCAGTTCTATAATCTGTTTTATGAGTCTGTAAATAATACAGCCGGTTTATTAACAAGTAGTACATACATCATAAAGCAGGAAATGGACATTGACTTTGAACAGGAATTTACAAATAAATTCGGTATTCGAGATGAGCCCTATAAAAATGATCCCCATATCTACCAGTCCAAATTCCAAAAGCTTGATACGACTAAGATGACCTTTAGATGCCATTATAATGGTAACCAGCACTATTTGAAGAATTGGATTAGAAAGGGCGAAAATGGCCAAAATCAGAATCTTTTTGGCAAAGAATGTAAGGATCGGGGGATTTTAGAAAATCTGTACTTTTATAAGGTGACGGGTCAGTATCTATTTAATACAAATAGCGGAAGTATTCATGACCTCACTTTTATTGATTGTAACATGAATGGCTATGTACAATCTGGTAAAGTTGATCCGAGTGTCAAAGGCCTGAATTCTCAAGCAAAATCTGCCTTCCCCTTCGGCCAAGACGCAGACGCCACTTCTGATCAGAATCGGAATCATGCATCGAATACAACATCGAATTCCTCCGCAAACCAGACGGCCGGCCAGACATTGAATCAGGACGACAGCCATTCGAATCAGGCCGCAGGCAACGTTTCGAATAAAGACTCAAACAATTAAACGGTAATGCTATAATGATAGATAGCAATTTTTTAGAATTTCCGAATAACAGGGGGCAAATATGAAACGGATATTGCTGCTGACAGATGGTTGGAGACGTTTTATCGTCTCCGCCTGGAGCAATGGCATTCTGCAATATATGAAAGAGCATGACAGGGATTATTCCCTCATTCAATTTCATTGCTGGGGGAACTGGAGCAGGGATAAGAAATTCAACGAAGGGGAGTATTCCATCTTCTCCCTGGCCAATTTCAAAGATTATGATGGAATCGTCGTTGATTTTACCAACATGGAAGACGAGAAGGTGATCCGGGATCTGCAGAAGAGGATCATAGAAAGTAAGGTTCCGGCCATTTCACTCTGCAATTCCATCGATGGAATTCCCTGTGTCAGAAATGATAACTATCATGCCATATGCGGCTTGTTTGAGCATATGTGGAATGTTCATAATTGCAGGACCTTCCATTTCAGCGGAAGCAGTCAGAAAGTAACCGAGTCCATCGAGAGAGAACAGGCTTTCCGGGATTGCTGTAAGAGACATGGCATTGAAGTCACAGACGATATGATCACGGAGATGGACTATAGCACAAGAACCGGAGCTTTGACCGCAAGGGAATTCTTCGATCTGTCCGGCAAGAATCTGATTCAGCCCCTTCCGGATGCCTTTATTTGCGCCAATGATAATATTGCCATCGGACTCATCATGGAAATGCGGAAACATGGCTATGATTGTCCGAGAGACTTTTTGGTCACAGGTTTTGATAATCTGGACAAGGCCATGTATTACCAGCCGCAGATCACCACGGTCACATTGAATCGGGAGCGGATCGCTTATCGGGCCATGCAGGCTCTGGATAGCATGATCCAAGAAAATAAGACCATAAAAGACATCCATATTCCTGCAGAGATCGTTCTTGCGGAGAGCTGTGGCTGTCCGACCAATCAGGATGTGTATTTCCGCTCTTATCTGTCCTGGCACGTGGAGGATATCATCCATACAAATGATCGAAATGAAGTATTTGCTTTGATTGCAAGATCCTTGAATCCTTCCCTGTCTTTACAAGACCTCATGCATCAGGTCATGAGGAGATATTCCATGCTGGACCTCGATGGGGTCTATATTGTTACGGATGACCGGATCGGAAGTGAGGCTTTGCCCAGAGGTCATTATGAAATGGAACATCTTAGGGTTATGGCAGCCTGCGAGAGAAGATGGGTCAATAATGGATCAAGAATGGAAGAAATGCAGAATCAGACCTTCCAAAATGCCGTGGAATTAAAACACCATCTGGATTCCATCAGTAATCGCAATAGTTTTATTTTGATCCCGCTTCATATTCTGGATCAGACCGCAGGCCTGATCGTTCTTTTCAATCCGCGATTTATCAGCAAAGAATGGTATTTCTATGAGTTTCAGGATATTGTCCTTCATGCCATTTCCGAATGGGATACCAATCGGAAGCTGCAGCTTTCTCTGACGCGCCTTCGTAATGTCTATGACCGCGATGACCTGACCGGTCTGTATTCCAAGGCAGCCTTTGAGTCCAAGCTTCTGCCTTGGGTCGGTCAGAAGATCCAAGAGAAAGAGCTTGCCGTTCTCTTCCTTGATATTGACGGCTTTAAGTCCATAAATGACAGTCGGGGCCATGCCTTCGGCGATCAGGTCCTGAAGCAGGTGGCAGATGCCATTCGGGAAGAAGCAAGTCAGGACAGCTTCTCATATCGTTACGGCGGAGATGAATTTGTTATGATCCTGGCCATCGACCAGCCTGAGCAGGCACCGGAAACCAAGGCGCGGATCATCAATCATTTGAAGGGAAATCATATTTCTGTCAGCATCGGGCTCAGCTATCCGGATCTTACCAAATGGAATCCAAACCTCTTGCAGGACGGTTTGCGGACTCAACTGGATCACTGTATTCAGAAGGCGGACCACGATATGTATTGCTATAAAAGACTTCATCATACGCGGCGCTGAAAATGCCAGGACAGAAGTCCATCCTGGTTATACAATCTGGTTATATAAAATTATCAGAAACTGGGTATAACGATATTATCAGAATCGATTATAATCCTTTGTAACAGTTCATGAACGATAGCCTCTTAAGATTTGACTGTGAGAAAGGAAAAGAGATTATGAAAAACGAAAAGATTCAAAAGACGGTCTATGCTGGTATTTTTGCTGCCATTACATTTGTTGTATTTACCTATCTGTCGATTCCGATTCCTACGGTTGGAGGCGGCAAGGTTTCGGTTCATCTGGGCAATGCATTTGTCGTTCTCGGTGCTTTGCTTCTTGGAACCGGTTATGGCAGTATCGGTGGAGCCATTGGTCTTACTATTGCAGATTTGATCGATCCGGTTTATATTGTAGAAGCGCCGATCACATTCCTGATCAAGCTCTTGATCGGTGTCATCACTGGTCTGATCGCTCACAAGATCGGACATATTGCAAGTGAAAAGGATCCGAAGAAGGTAAGCCTTTTTGTATTCTTAGCTTCTGCTGCCGGACTGGCATTCAATGCGGTCTTTGATCCTTTGCTTCGGTATTTCTATAAGATCCTGATCTTAGGGAAACCGGCAGCCGAGGTATCCCTTGCCATCAATTTTGGTGTAACTCTGTTGAATTCGATTGTCTCCCTGGTAGTTGTTGTCCTCCTCTATGCAGCCCTTCGGGCACCGCTTCGAAGAGCCGGACTTCTGCCATCGAAGGCATGATTGTTTGGAAAGTAAATCAGGTAATTGGATGCAATTAAATCTTTTGGATATGCTGTCTGCTTTTTCCTATTGTCTGGATGCGATTGAGCAATCGGTTGCAGGCCGGTCGGATGAACATGGCTTGCGAGTTGCTTTTCTGACAGAGAGAATGGCAAAGGCGGCCGGCATTTCCGGAGATGCTCTTCTGACTCTGACCGGTTGTGCCATCTTGCATGATAATGCACTTTATCAATATATGTCGGCACGGAAGGCAGTGGAAGAGGGAAAAGAAGACAAGCATTCCAGCTCCATCAGGGACCACTGTATTCTGGGAGAGGAGCAGTTAAAATATATCCCCTTTCCATCGGATTCCTCAACCATCATTCTCTATCATCATGAGAGGGCGGACGGGAAGGGCCCCTTTGGAAAGAAGGAAGGGGAATTTCGTCTGGGCTCTGCCCTGATCCATCTGGCGGACAACCTGGATATTCATTTTCCTCTTCAAAATATGACGTGGGAAACCTATCAGAAGGTTTCGGATTATGTAGATAAAAACAAAGGTACAGAATTCTGTCGGCAGGCGGCAGACCTCTTTCATAAAGCCCTTTCGATCGATACTTTTCATAAAGCCGATCGGATGGGCTTAAAGTCGTCTATCTTCCAGGATGTCCCCTGCACCATGACAGACTTTTCGGAAGCAGAGATCCGAGGTCTTGCAGGCTTTATGACACGGATCATCGACTATAAGTCCAGCTTTACCAGTGACCATTCCAAAGGGGTAGCTGAGAAAGCGGAGCGGATGGCCCGCTTTTACGGCTGGCCAGAGGAAAAGGTTCTTCGCTTTTTCTTTGCCGGCGCCTTGCATGACATCGGGAAGATCTTCATTTCTCATGACATCCTTGAGAAACCCGGTAAATTAGAGAGTAAGGAATTTGATCAGATGAAGAATCACGCTGCCGGAACGCTTCATATTTTAAGTCAGATCCGTGGGCTGGAAGACATTACGGAATGGGCATCGAACCATCATGAAAAACTGGATGGACAGGGTTATCCGCGAGGCCTGACAGCGGATCAGCTGACTTTCGAAGATCGGCTCATGGCCTGCGTGGATATCTATCAGGCTCTGAGTGAGAAAAGGCCTTATAAAGAAGGGCTGCCCCATAATGAAGTGATAAAGATTATGCGGAATATGGCATCTATGAATAAGATCGATGGCCGAATTGTTGAGGATATGGACAAGGCTTTGGCTTGATGTTCTTTTATTCATGGCATTGTATCAAGGAAAGGAAGAATAAGATGGATCAGAATTTATATCAAAGAAATGAACTTTTGGCACAGACGGTAATCAAGGGACTTTCCTCCCGCAACATGACCGGCTTCTATGCCAGGGACAAGGAGGAAGCGAAAAGGATCGCCCTTTCTCTGATTCCGGAAGGAAGTTCCATCGGTCAGGGCGGCTGCATGACATCACGCGAAATCGGGCTCATTAACGCTTTGAAAGAGGGAAAGTATCACTTCATCGACCGGGATCAGATGGATCCGAGAGAAGCACTTCTCTTAACCTATGATTGCGATGTCTTTCTGTCCAGCGCCAATGCCATGACAACTGACGGGATCCTTGTCAATATCGATGGAAATGCAAACCGGGTTTCCTGTATTGCGAATGGCCCCCGTAAGGTCATCTTCCTTGTCAGTATGAATAAGATCTGTCCGGATCTGGATTCTGCAATGAAGCGGGCAAGAAACGTAGCGGCTCCTTCGAATGCCATGCGATTCCCAATCAATACCCCTTGTAAGAAGACGGGCAAGTGCTATGACTGTAAGCAGCCGGACACCATCTGCTGTCAGTTTTTGATCACCCGCTATTCCCATCATGAAGGCAGAATTAATGTTATCCTGATCAATGACTCTCTGGGCTTTTGACAAGAATAAACCAGACATATAATGCATAAAGCTTTAGCATCCGGATCTTTCAGAGATCCGGATTTTTTATGGACCCAGGAAGGAGCATAAAAAAGGTGCTTATATTCATTATGTTCCTGTAAAATCCATAGACGGGAAGGAAAGAAATGGAGTAAAATAGACCTGTCTAGAAAGGAAGGTTTCAGTGAAGAAGGATCCGTTGTATAAGAGTTTCGGCTATGCTTTTCAGGGAATCGGATGCACGATCAAGCGTGAGAGAAATATTAAGATTCACCTCTTTGCTCTGGTCTGTGTGGTGCTTTGCGGGCTATTGGTCCATATTTCTAAGTCCGAATGGCTGATCTGTTTTATACTCTTTGGCTTGGTGATCTCATTGGAACTCGTGAATACAGCGGTTGAAGCTGTGGTGGATCTGGTTACGGAGGAACGAAAGCCTCTGGCTAAGATCGCAAAAGATGCAGCTGCCGGCGCGGTTCTCTTTTCTGCGATCATGGCAGCAATCATCGGCTTCTGGATCTTCATCCCGAGAATCGCTCATTTCTTTCAGAACCTTTAAGATTTAAGATAAGATGGGTTAGAAATAAGGAGGTCTATTATGGCAGATAACAATTTTCTTTCCGATGGCATCAAAAAATTTTTCCTGGCAGGTGTTGGAGCTGTTGCAACAACCGCTGAAAAGAGCCAGGAAATCTTCGACAATCTCGTTCAGAAGGGTGAGCTGACCGTAGAACAGGGCAAGGCTTTGAATCAGGAGCTCCGTCATACCATGGAGCAGAGCAAGGAAAACTTCAAGAATGCCGGTGCAAAACCTTCGGATGCGGCGGAAGCTACGAAGGAAACTTCGAAAGAAGTAAAAGAAGAGAAGACAGAAGACTAAAGACCGGAGGATGATCTTTTGGCAGACGAAACGAATGAGACAATCGAAATAGATACCACATCCACTGCCAAGAAGGATTCCCGGTCCAGGCTGCGGGAGATCACCGATGTCCTCCGCCGCCATCAGGTTGCAAAGGGCGTAACGCCCGAGAAACTGCGATTGATCTTAGAGGATCTGGGCCCCACCTATGTTAAGCTTGGGCAGATCATGTCCCTGCATTCGGACATCCTGCCCAAGGCTTACTGTGATGAACTTTTAAAGTTGAACACAGAGGTCAGGCCCATGCCTTTTTCCATGGTCGAAGAGGTGCTGAATCATTCTTATCGAATGGATTGGAGGGAGATCTTTTCTTCCATTGATCCGAACCCCATCGGCTCTGCCTCCATTGCCCAGGTCCATAAGGCTGTTCTTAAAAGCAATGGATCGGAAGTCATTGTTAAGGTCGAGCGCAAGGGCATCTATGACACCATGGCCCGGGATATCCGTCTCCTCCATCGGGCAGTCAAAATTCTTCCATCCGTTCCTTCGCTTCGGAATATCGTTGATTTGGATATGGTTCTGGATGAAATGTGGACCGTTGCCCAGCAGGAAATGGATTTCCTGAAGGAAGCCTCGAATATGGAGGAGTTCGCCCGACTGAATAAAGACATAAAATATGTCGCAGTTCCCAAATTATATCGTGAATATACGACGGGTCATGTCCTTGTGATGGAATACATCGACGGTCTGTCCATTACGGATGCCGATGCATTGAAGGCCGGGGGCTATGACCTGGATGAGATCGGAAAGAAGTTCGTCAACAGCTTTATCAAGCAGGTCATGGACGACGGTTTCTTCCATGCGGATCCACATCCGGGCAATGTCAAGATCCGGGACGGTAAGATCGTCTGGCTCGACATGGGCATGATGGGTCGGCTGACGGAAAAGGATCGTAAGATTATGGTCCGCGGTGTCGAAGGCATCGCCATGCATGATATTTCCAAAGTAACGGATGCGGTGTTGGACCTCGGTGATTTCTGGGATAAACCCAATCGGGATCAGTTATATGCGGATCTTCGGGATTTTCTCCGGGAATATGAATCTCAGGGCATGGGATCCGTGGATCTGGCGGAAGCCATGGAAAGTCTGATGGATATCATGAAGAATAATCACATCAGCCTTCCACATGGCATGACTATGCTGGCCCGCGGCCTGACGCATGTAGAAGGAGTTCTTTCCGTCATTAGCCCTGACATCAATATGATGAATATCGCTTATACTCGTGTCAGTGAGGATTATTTCAAGAAGATTCGGACCAACTGGAAGGAAGAACTGTCAAGAGATTCCAGGAAATTATACCGGGCCGGCGTCAACAGCATTGAGATCCCGACTCTGGCATCGGAGATCATGCGGGAATATCTGCGCGGGCACAGCCGGGTCAATCTGAATCTGGATACAACAGATCATTTCGTTCAGGTCGTAGACCGGGCTGTAAGAAATCTGGTGATCGGCCTCTGCATTGCAGGGCTTCTGGTCGGATCCTCCATTCTTTGCACCACACAGATGAAGCCCAGGATCTTCGGCATACCTTTCCTTGGCTTCTTTGGCTATTTTATTGCCATTTCAGCGATCGTTTTCTTTGTCGGAAGATTCGAATGGAGAAAATTCCGACGCTGGAGGCGGATGCATCCCAAGAAGAAAAAGAAGAACTTATTGGGAGCAAGCCTGAAGGCGTAAGATTAGAAACGGAAAAAATGGATATCTTACACATCTCGACCTTTATCACAATTTATATCAGTATTCTGACTTTCTTTCTGGGGGCTGTCTTCGGCAGCTTTATCAATTGTGTTGCCTGGCGGATCGCCCATCAGGAGAAGTGGTGGACCGGAAGAAGTCATTGTGCAGTCTGTAACCATCCCTTGCATTTCTTGGACCTGATCCCGGTATTGAGCTGGATCTTCCTTCGGGGAAAGTGTCGTTATTGCAAAGAGAAGATCTCGCCCCGTTATATGCTGACGGAACTCTTCTCAGGAGGAGCCTTCCTTTTCCTCCTTTTTTATTATGGAGATCTGAATCTCTGGCTCTTTCGAAGCCTTGGCTTATTTGTCATTCTGCTCGGCCTGTCCCTGGTAGATCTCGAGATCTATGAGATCCCGGATGGCTTCCTGTGGTTCGGGATCCTCTGGTGGCTTTCTTTTCAGATCCTGAATGCCGTCCGGAAAACGCTTCAGAGTGAGGACGCCCGTTTTTCTTATTTCTTCAACGAATTTCTTGGTTCGTCTTATAAGAATCTTCTGGCCGGATTTACATTTGCTCTGGCTCTCCTTGGTCTGTCACTGATTATGGACCGGGTTCTAAAGAAGGAAAGCCTGGGCGGAGGTGACATCAAGCTCCTTTTTATGACCAATCTCTATCTGGGCTTTGCCAATGGCCTTTTTACTCTGATCCTGGCCTGCCTGATCGGACTTCTTTTTGTCGGCATCCTTCGAAAGTCGAAGATCCCCTTCGGACCTGCCATCAGTCTTGCTACCATGATCGGGCTCCTGATTGGACCCTATGTAATTCGTTGGTATCTTGGTCTATTTCTGCTATAATAAAGAATGATTTGCACGTGATTTGCACTCACAGGGTGTCAAACGAATCGTGAGAGAATAACAGGACAAAGAAATCACGTATTATCATAAATAAGTTTCAAAAGAGTGGAGATGTTATGGCAAAGAGTTTTCTCGGTTTTGAGATCGGATCTTCCCGTTTGAAGATTTCGGAGGTCGTGAATGGCGAATCGGTGCGCTTTCAGGCAATCGACCTCCCCGATAATATGATTCAGGATGGGAGCATTGTGGCCTGGGAGGGCATGGTGGACGTGATTCGGGAATCTGTCCGCCGCTATGGATTCCACAGCAGGAAGGCGGCACTGGTCATTCCGGATGCGGTTTCTTATCTTCGGCGGGTGACTATGCCCCGGATGACAGAAGAGCAGCTCCTTCTGAACCTGCCTTATGAATTCCATGATATGATAAATGGCGATAAATCCGATTATATTTTCGACTATTCCATGATCGATACCCGGCAGGATGAGACGGGGAATGGTGAGATGGATCTCTTCGGAGCAGCCATTTCACGCGAATTGATGAGCCGTTATTCGGATCTGTTCCGCCGGGCCGGTTTGAAATTGGTAAAGGCAGCGCCAAGGGATATGGCCATTATGGCTCTGATGAATCATCTGGATCCGGACTTCCTATCGCACGATACGGCGCTTCTGTCCATAGGCTACAGTGATACAACGCTTGATATCTATCGAAATGGCATTTTCGATACCAAGAATACGATCGATTCCGGCGTTAATGCCCTGATCCGGGCGCTTTCCGAACAGAATAGTATGGATCCCCATCTGGCACAGGAATATATTCGGACGAACACCAATCATGTCCAGGAGGATCCGGCCCTGACAGCGGTCTATGATGATATCGCAGTCAATGTCAGCCGGTCCCTGAATTATTATTCCTTCCAGAACAGGGATAATTCTCTGGAGGAGATCTATTATTTCGGGGGTGGCGGTCACATCGAGCCCTTCATGCGGGCCATTGCGGCAAATGTCAACCTGAAGATGCTTCCCCTTTCGAGTTTTCAGAGATTCTCGGCAGAAGCTCTGATGGACGGACCTGCGACACTTGGCATCTGCCTGGAGTGAAGAAAGGACTTTAAACAATGGCTGATTCAAAAAACCGGCTTCTGCAGAAAGAAATTACTCTGAGGAAGAAAGCAAAATATCCGACCAAGAAGTCGATGAATTTTATCCGAAATGAGGTAGCAGTTCAGAATCGGCATGCGATCGAGGGCTTCCTTGTTTTCCTGGTCCTGCTTGCTGTTTTTGTTCGTTTTGCAGTCCTCCTTCCCATTCAGAAAGTGAATGAGAAACAGGCGGATTATGCCAATAAAGAACAGACTCTGCAAGAATTGAAACAAGAGTCGGCAAATTACAAGGATGTGCAGAAAGCCTATGATGAGAAGATCGGATCCTTTCTTACAGACGATGAGAGACTTTGTCTGGACCGACCGGATCTTTTGAATATGATTGAAGAAGATGTCTTCCCCTCGGTTTCCGTTCAGTCTATTTCTGTCAGTGGAAATCAGATCACTCTGGTGACCGGAACGACGACATTGGATGTTGTAAGCCATGTCTTAGGCATTCTGCAGAAGGATCCCAGGAATTCTTATGCTACTGTTACAACAGCTGCGGCATCCGATCAGGATACTGTTCACGTCATTGCAAATTATACGATCCGTTTTGCCAATGAGGCAGAGGGGACCGGAAAGGAAACAGGCGATGGATCCAAGGATTCATCGACCGATTCTTCCAAGGCAGGTGCATCTGATACGTCATCGAAAACGACCGCATCGAACAGCAATCAGTAAGGAGAAAAAGGTATGAAAAATATTACTCTTTCCAGGCGGACAAAAACTCTCCTGATTATTTTCGCAGTCCTTCTGCTTGCTGTCGTCTACTACGAACTGGTATTCCGCATGTATTCGAATGCCATGAGTGAGTATGATACTTCGGAGCTGGAGACTGAGATTACAACGGAACAGACCAAAGTCATCAAGGAAAAGAAAATGCAGGACTATCTCGAGTCGCATCAGAATGTTTCCTATGGTGCTTTGATGCCTTATAATAATATGCCGGCCGAAGTCCTTGCCATGGGTAATATCTTAAATGGCCAGGCAAGCAATATCAATATTACCTGGAGTGATCCGACTCAGACCGATGATACGGTCCGCCGGGTAGCTGCGGTTTCTTTTGATACGGCTACTTATCAATCGGCACGGAGTCTTGTCAATGCAATTTCAAGTTTCCCGTATCGATGTATTATCTCGGATCTTTCGATCAATGCCGGCGATGGCTCGATCTCTAAGAATTCCGTATCAGTCAGTATGAATGTGACCTGCTTTGAAACAATGACGAATGCAAACAGCAATACCGGCCTGGTACAGGCTCAGTAAGACTGGTTTGCTATTGCCTTAAGAAAGCAGGATAGGAGTTTTTTATGCGAATAGGAACAGGATATGATGTCCACCGTCTGGTAGAGGATCGAAAATTGATTCTCGGCGGCGTGGAGATCCCTTATGAGAAGGGCCTGCTCGGACATTCCGATGCAGATGTCCTCCTGCATGCCTTGATGGATGCCATCTTAGGCGCAGCAGGACTTGGAGATATCGGTCTTCATTTTCCGGATACGGATCCGAAATATGAAGGCGCGGATTCCATTCGGCTTCTCGAAGAAGTTGGCCGGATGGTAAATGACGAAGGCTACATGGTTTCTAATGTCGACTGTACCGTGATCTGTCAGGCACCCAAGCTTCGGCCTTACATTGATACCATGAAGGAAAATATTGCCAATGTGCTTGGTATTTTCCCGGACCAGGTCAATGTCAAGGCAACGACCGAAGAAGGACTGGGCTTTACCGGGGAAGGTCTCGGCATCAGCGCTCAGGCAGTCTGTCTCTTAGAAAGTTTCGAAGAGGCCAGCCGGACGGTTTTTGATAATGGGAGAAGCTGCGGCGGCTGCAGCGGCTGTTCAAAACAGTAATTTCAGCTTTACAAATGATTGTGACTTCAAATAATTACAACTTCAAATAATAGCGACTTCAAATAATTGCGACTGACTTCAACAGAAGGAGACAAGAAATGATTAAGATCTATAATACACTGACCCGCAGCAAGGAGGAATTCAAGCCGATCGTTCCCGGAAAGGTCAGCATGTATGTCTGCGGACCGACCGTTTATAATTTTATCCATATCGGCAATGCCCGTCCCATGATCGTTTTCGATACGGTACGGCGCTATTTCATGTATAAGGGCTATGAAGTCAATTATGTCTCGAATTTCACAGACGTAGATGACAAGATCATTAAGGAAGCCATTGAGGAGGGCACAACAGCGGAAGCAGTTTCGACACATTATATCGAAGAGTGCCGGAAAGACATGGATGGCATGAATATTCTGCCTGCCACCAAGAATCCGCAGGCGACCCAGGAGATCTCCGGTATGATCAGTATGATCCAGAACCTGATCGATAAGGGTTATGCTTATCCTGCAGAAGATGGAACGGTTTATTTCAGAACCCGGAAATTCCAGGGTTATGGCAAGCTTTCTCATAAGAATATAGATGATCTGGAAGCCGGTCACCGGGATATTAAGGTGACGGGAGATCTGAAGGAAGATCCTTTGGATTTCGTTCTCTGGAAGCCAAAAAAAGAGGGGGAGCCTTCCTGGCCCTCTCCCTGGTGTGACGGCCGTCCCGGCTGGCACATCGAGTGCTCTGTTATGAGTAAGCGTTATCTGGGTGAGACGATCGATATCCATGCCGGAGGCGAGGATCTGATCTTCCCCCATCATGAAAATGAGATTGCCCAGTCGGAAGCAGCCAACGGTAAGCCTTTTGCTCATTACTGGATGCACAATGCTTTCTTAAAGATCAATAACGAGAAGATGAGTAAATCGCTTGGCAATTTCTTCACGGTTCGTGAGATCTCTGAGAAGTACGACCTTCAGGTGCTTCGTTTCTTCATGCTGACCACCCAGTACCGGAAAGCTTTAAATTTCAGCGCAGAGCTCATGGAGTCTGCCAAGGCAGGCCTTGCCCGGATCACGACGGCGGCAAGCCTCTTACAGGATCGTCTGGCTCATGCGAGTGAAGATTCCATGACGGATGAAGAGAATCTGAAGCTTAAGACCCTTGATCATTGCCGGCAGAATTTCGAAGATGCCATGGATGACGACTTTAATACGGCAGATGCAATCACAGCGATCTTCGACATCGTAAAATTCATTAATACGGAGACGGATGAGCAATCGACCAAGGCTTATCTCTCGAAGATTCACAGTGTCTTCTACCAGCTTTCCGATGTCTTAGGACTGATCCTCGATAAGAAGGAGGACGATCTGGATTCTGAGATCGAATCTTTGATCCAAGAACGCCAGGAGGCTCGAAAGAACAAGGATTTTGCCAAGGCAGATGAGATCCGTGACAAACTTCTTTCTATGGGCATTCAGCTCAAGGATACCAGGGAGGGCGTCAAGTGGCAGAGGATTTAAATGCTTTGATCCGGAAACGATTCGAGATTCCTTCGAGGGATCTGTCTACATTTTCCCCTCTGACCCTGGCCTTTCTCGGGGACGGCGTCTACGAGATCATTATAAGGACACTGATCGTTGATCAAGGCAATACGTCTCCGTCCAGACTCCACAAGCAGTCGGCCCATATCGTAAAAGCACAATCTCAGGCTCAGGTGATCGACCTCTTGGAAGAGGATCTGACGGAGGAAGAAAAGGATATTGTCCGCCGGGGACGGAATGCCAAGTCCAATACCCATGCCAAGAATGCCTCGGTCATGGATTATCGGAAAGCAACCGCATTTGAAGCTTTACTCGGCTATCTCTATCTGAAAGGAGAGGATGAAAGGATCCTTTCCCTGGTAGAGACAGGCCTTAAGAAAGGAAAATTTATATGAGAGATGACGATTCGGTTATCGAGGGCAGAAATGTCGTGCTGGAAGCCTTCCGCTCCGGCAGAACCATCGATCGGCTTTTTGTTCAGGACGGTCTGACAGACGGCCCGGTTCGGACCATTGTAAGGGAAGCCAAAAAGCAGAAAGTCGTGATAGACTTTGTAAATAAAGATCGTCTCGATGAAATGAGTAAAACCGGCCACCATCAGGGTGTCATCGCCTATACGGCAGCCTACTCTTATTCTACCATTGATGATATGTTTGCTTTGGCAAAGGAGCGGGATGAAGATCCTTTCTTCATCATCCTGGATGAAGTCGAGGATCCCCATAATATTGGTGCCATCATCCGGACTGCTGAAGTTGCCGGTGCACATGGTGTCATCCTTCCTCAGAGAAGGTCCCCGGGACTCACGGCAACGGTAGCAAAGGCTTCGGCCGGCGCCCTGAATTTCCTCCCGGTAGCCAAGGTGACAAATATCAACCAGACCATCGAAGAATTGAAGCAGCGCGGCATGTGGTTCGTCTGCGCAGATATGGGCGGAACGAACATGTATGACTTGAATCTGACCGGCCCCATCGGACTTGTGATCGGAAATGAAGGTTCTGGTGTCGGCAGTCTTGTGAAGAAGAATTGTGACATGGTCGCATCCATCCCCATGAAGGGACAGATCGATTCCTTGAATGCGTCAGTTGCCTGTGCTGTTCTGACTTATGAGATCGTTCGTCAGAGACGAATGAAAATAAAATGATGACTTCGGAAAACGAAAGGGATACCTGGCTTGCAAAAAAAGCCAAGGCAAGGGATGCAAAAGCAGAACGGGAACTTTTCGACAGTTTCCGAGGCCGGATCGCTAACCGCCTTTCCAAATCTCCTTCAGATATTCCCGGGGCGGAACAGCAGGATCTGATTCAGGAAGGTCTGATCGGCCTGCTTCAGGCTGTAAATGACTACGATCCAAAGAAAAATGAGAATTTTACGCCCTTTGCCTGGCTTTGTATTGACCGGCAGATGCAAAATGCCAGAGAAAAATTATTCCGTCGAAAAAATCAGCCTTTGAATTCCTATCTCTCGATCGATGCTTCGACGGGAGAGGGAGGGCGGACTTTGGGAGAGGAACTCGGCGAAGAGACTTCCGACCCCGAACACATGATCCTTCAGTCGGAAGAAATGAAGATCCTTTTGCAGAGAGTGGAAGAGCGGCTGACTCCTTTGGAACGGCAGGTCCTTTATCTCCATCTCGATGGCTACAAGGGAAAGACAATTGCTATGATCCTCGACCGGGATGTCAAATCTGTCGATAACGCCCTGCAGAGAGTGCGAAAGAAACTTCAAGGTTTCCGGAGCAGATAACAATAACGAAGAAGGAACGCTTCGAGTTCCGAAGGAAAGAGACCGACGGAAAGAGACAGAAGGAAAGACAGAGACCGAAGGAAAGACAGAGACCGAAGGAAAGACAGAGACCGAAGGAAATCAGAGATAATAGAAAGGGAAGGACATGATCTACTTGGATAATGCTGCGACAACCAGGCCGAAAGCTGAGGTTGTCCAAGCCATGCTGCCCTATCTCATGGAAGATTACGGGAATCCGTCTTCTGTCTACCAGATGGGGAATGCTGCGAAGGCGGCTGTAAGCCTGGCACGACAAAAGGCGGCAGATCTTCTGCATGTTCCTGCCACTTCGATCTATTTCACGAGCGGGGGCTCGGAGTCCGACAACTGGGTCCTCATGGACTGCTTTCACAGGGCTTTGCTTCAGGGACAGAAGCATCCCCATATCATTACTTCATCCATTGAACATCCGGCTGTTTTAAAGGCCTGTCATTATCTGGAAGAGCTTGGAGCAGAAGTGACCTATCTGTCGGTGGATCCTTATGGGCTTGTCGATCCGAAGGATCTTTTGTCCGCCCTTCGGCCGCAAACTGTGCTGATCAGTATTATGACGGCCAATAATGAGATCGGAACCATAGAGCCGATTCGGGAATTGGGCCGGATCGCAAGAGAACATGGTATTCTCTTCCATAGCGATGCCGTTCAGGCTTTCGGTCAGATCCCTTTGGATCTGAGCCAACTCCCGGTGGATTTTCTCTCAGCAAGCGGACATAAGATCTATGGTCCCAAGGGCATCGGCCTTCTCTATATCCGGGAGGGGATCCCGGTTCGTTCCCTGATCCACGGCGGCGGTCAGGAGCGGAATCGTCGGGCCGGTACCGAGAATGTCCCCGGCATCGTCGGTTTCGGAAAGGCCTGTGAACTGGCAGAGAAGACTCTGACCGAGCGGATGGAAGAGGAGACAAAACTTCGTGACCATCTGACCGATCGTCTGCTTTCAGAGATCCCGGGCTGCCGTTTGAATGGGGATCCAAAGAAGAGACTTCCCAATAATGTAAATGTAATATTCCCGGGAATTCGCGGGGAGTCCATCCTCATTTCCCTGGACATGATGGGAATCGAAGCATCCAGCGGTTCCGCATGCACGGCCGGGTCACTGGATCCTTCCCATGTTCTACTGGCTCTGGGACTTTCTGAAGAAGAAGCCTTAGGGGAACTTCGCCTGACTCTTTCAGATACAACAACGAAAGAAGACATCGATCAATGTGTCGATGCATTGAAGGAAATTGTTCATAGATTAAGAAAATATTGACCATGAAATGCAGTCTTGTTACCTAAGATCAGGGCTTTGAAAGATCAGAGCCATAACGCTATTATCTGATTCGAAACGTAAGGACCGCTAAAGATGTGTCTATATTTGGAGGAAATACTTTGTCAGAACAGAAAACCGTAGTGGTCGGCATGTCCGGAGGCGTGGATTCTTCCGTAGCTGCCTATCTCTTGAAAAAGCAAGGTTATCGTGTCATCGGTGTCACCATGCAGATCTGGCAGACCGAAGAGCAGGCAATCCTGGAGGACCAGGGCGGCTGCTGCGGCCTGTCGGCGGTGGATGATGCCAGACGGGTGGCCAATCATATCGGAATTCCCTATTATGTTATGAATTTTAAAGATGACTTTAAGAAGTATGTCATCGATTATTTTACCAGTGAGTATCTGCACGGCCGGACACCAAATCCCTGCATTGCCTGCAATCGTTATGTCAAATGGGAATCTCTTCTGACACGGGCAGTTGAGATCGGGGCGGATTATATTGCGACCGGGCATTATGCCAGGGTGGTGGAGCTGTCAAACGGGCGTTTTGCGATTAAGAATTCGGTAACTGCGTCCAAGGACCAGACCTATGCCCTTTATAATCTGACTCAGGATCAGTTGAAGCGGACCCTGATGCCGATCGGGTCCTATCACAAGGATGAGGTGAGAAGAATTGCTCTTGATGCAGGTCTTCCGACAGCCCATAAGCATGACAGCCAGGACATCTGCTTTATTCCGGACCATGATTACGCCGGCTATCTGGAAAGAGAAGTGCCGGATCAGATCCCAGGACCGGGTAATTTCGTGACAAAGGATGGAATCGTTCTGGGCCGTCACAAGGGCATCACTCATTATACGGTCGGTCAGAGGAAGGGCCTGAATCTTTCCATGGGCCATCCGGTTTTTGTAACAGAGATCCGGCCCGAGACCAATGAGGTCGTGATCGGAGAGGCAGAAGATGTCTTCTCCCGGGAAGTTTATTTCGACCAGGTCAATTCCATGGAGAATGAGACATTGGACACAAGCATTGCCTACGGGGCCAAGGTCCGTTATGCCCATGCAGTAAGTCCCTGTCATATCGAGGCTCTGGGAGATGGGAAATATAAGGCGATCTTCGAGGAACCGGTTCGGGCGGCGACTCCCGGCCAGGCCATCGTTCTCTATGACGGCGACATTGTTGCCGGAGGCGGAACAATTCTGTAGTTTATGGGCTTTTCAAGCCGCAACGAGGCTTTTTTGAACTTAGCCTTGAATTTAGCCCTTGTATCCGCTACAATAGTAACGGTTTGAGCGTAAAGCTCTAATAGTAATTATTAAAAGTATTAGGAGGAAACTAATATGGCAGTAAGAGTTGCGATTAATGGTTTCGGTCGTATTGGACGTCTTGCATTCCGTCAGATGTTCCAGGCAGAAGGTTTCGATATCGTTGCAATCAACGATCTGACTTCTCCTGAGATGCTGGCTTACCTTCTGAAGTATGATTCTTCTCAGGGACGTTATGCTAAGGCTGACAAAGTAGAGAACACAGATCACTCCATCATTGTTGATGGTCATGAGATCGAGATCTACAAGGAAGCTGATGCTCACAATCTTCCTTGGGGCAAGCTTGACATCGATGTAGTTCTTGAGTGCACCGGTTTCTATACCTCTAAGGCTAAGGCACAGGCTCATATCGATGCCGGCGCTAAGAAGGTCGTTATTTCCGCTCCTGCAGGAAATGATCTTCCTACCATCGTTTACAACACCAACCATGAGACTCTGACAGCTGATGACAATATCATTTCTGCAGCATCCTGCACAACCAACTGCCTGGCTCCTATGGCAAAGGCTCTGAATGAGCTGGCTCCGATCCAGTCCGGTATCATGGTTACCATCCATGCTTACACCGGTGACCAGATGATCCTTGACGGACCTCAGAGAAAGGGTAACTTCCGTCGTAGCCGTGCCGGCGCTGAGAACATCGTTCCCAACACCACCGGTGCTGCAAAGGCAATCGGACTTGTTGTTCCTGAGCTGAACGGCAAGCTGATCGGTTCCGCTCAGCGTGTACCTGTTCCTACAGGTTCTACCACCATCCTGACCGCTGTTGTTAAGGGTGATGTAACTGTTGACCAGATCAACGCTAAGATGAAGGCTTCTACCAACGAGTCCTTCGGTTACAACGAAGACCAGATCGTATCTAAGGATATCGTAGGCATGACCTATGGTTCTCTGTTCGATGCTACTCAGACCATGGTTCTTCCTGTAGGCGATGGCAATACTGAGGTACAGGTTGTTTCCTGGTATGATAACGAGAACTCCTTCACATCCAACATGTGCAGAACCATCAAGTACTTCGCTAAGTTCCTGAACAAGTAATTTAGCTTCTTGATGTAAATGAAGACCTAGAGAGGGTCCGGTCTTTAAAGGACCGGGCCTTTTCTTGTTCCAGAAGTTAATTGGAGGTTTATTATGAAACTCAATAAGAAAACAGTTGATGACATCAACGTAAAGGGCCAGAGAGTCCTTTGCCGCTGCGATTTCAACGTACCGATCATCGATGGCAAGATTACCGATGAGAACCGTCTGGTTGGCGCACTTCCTACCATTAAGAAGCTGATTGCCGATGGCGGTAAGGTCATCCTTTGCTCCCATCTTGGCAAGGTCAAGACCGAAGAGGATAAGAAGACCAAGACTCTTGCTCCTGTAGCAAAGCGTCTGTCTGAGCTTCTTGGCAAGGAAGTTAAGTTTGTTGCTGACCCGGAAGTTGTCGGCGCCAACGTCCGCAAGGCTGTAGAAGAGATGAAGGACGGAGACGTTATTCTTCTTGAGAACACCCGTTTCAGACCGGAAGAGACCAAGAACGGAGATGCTTTCTCCAAGGATCTGGCTTCCATCGCTGATGTATTCGTAAATGACGCTTTCGGTACCGCTCATCGTGCTCACTGCTCCAATGTCGGAGTCACCAAGTATGTTAAGACTTGTGTGATCGGCTATCTGATGGAGAAGGAAGTAAAATTCCTTGGAAATGCAGTTGAGAATCCGGTTCGTCCTTTCGTTGCAATCCTTGGCGGCGCTAAGGTAGCTGACAAGCTGGCTGTTATCGATAACCTGCTCAATAAGTGTGATACCCTGATCATCGGTGGTGGTATGGCTTATACCTTCATCAAGGCAAAGGGCTATGAGATCGGAACTTCTCTTTGCGATGATTCCAAGATCGATTACTGCAAGGAAATGATGGATAAGGCTGCAAAACTTGGTAAGAAGCTGCTTCTTCCGGTTGACTCTGTAACGGTTGCCCAGTTCCCTGATCCGATCAGTGAACCTTGTGAGACTGAAGTTTATGATGTTACGAATCTTCCGAAGGATCGTGAAGCATGTGATATCGGACCGAAGACTCAGGCTCTCTATGCTGAGGCTGTTGCCAATGCCAAGACGGTTGTATGGAACGGACCTATGGGTGTTTCCGAGAACCCGTCCCTTGCAGCAGGAACCATTGCTGTAGCTAAGGCTCTGGCAGATTCTGATGCAACAACCATTATCGGCGGTGGTGACTCCGCAGCTGCAGTCAATAATCTTGGCTTCGGCGACAAGATGACTCACATTTCTACCGGTGGCGGCGCATCTCTGGAATTCCTGGAGGGTAAGGAACTGCCTGGTATCGTAGCAGCAAACGATCGCTGATATTTTTTATTTCAAGGGCTGAAAAGAAATTTCCAGCCCTCTCTATGATTGAAAATACATGAAAAAAACACGAAGGAGATAATCATGGCAAGAAAGAAAATTATTGCCGGTAACTGGAAAATGAATAAGACTCCGTCTGAGGCAAAGGCTCTGGTTGAGCTTCTGGCTCCTCTGGTTCAGAATCCGGATGTCGATGTCGTTTACTGTGTACCTGCCATTGACATTGTTCCTGTTGTAGAGGCAGTAAAGGGAAGCAATGTTAAAGTCGGTGCTGAGAACATGTATGTAGAAGAGAGCGGCGCTTATACCGGCGAGATCGCTCCGGCTATGCTGGTTGATGCAGGCGTTAAATATGTCATCATCGGTCACTCCGAGAGACGCGGCTACTTCAACGAGACCGATGAATTCCTGAACAAGAAGGTTTTAAAGGCTTTCGAGCATGGCCTGACTCCGATCCTCTGCTGCGGCGAGTCTCTTGAGCAGAGAGAAGCAGGTGTGACCCTTGACTGGATCCGCCTTCAGATCAAGTCTGATCTTTTGGGCGTAACAGCAGAACAGGCTGCATCCATGGTCATCGCTTACGAGCCGATCTGGGCAATCGGAACCGGTAAGACTGCAACAGCAGATCAGGCTGAGGAAGTCTGCAAGGCGATCCGTGAGACCATCGCTGAGGTCTATGATACCGATACAGCCGAGAAGATCCGTATCCAGTATGGCGGTTCCATGAATGCAGGAAACTGCAAGGAACTTCTTGCTAAGCCGGACATCGATGGCGGTCTGATCGGTGGTGCATCTCTGAAAGCTGACTTCGGACAGATCGTAAACTACAATAAATAATTTCAGATCTTTCGCGGACTGATCCGGCAGGAGATCTGGCGGGCATCTGTGTCCTCTGGCATCTGTTTCCTCTTAAGAAGAACCTCTTAAGAAGAAACAGATGCCTTCTTTTTTTGTCCATTCAATCATGGTATAATGACGGCGTACTTTGAATTGGAGAAATGAAGACCATGAAAAAGAAGTTATTAGCAATTCTTTTATCCATTCTATCCGTAGGGATGCTTCTTACATCCTGCCAAACGGTAGATAAATTGAAACAGACGGCCAATAAGGCAAGCACCACAAAACTTCCCGATACTACGGTAAATTATTCGAAAGCAGAGTCCAAAGACCTCGAAGTCATGTCCTACGACGGGGACAGCAGGGCTTCGTTAACGCTTGGTCTGCGTTTTGACTATGGGATTCAGGGAGAAAATCAGAACTATCAGTCAGCTCTGAACTGGTACCAGAGATCCTCAGACCAGGGCAATTCCAATGCCATGGTGCATCTTGGCTATCTCTATCTCTTCGGGCTTGGAACGGATCAGAATTCAGACCGGGCCAAGCAGCTTTTTACTGCGGCTTCCAATGCCGGTAATATGGACGGCAGCGCTGCCCTGGGCCGTTATTATATCCTGCATCCGGAAGAGGAAAATGCCGTTTCTCTTGCACTTTCCAATATTGAAAAAGCCGCGGATGCGAAAAATCCGATGGGTATCTATCTCCTGGGCTATCTCTATGAGAAGGGCATCGGTGTCGAACAGAATCAGGATCAGGCGGCCAGTCTCTATGAGGAGCTTTTAGACACGGATCCGTCCGATGTGAATAAGGTTCGTCGTTTCCCTTATCAGGAAGCATATGTAAGGAGGGCGATCCTTTATCTCCAGGATATTTTAAAGAATTCCAAGGATTCACTTGAGGGCACGGAAGGCACGAATACGGCTTCGGCATCTGCAGAGAAGGATTCGGATTCCTCCAAGTCCTCCGATGACAATAAGAATGAAAGTAAAGCCAATTCGACGGAAGCCAAGAAGGCTCTGTCTCTTCTCCGTAAGGTGGCGGAAACCAAATATGCGCCTGCCCAGTATTATCTGGGATTGGTCTATGAAAAGGGCATCGGAACCGGGATCAGTTACAGCAATGCAATTACCTATTTTACCAAGGCTTCGGACCAGGATTATGCGCCGGCTCAGAATCGGCTGGGATACCTCTATTTCAATGGACTTGGTGTGGATGTCGATTATCTGAAATCTGCTTATTATCAGAAACTGGCAGCTGCCCAGGGTTATCCTCCGGCTCAGATCAATCTGGGTTATCTCTATGAAAACGGACTCGGAGTCGATAAGAATCTGAATGTTGCCAGAGAATATTATCAGATGGCAGCAAATAAGAATTATCAGGGGGCCAAAGAAGCAGTAGCCCGAATCGACCAGAAACTGGCTTCCAATTCTTGATTTTTCCTTTCTGTATTTATAGGATTAATAAGAACAACTTAATAGACAGCTGCTATTTAGAAGTACTATGATAAATATGTATTCATTTGAAACCTGACAGGGTTTTGCCCTGTATGGCTGTTACTTGTTTTTGTAACATTCTTTTAGGAAAAGGAGCAGTGAACCATGGAAGAATTTCGTCCCATCAAAGAAGGCAAGGTACGTGAGGTTTATGACATTAATGATGCATTGATCATGGTCGCAACAGACCGAATCTCTGCTTTTGACGTCATTCTGAAGAATATGGTGACTGACAAGGGAGCGATCCTGACTCAGATGTCTCGTTTCTGGTTTGATTTTACCAAGGATATCATTCCCAACCATATGATCAGCTGCGATACCAAGGATATGCCGGAATTCTTCCGGAAGCCGGAATTCGAGAGACGCAGCATGAAGGTCCGGAAATTGAATATGCTGCCGATCGAGTGTATCGTGCGCGGTTATATCACAGGATCCGGCTGGAAGAGCTATCAGGAAAATGGAACTGTTTGCGGCATCAAACTTCCGGAAGGCTTAAAGGAATCCGATAAACTGCCGGAACCCATTTATACTCCTTCAACCAAGGCGGAACTTGGTGAGCATGATGAGAATATTTCTTTTGAACAGAGCATTCTTCATCTGGAGAAATATTTCCCGGGACAGGGAGAAAAACTTGCTGAGGAACTTCGTGACAATACCATAGCTCTTTATAAGAAATGTGCAGATTATGCCTGGAGCCGTGGAATTATTATTGCTGATACCAAGTTTGAATTCGGTCTGGATGAGAAGGGACAGATGGTTCTCGGTGATGAGATGCTGACTCCGGACAGCTCCCGTTTCTGGCCAAAAGAAGGATATGAGCCGGGCCATGGCCAGCCTTCTTTCGATAAGCAGTTTGTCCGTGACTGGCTGAAGGCGAATCCGAACAGTGATTATCATCTTCCGGATGATGTCATTGATAAAACAATTGCCAAGTATAAAGAGGCTTATAAACTTCTGACTGGGAAGGATTTCTGATTTATGAGAGAAGTTGATAAGAGAGACTTCGTAAGTGATAGTGGGCTGGACGAAGAGTGCGGCGTTTTCGGTATCTATGATTTCGATGGGAATGATGTCGCATCGACCATCTACTATGGTCTCTTCGCACTTCAGCACCGGGGACAGGAGAGTGCAGGTATCGCAGTCTCTAATACCGAAGCGGAAGAAGCCAAAGTCTCTTCCAGAAAGGGTATGGGTCTTGTCAATGAGGTCTTTTCCAGGGAAGATTTGGAAAGGCTTCATGGAAATATCGGCGTCGGCCATACCCGCTATTCGACGGCAGGTGCATCCACGCCGGAGAATATTCAGCCCCTGGTTTTAAATTATGCCAAGGGAACACTTGCTATGGCTCATAACGGCAATCTGGTCAATGCCAATGAACTGAGAAATGAACTGTCACAGACCGGAGCCATTTTCCAGACCACGATCGATTCCGAGTCCATCGCTTATCTGATTGCAAGAGAACGTTTAAAGACACATAGTGTAGAAGAGGCGGTAAGCCTGGCATCTCGTAAGATCCGCGGCGCATATTCTCTTGTGATCATGAGTCCCAGAAAACTGATCGGTATGAGGGATCCTTACGGATTCAAGCCTCTAGTCATCGGAAAGCGGGACAATGCCTATATTTTCGCCTCAGAGACCTGTGCCCTGGATACGCTTGGTGCGGAATATATCCGGGATGTGGAACCCGGTGAGATCGTCACCATTACCAAAGAGGGTATGATTTCCGATCGATCCAACCAGATCCCAAGGGAGAAACAGGCCCACTGCATCTTTGAATATATCTATTTTGCCCGCCTGGACAGTGTGATCGACGGTATTTCCGTCAATGCTGCAAGACTCTATGCCGGCTCTTGTCTGGCAAAGGATCATCCGGTGGATGCGGACCTCGTCGTTGGTGTTCCGGAATCCGGAAATGCGGCTGCCATGGGATATTCCAGAGAATCCGGAATTCCTTACGGGATCGCCTTCCAGAAGAATTCCTATGTGGGCCGGACCTTCATTAAACCGGGTCAGTCCAGCCGGGAATCTTCGGTTCAGGTCAAATTAAATGCGATCAGTGATGTGGTTCGGGGAAAACGGATCATTATGATCGATGATTCCATTGTCCGTGGTACGACATCCGGCCGGATCGTAAAAATGCTCCGGGATGCCGGCGCGACGGAAGTACATGTTCGTATTTCTTCTCCGCCTTTCCTCTGGCCCTGTTATTTCGGGATCGATGTTCCGGCCAGAAAGCAGCTCATCGCCTATCACCATTCGGTCGATGAGATCTGCAAGCTGATCGGTGCAGACAGCCTGGGCTATCTGGCGGTCAATCGCCTGCCGGAAATGGTGAAAGGCCTGCCGATCTGCAATGGCTGTTTTACCGGAAAATATCCCATGGAGCCTCCCACAGAAGACATACGGGGTGAGTTTGAGGAATGATTTGACTCTGACATCAATCAGTAAGATTTTCGTGTCAAACTACGGAAGAGAAAGGAAAAGGAATGAATACAGATCAGTATATCAGCCCGCTTTCAGAGCGCTATGCTTCGAAGGAAATGCAGTACATTTTTTCAGAAGATAAGAAATTCAAGACCTGGCGGAAACTCTGGATCGTTCTTGCAGAGACAGAGATGGAGCTTGGTTTAAAGGCTTCTGATGGCAGTCCCAGGATCACACAGGAGATGATCGATGAAATGAAGGCCCATCAGGATGATATCAATTATGATGTCGCCAGAGCCAGAGAGAAGGTCGTCCGCCACGATGTCATGAGTCATGTCTATGCTTACGGTCAGCAGTGCAAAAAGGCTGCCGGAATCATTCATCTGGGTGCAACTTCCTGCTATGTCGGCGACAATACCGATATGGTCATCATGAAGGAAGCCCTGGAGCTGGTCCGAAAGAAACTGATCAATGTCATAAATGAACTGGCCAAGTTCGCAGATAAGTATAAGGATCTTCCGACCCTGGCTTTTACTCACTTCCAGCCGGCTCAGCCGACGACCGTCGGTAAGCGGGCAACCCTCTGGATCAACGAATTCATGCTGGATCTCGAAGATCTGGAATATGTCCTGTCCACTCTGAAACTCTTAGGCTCCAAAGGAACGACCGGTACTCAGGCATCTTTCCTCGAACTCTTCCAGGGAGACCAGGAGACGGTAGACAAGATCGATCCCATGATTGCTAAGAAGATGGGCTTTACTGCCTGTGTCCCGGTCAGCGGTCAGACCTATTCCCGGAAAAATGATACCCGTGTCTTAAATGTCCTGGCCGGTATTGCAGCATCTGCTACCAAGATGACCAATGACATCCGTATGCTCCAGCATATGAAGGAAGTCGAGGAGCCTTTCGAAAAGACACAGATCGGTTCTTCCGCTATGGCTTATAAACGTAACCCCATGCGTTCGGAACGGATTGCATCCCTTTCTCGTTATATCATCGTAGATGCACTCAATCCGGCGATCACTTCTGCGACCCAGTGGTTTGAACGGACTCTGGATGACTCGGCAAATAAACGTCTTTCCGTTGCCGAGGGCTTCCTTGCAACAGATGGCGTTCTGGATCTCTGCCTGAATGTCGTCGACGGTCTGGTTGTTTATCCGAAGGTGATCCGTAAGCATCTTATGGCGGAGCTTCCTTTCATGGCAACAGAAAATATCATGATGGATGCTGTCAAGGCCGGAAAAGACCGTCAGGTCATGCATGAAAAGATCCGTGAGCTTTCCATGCAGGCAGGAAATCATGTCAAAGCCGAGGGCAAAGACAATGATCTTCTGGATCTGATCGCAGAAGATCCGGCATTCGGCCTTTCCAGAGAGGATCTGGAGAAGACGATGGATCCTTCCCGTTATGTCGGCCGTGCCCCTCGTCAGGTGACGGTTTATCTGAGAGATGTGGTGAATCCTGTTTTAGAGAAGAATAAAGATCTTTTGGGCGTCAAAGCAGAGATCAATGTCTGATTCGTTTTTTATAGAACTGCAGCTTTTTCAGGGCTTGGAAATTTTATAAAATTTCCGGCTGATTTTTGTAAAAGTTGCAGTTCTTTCTATTGCAAGGGAATTTCAGCAAGCGTATATTTATTATAAATACAATGAATTAAAAAACATTGTATTCAGGCAAACAAGCAGTATATGAGAAAGGAATGAGGAAAAAGATGAAATTCAAAAGTGCTTATCTGCAGAAGGTTTATGATGGACTGGAAGCAAGAAATCCGGAACAGAAAGAGTTTCTGGAGGCTGTCGGAGAAGTATTGGAATCTCTTGAGCCGGTGGTAGAAAAGAATCCAAAGCTCGAGGAAGAAGGTGTCATCGAGCGTCTGGTAGAGCCGGAGCGTGTGATCCTTTTCCGTGTTCCATGGGTAGATGACAAGGGAAATGTTCAGGTAAACCGCGGCTACAGAGTACAGTTCAACTCTGCTATCGGACCCTACAAGGGTGGTTTACGTTTCCATCCGTCTGTAAACCTCTCCATCTTAAAGTTCCTGGGATTTGAGCAGATCTTCAAGAACAGCCTGACCGGACTTCCGATCGGAGGCGGCAAGGGTGGTTCTGATTTCGATCCTAAGGGCAAGAGTGATCGTGAAGTCATGAAATTCTGCCAGAGCTTTATGACAGAACTTTCCAAGCATATCGGAGCAGATACCGATGTTCCTGCCGGTGATATCGGAGTCGGCGGACGTGAGATCGGTTATCTTTATGGCCAGTACAAGAGATTGAGAAATGAGTTTACCGGTGTCCTTACCGGTAAGGGACTGACTTATGGCGGATCCCTGGCTCGTACCGAAGCAACCGGTTATGGTCTCTGCTATTATACGGAAGAAGCATTGAAGACACTGAAGAATGATTCCTTTAAGGGGAAGACCGTTGTTATTTCCGGTGCCGGAAATGTTGCAATCTATGCTTGCCAGAAGGCTACAGAGCTTGGCGGTAAGGTCGTTACCATGTCCGATTCCAACGGCTATGTCTATGATCCGAACGGAATCAAGCTGGATCTGGTAAAGCAGATCAAGGAAGTTGAGCGCGGACGGATCAAGGAATATGTCGCTCGTGCCAATGATGGTGCAGAATATCATGAAGGATGCTCCGGTGTCTGGTCTGTAAAGGGCGACATCTATCTGCCTTGTGCAACCCAGAATGAGATCGATGAAGCATCTGCCGAGAAGATCGTAGCTAACGGTGCGATCGCTGTATGTGAGGGTGCGAATATGCCTTCTACTCCGGAGGCAATTGCAGTTTATAAGAAGGCCGGTATCCTCTATGGACCTGCTAAGGCTGCCAATGCCGGTGGTGTAGCAACCAGCGCATTGGAGATGAGCCAGAATTCCGAGCGTCTCAGCTGGACCTTCGAAGAAGTGGATGCAAAGCTTCATCAGATCATGATCAACATCGTTCATAATTCCATCGATGCAGCAAATAAGTATGGCTTTGATGGTGATCTGCAGATCGGTGCTAACATTGCCGGATTTGAGAAGGTAGCAGAAGCTATGCTTGCTCAGGGTATTGCATATTAATCTGGTTTTAAGAATTTCTGAAAAGCCGGTTGTGGGCATGATCCCATGACCGGCTTTTTATTTCAGCACTTTTTATCTCAGCACTTGCGTAATTATTCTCCTTTTGCTATAATTTCAATGTTGTGTATCTGACATAACAGATTCGGAGGAAGAGTTTAAAATGCTTAAGAATGTGGTTACCATTTTATTTATTATTGTCAGTGTCATTATTACAGTGATCATTCTCATGCAGCAGGGAAAAGACGCAGGTCTTGGTTCCTTAAGCGGTCAGGTATCGGATACCTACTGGGCTAAGCACAAGGGTCGTTCTAAGGAGGGTATCCTGGGCCGGCTCACCGCTGTCCTTGTTGTTTTGTTTTTCTTCTTTGCAGCGGTTCTGAATATCGGAAGCTTCTAAGAGAAATAATCATGTTGGGGGTCGCTGGTAAACAGTGGCCCTCTTTTTTATACTTCATAACGGTCATTGCAATGAGAAACCACGTGTGATCGATCATAAATGAGTGGAAATAGATAAAAATGTTCTGGAAAGGAAGTCTATGAGCTGGAAAGAATATCGTTTGGATGATGATTTTATTCCTAAGCGTAAGAAATCAAAAGGGAAGAAGGACTCAGATAAAAAGGGTTCGGATAAAAAGAGTTCGGATAAGAAGGGTTCAGATAAGAAGGGCTCAGATAAAAAGGGGTCAGGCAAGAAGGGCTCGGACAAGAGGAATCCGGAAAAGCAGGACTCGAATAAGAGGAATTCGGAAAAGAAGGGTTCGGATAAAAAGGGTTCAGATCAGAAGACTTTAAATAAAAAGTCTTCTGAAAAAAAGATTTCAGGTCGGAGAAATGGGAAGAAGTCTGATAAGAAATTTGATCAGAATTCTGATCAGAAGTTGAAGAATCGGGAAACTTTTCCTATTTCGGATGAAAAGAAATCGAAAATTCTGGCTCTTCTGATGGATCCCAATTATCGCCCCATGAAAACCAAAGAAATTGCCATCCTTCTTGGGATTCCAAAGGCACAGAGATCTATGCTTCAGGAGATCCTCGATAGTCTTGTAGCTTCCGGCAGTGCGAACGTTTCAAAGAAGGGGAAGTATCGCTTTTCTGATCAATTGAAGGCGAAGGAAGCCCGGATATCTGATTCGGACGATCGGACATCTGATTCGGACGATGTCAAGCTGTCGGTTTTTCCTGAGGGTACGGATCCGAAATCCCTGGTCGGTCAGACGGTTACCGGTACTTTCACCGTTCATCCCAAGGGTTTTGGCTTTCTGACCATCGAAGGCTTTCCGGAGGACCTCTATGTCTCCCGGGAAAATCGGTTTGGAGCCATGCATAAGGACATTGTAGAAGCAATGATCCTCCCCTTACCGGCAGAAGGCCGTCGTCAGGAGGCGAGAATTCTGTCCGTTCGATCCCATGGAATCGAACGCCTGGTTGGTACTTTCGAACAGTCTAAGCATTTCGGCTTTGTCATTCCGGACGATAAGCATTTTGATGAGGATATTTTCATTCCCGAGGGTCGGACCTTACATGCTGTGACCGGTCATAAGGTGGTCTGCACCCTGACATCTTTTGGCAGCCGGGGCAAGAAGCCGGAAGGAATTGTGACAGAGATCCTGGGCCATCGTTCGGATCCCGGGACCGACGTTCTCTCCATTGTCCGCGCTATGGGCATCGATGAAGAATTTCCGGAAGAAGTCCTTCGAAATGCAGACCGCGTTTCTGATCCGGTTAGTGCCGAGGATACCGTCGGCCGTATGGATCTGAGGAACACGCTGATGGTGACGATCGACGGAGATGATTCCAAAGATCTGGATGATGCTGTTTCTCTACAGAAGGATGGAGATCATTATCTCCTGGGAGTCCATATTGCAGATGTATCTCAATACGTCAGGGAAGGAAGCGAGCTGGACAAGGAAGCCTTGAAGCGTGGCACCAGCATTTATCTCGCAGATCGTGTGATTCCCATGCTGCCGCACACCTTATCGAACGGAATCTGTTCTCTGAATCATGACGAAGATCGTCTGGCTCTTTCCTGCCTGATGACGATCGATACGGAAGGCCGGGTCGTTGACCATCTGATCACGGAAACGGTTGTCAATATCAACTATCGGATGACCTACCATAATGTGAAGCTTATTACAGTCGATCAGGATCCAAAAGCTCGAAGCCAATATCAGGAAATAACCCCCATGCTGGATGAGATGTTGAAACTTTCTCGGATTCTTCGAAAGAGACGCCATAAAGATGGAAGCATCGATTTCAATTTTCCGGAATATGAGGCCGTTCTCGATGAAAAAGGAAGACCCCTTGATTTTGTCCCCGAGGAACATTCTGAGGCAAATGAACTGATCGAAGAATTCATGGTGCTTGCCAACGAAACTGTGGCAGAAGAGTACTGTCGGGCAGAGCTCCCCTTCCTCTATCGGATCCATGGTGAGCCGGATAGGGATCAGATCAAGGATCTGTCCCTGTTTGTAGAGAATTTCGGTCTGACACTTCATAGATCGAATGATGGGATCCGGCCCAAGGATATCCAGCAGCTGATCGAAAAATCGGAAGAAAAGCCGGAAGGCGAGCTGATCCGCATGCTTACTTTGCGGGCCATGCAGCAAGCCAAATATTCCCCGGAATGCAGTGGCCATTTCGGCCTGGCAGCCAAATATTATTGCCATTTTACATCGCCGATCCGTCGTTATCCGGACCTTCAGATTCACAGGATCATCAAGGAGAATCTGCATCACAAACTGGATGAGAAGAGGATCCGTCATTACCGTAAGATCCTGACTTCGGTCGCTGAGGAAAGCAGCAGCCTGGAACGTCGGGCAGACGAAGCAGAGCGGGAAGTCATGAAACTAAAAAAAGCAGAATATATGCAGGACCATCTTGGCGATGTCTATGATGGTATTATCTCCGGGATCACCGCCTGGGGCATCTATGTGCAGTTGCCAAATTCCATTGAGGGCTTGGTCCATGTTTCTACCATGATGGATGATTTCTATCACTTTGATGAAAAGAACTATTGCCTGGTTGGGGAACGCTATCGCCGTGTTTTCCGCATGAGCCAGCCGGTTCAGATCCAGGTTGCAGCTGCAGATACGGAGTCGAGGCTGATTGACTTCACTTTAGTGGACTGAGACAGTTTTCATGTAGAAAAAAAGCTTGCCATAGCAAGACTTGAATGTGTAATATAGCGATTTAGTTGGAGTTAAAAGATAACATGGCAGACAAGAAAAAAGCACAGAATTTAATCGCGAATAATCCAAAGGCCCGCCATGACTACTTCCTTGACGAGTATATTGAATGCGGGATCGAACTGGTTGGAACGGAGGTCAAGTCCTTACGAGCCAGAAAATGTTCCATCAAGGAGGCCTGGGTCAGGATTCAGAATGGAGAGGTCTATATTTATCAAATGCATATCTCTCCTTATGAGAAGGGGAATATCTTTAACCGTGACCCGCTTCGGCCGCGGAAACTGCTTCTGCATAAGAGTGAGATCTTAAAATTGACACAGAAAATCAAGGAAAAGGGCTATACCCTGGTGCCGGTCGAGATCTATTTCAAGGGCAGCCGAGTGAAAGTGGAAATTGCCCTGGCACGAGGCAAGAAACTCTATGATAAGCGGCGGGACATCGCAGCCAAGGATCAGAAGAGAGAAGCAGAGAGGGATTTCAAGGTAAGAAATCTGAAATAGAGTAGACAGGGACAAAAAGTCATAAGATAAGATATGAAAAAACCGGGCTCAATGAGCCCGGTTTTTAGTGGACTAGACGAGAGTCGAACTCGTGTCCAAAAACCCATCCCCTGTTCTTCTACGAGCGTAGATCGATTCTTTTACATTCCCTCTGCCGTACGAGAATGATCACTCTTACGGTTTCAGTAGAGTCATGATACGTACCAACCCGCAACTCTTAGGGAAGGCCGTTTCCTGCATGTTTGAAGCCTGTATCTGTCCGTGCAGGTGCAGTCAGGCAGACTCGCTGCACTTAGGCAGCGTATGCTAAATTATTATCTTCAGCGTTTAAATTTAATTTGGGATTTACGCATCACCCTGCGGCTCGCTTCACCAGCTTCAGGATCCCTGTCGAAACCTTTACTAGCCCGTTCCATATATTCTATACGCCGATTTCCTTTCCGTCAAGAGGGAAATCTGCGATCGGATTATGTTGAACTCCTTCATATTACGAAAAGCAATTTGGTAAAATCTTTCCGCAACTGCTATAATGAGGACTGGATCAAAAGCAAGATCCAAAGACTTTTCATCTGGTCGTTCTACAGGAGTATGTTATGGAAGAGGGTAAGATCTTAATTGTTGATGATGAACCAAGGATCAGAAAGCTGGTAAGAGACTTTCTGACTCGCGAGGGATATGAAGTTTTAGAAGCAGGAGACGGGGCAGAGGCCCTGCATGTTTTCAATACGCAGCATGATTTGAATCTTATCATTTTGGATGTCATGATGCCAAAGATGAACGGCTATGAGGTCTTAAAGAAGATCCGTGAGACTTCTAAGATTCCGATTATCATGCTGACAGCCAAGACTTCGGAAGAGGATGAACTCCAGGGCTTTAACCTGGGCGTTGATGAATACATTGGAAAGCCCTTCAGCCCGAAGATCCTGGTTGCCCGGGTGAATGCTGTCATTCGAAGAGGCCAGACGGATAATGCCGGAGGAAACGGCGAGGTCCTGGAAGCCGGCGGCATCCGCGTTGATATCGGAGCTCATACGGCAAGTGTCGATGGAAAAGAGATCGTGCTTTCGGTCAAGGAATTCGAGCTTCTGACTTACTTTATCCAAAACAAGGGGATCGCCTTGTCCAGAGATACCATCCTGAATAATGTCTGGAATTATGACTACTTCGGAGATGCACGTACCATTGATACGCATGTCAAGAAGCTTCGCGCCAAACTCGGAGACAAGGGTGATCTGATCAAGACCATCTGGGGTATGGGATACAAATTTGAAGCCTGAGCATCCAAAAAAGAAACGAGGCAAGCTGAACAAAAACATGAGAAGTGAAAAGCATGAAGAAAAGAAGATCCAGGGGACCAGAAAGATTTTCTGGCAGATCTTCCTCAGCATTATTCTGATCATTGCACTGACGGTCGGTCTCTGTGTTTTGATGAATACTTTTTTCCTCGGGATCTCCTATCAGCAGGATAAGATCCGGAACATGATCTCTTCCTATAACACCTTACGGGAAGCCTCAGATCAGCATGTCTTATACAAAAATTCCTATCGGGTTACATTTGAAAATATCTGCTCGGACAACAGCCTCTCCATCATTGTGACGGAGCCGGATAATAGTATCCGACTTTCCTCCGAGGAGGAGAAGATCAGTTACGGTATGCAGAATCAGCTGATCGGAATGATCCTGGATCTGTCCAAGGCGGATAATAAGCTGATCCGTGAAAATAGCGATTATAAGATCGTTCGTCATTTTGATACCCGTGTCAATGGTGACTTTCTGGTTCTCTATGGAAGTCTGCCGGACGGCAACACCATTCTGATCCGGACCGCCCTGGAAAGCATCCGCCAGAGCGTAGAAGTTTCCAATCGATTCCTTATGATCGCGGCTCTTCTTTCTGTTCTGATTGCAGGTTTCCTTGCCAGTGTTCTGGCCAATCACCTGACAAAGCCTATCCGGGAGCTCTCCAGGATCTCCAGGAAAATGATCCATCTGGACTTCGATGCCCGTTACAAAACAAGAAAACATCCCAATGAGATCGATGAGCTGGGGTCAAATATAAACCAGCTCTCACAGAGCCTTGAGAAGGCAATCGGTGAGCTGAAGCAGGCGAATGCAGACCTCCAGCACGATCTGGAGATCCGAAATCAGTCAGAGCAGATGAGAAAAGACTTCCTTTCCAATGTTTCTCATGAATTGAAGACACCGATCTCACTGATCCAAGGCTATGCCGAAGGGCTGGAAGAGGGCATCTCGGACAGTCCGGAAGATCGAAAGTTCTATTGTGATGTTATTGTGGACGAAGCCAAGAAGATGAATCGCATGGTTCAAGAGCTTCTTGCCTTAAACCAGTTGGAATACGGATCGGAAAATGTCTCCATGGAGCGTTTTGATCTCGTTCCGGTTATTAAAGCGCTTCTTTCCAACCTTCGTATTGTGATCGAACAGAACGGGATCACGGTAGATTATGACGCGAAGCCCTGTCCAATCTGGGCAGATGAATTCTTTGCGGAGCAGGCCATCAATAATTTTTTGACCAATGCGATTCATTATGCAAAAAATGAGAAGATCATCCGGATCTGGACCGATAAGGCCGAAGAAAAGCCAGGCATCCGCCTGAATGTATTTAATAGCGGAGATCCCATCCCGGAAGAGAGTCTTTCCCATCTTTGGGAAAAATTCTACAAGGTGGACAGGGCCAGAACCAGAGAATATGGCGGCAGTGGGATAGGCTTGTCTCTCGTCAAGGCCGTTGCGGACAATCTGGACCGGAAATGCGGTGTCTACAATCGGCCGGACGGCGTCGTTTTCTGGATCGAATTTGATAATGCCTAATGATAATGCCTAAGGAGTAAAAATGTCAGCAATAGATAATGATTGGCTGGAGCCTTTATCAGAAGAATTTAAGAAACCTTATTACAGGAAACTCTATGAGACGGTGAATCAGGAATACCGGACCAGGCAGATCTTTCCGCCGGCTCAAGATCTCTTCAAAGCCTTTCATATGACGCCTCTTCATCAAGTGAAAGTTGTCATCTTAGGACAGGATCCCTATCACGAACCGGGGCAGGCGGAAGGAATGAGCTTTTCCGTACAGCCCGGTGTCGAGATTCCTCCGAGCCTTGTCAATATTTATAAGGAACTGCATGATGACCTGGGTTTAAGGATCCCCAATAACGGGCATCTGGAAAAATGGGCAAAAGAGGGCGTATTCCTCTTGAACACGGTGCTTACGGTCCGTGCCCATCAGGCCTTTTCTCACCGGGGCATAGGCTGGGAGGAATTTACCGATGCAGCGATCCGCGCCATTGACAGGGAGGATCGTCCCATCGTCTTCATGCTCTGGGGCAGACCGGCCCAGGAGAAGGAAAAACTTTTGACAAAAAATCCCCTTCATCTGGTTTTGAAAGCTCCCCATCCCAGCCCTTTATCTGCCTATCGGGGCTTTTTCGGCTGCAGGCACTTCAGTAAATGCAATGCCTTTTTGGAAGCACATGGCGAGAAAGCGATCGACTGGCAGATCGAGGATATCTGAAATTCATCTTGCAAAGCGTGAACGAATAAGCTAATCTTAAATTAAATTAAGGACCCATGCGACTGGCGGAAAGTGGAAGAACCACAGGGAGTATGGATGTCAGAATTGTCGACCGCCTGGGCAAATAGCAGGATTTACCTGTTGTTTTCTCAGGCGGTTTTTTTATGCAAAGGAGGAGTTCATGAAATTACTGAGCGTTTCAGAAGCAGTCGGTCACAACCCTTATCCGGGACGTGGCATTTTGGTCGGAAAGTCCGAGGACGGAAAATATGCAGTAACGGCCTACTTCATCATGGGCCGGTCGGAAAACAGCCGAAACCGCATTTTCGTAGAAGAAGGCGAGGGCATCCGGACAGAGGCCTTTGATCCCGCAAAACTTGAGGATCCGAGCCTGATCATCTATGCGCCGGTTCGCCTCCTCGGTTCTGATCTCATTGTGACAAATGGAGACCAGACTGACACGATCTATGAGAATCTTCAGAAAGGCCAGACTTTCGAAGAATCCCTTCGCTGCCGTCAGTTTGAACCGGATGGCCCGAATTATACGCCTCGGATCTCTGCTGTTTTACACTTTGCGCCGGAATTCTCCTTTGAGATGTCGATCTTAAAGTCCTACGATGGAGATCCGGAATGTAACGCCCGATATACATTTTCCTATGATCACCCCATTCAGGGCGAGGGCCGTTTTATTCATACTTATGTAAGCGACGGGAATCCGCTTCCTTCTTTCGAAGGCGAGCCGGAGCGATTAAAGATCCATGGCGATCTTGACAGCTTTACGAAAGAACTCTGGGAAAACTTAAACCCGGACAATAAGGTCTCTCTCTTTGTCCGTTTTGTGGATCTTTCGAATGGAAAGTATGAGACCCGGATCTGCAACAAGAATCAGTAAGAAAGCATAGAAAAGCATAGAAAAGCATAGAAAGAAGGAAAAAAGATGAACGAACTTGCTTTAAAATATGGTTGTAACCCCAATCAGAAGCCTTCCCGGATCTTCATGGAAGACGGATCGGATCTTCCGGTCAAGGTCTTAAACGGAAAGCCCGGATATATCAACTTCCTGGATGCCTTGAATGGCTGGCAGCTGGTTTCCGAACTGAAGAAGGCAACCGGATTACCTGCTGCCGCATCTTTCAAGCATGTTTCTCCGGCAGGCGCTGCGGTTGGTCTTCCTTTGACCGATATCGAGAAACATATCTACTGGGTGGACGATATGGATATGGAATTTACTCCTCTGGCAAATGCCTATGCCCGTGCAAGAGGCGCTGACCGGATGTCTTCTTTCGGTGACTTTATTTCGCTTTCCGATGTCTGTGATATTGCAACAGCTAAGATCATCAAGCGGGAGACCAGTGACGGCGTTATAGCGCCGGGTTATGAGCCTGAGGCTCTTTCGATCTTAAAGTCAAAGAAGAAGGGGAATTACAATGTGATTGAGATCGACCCGACTTATGTCCCGGCTCCGATCGAGAAGAAGCAGGTCTTCGGCGTCACCTTCGAGCAGGGCAGAAATGAGCTTCATATCGGTCCGGATTTCTTCGACAACATTGTGACAGAGAACAAGGATCTGCCGGAAAGCGCTAAGATCGATCTGACCATCTCCATGATCACTTTGAAGTATACCCAGTCCAATTCCGTCTGCTATGTCAAAGGCGGCCAGGCGATCGGTATCGGAGCAGGCCAGCAGTCCCGGATCCACTGCACCCGTCTGGCCGGTGATAAGGCTGACAAGTGGTGGCTTCGTCAGGCGCCTGAGGTTTTGAATCTGCCCTTTAAACCGGAGATTCGCCGTGCTGACCGAGACAATGCGATCGATCTCTATACCGGTGAGGATTATCAGGATGTCGTGGCTGACGGAAACTGGCAGAATTTCTTCACTGAGCAGCCCAAAGTCTTCACCCGCGAAGCAAGAAAAGCCTGGATCGAAAAGAATAGCGGCGTAAGCCTCGGCTCCGATGCCTTCTTCCCCTTTGGTGACAATATCGAGCGTGCCAGAAGAAGCGGTGTCCTCTATGTCGCACAGCCCGGCGGCTCCATCCGTGACGATCATGTGATTAAGACCTGCAATAAGTACCACATGGTCATGGCCTTCACCGGGATCCGGCTTTTCCATCATTAATTCTTACGGCTTGGGTATCGGAAGAAACTTCCGTCTCATTTCCGATGGGAAATGCAGACCGGACTTTTCTTCCCGGATCATTCGGCAGATTTCACCGGCTCGTAAGTCTTCCTTTAGGACTTTCCTTTGGCTTTCGGTCAATTTCTTCTGGTCGGAACCCGGATTAACGATGATGGGAAGCCCTTTTGTATGTGAATGGAGGTTCGACAGAAGCTCTCTGCCTTTTTCCGTAAACCCCAGTACATGAAAATAAGCGATCGAAGCATCATGATCTTCCGGGCCAAGATCCAGGATCATCCTGCAGAAGAGACGGCAGATGTGGCTTCTTGTGATGTTCTTACTCTTTAAAGCATCGGCCCTCTCGTTAAAAGTCCCATATTGTAAGATTTCTTTTTGCAGGCGGTTTTGAAAATCGCCTGCATTTTCTATGGCTTTTTTTAAGGAATCTGCCATCAGAAGACGGTAATTCAGAAGTGATGACAGATCATCTGCAAAGAGAAGCGTTTTCTTTCTTTGCCCATCGAGGAGAGACCGGAGGCTGTCCTCCGGGAGGACTTTTGAAAGCTTGTTCTGAAAAGATGTGATAGAAAAAGGGCCTCTTTCATAAAAGCTCTTAGAAATCATTTTTCTAATGTAAGATGCAGAAGTTGTATCTCCCAGGATCTCCTGATCCAGATAGTCTGCTCCGATCCGCTTCATGGGACAAAATTCCATAGAGGAGTGGATCTTGTCCAAAGCCTTCCGATACTCAATGCCAAGGACGTCATTCGGCGAGAGAAGGAAATCATTAAGATGGTCTATCTTTCCGGCAAACTCTTCCTGAAGGGAAAGTGCTCTGGATTGTGGGTAGGAGAAGCCTTCTTTCAGATGCTTTTTAAGGGAAGCTTGATAGGAGGGCGGCTCTTTTTCAAGAATGTCTGCGACTTTTTGATAAAGTGCGGGATCCGGATAAGAGGCACCGAAGAGCAGGACATCTGCGCCTGCCGCATCCAAAAGCCTGACTCCGGCATTGGCAAAGCCCTCCGCGCTGGAGAGGACGGAGGAGACCGGAAGCTCGAGAACGAGATCCGCTCCATTTCGCAGGGCAGCGCCCGCCCTGCTGTACTTGTCAAGGATCGCCGGCTCACCTCTCTGAACGAAGTCTCCTGACATAGCGAGGATCACAGCATCGCAGCCTAAGACTTCCCGGGCATAGTCCAATTGTTTTTTATGACCATTATGAAAAGGATTGTATTCACATATAATTCCGGCTGTTTTCATATGATTCCTGCTTTCTTTTACATTCGAAAGGATAGCTTTTTTGGGGGCCTAAGCTCCTGGTCTATGATCGTAATTTTTATGATCGTAATTTTTATGATCGTAATTTTTATGATTGTAATATTCCATTTCGATTATTTATGATATTTCGAACTTGTTCGGAAGCAACATTCGTCCTATAATAGTTTTGTATGACAAAATGTGGCGGTAGATCAGTATTCCTAATGCTTCCTGACATGATACTGCAAAAGCTGAGCTTCTACTTTCTATCTCATGTACTTCGTTGCATTATACTACAAATTCTGCCCATTTTCGTTCAAATCATTGTTGAGAAAGGAAAACAGAGAAATGAAGATCTTAGTTATCAACTGTGGCAGTTCTTCCTTGAAATATCAGGTCATTGAGACTGAAACCGAAGAAGTCCTTGCCAAGGGTATCTGCGAGCGTATCGGCATCGGCGGTGTCCTGGAGTATACACCAAAGGGAGGAGAGAAGGAGATCACTGAGATGAATCTTCCGACTCACACCGAGGCTGTTGCGGCAGTTCTGAAGGCTCTGACCAACGAGAAGACGGGTGTATTAAAGAGCCTGGATGAGATCGAGGCCGTTGGCCATCGTGTCGTACATGGCGGAGAGGCTTTCTCGGAAGCTGCCCTGGTAACTGAGGTAATGATCAAGGCAGTAGAGGACTGCAACGATCTTGCTCCTCTTCATAATCCTGCGAATATCATCGGTATCCGTTCCTGCCAGAAGGTCCTTCCGAATGTTCCTATGGTTGGCGTATTTGATACCGCATTCCATCAGACCATGCCGGCTAAGGCTTATCTCTACGGTATTCCTTACAAATACTACACAGATTACAAGGTTCGTCGTTACGGCTTCCATGGAACCTCTCACCAGTTCGTTTCCAAGCGTGCAGCGGAACTGATCGGCAAACCTTACAATAACTCCAAGATCATTGTCTGCCATCTTGGAAATGGTGCATCCATCAGCGCTGTATTAAATGGTAAGTCCATTGATACTTCCATGGGTCTGACTCCTTTGGAAGGTCTGATGATGGGTACCCGGTCCGGAGATATTGATCCTTCTCTGGTTCAGTTCATTGCCAAGAAGGAAAATACCGATATCGATGGAGTGATGGAGATCCTGAATAAGAAGTCCGGTGTTCTCGGTCTGTCCGGCATTTCTTCCGATTTCCGTGATATCACTGCAAAGATGGAAGCCGGCGATCAGCATGCCAAGGATACCCTGGAAGCTTATTCCTATCGTGTAGCTAAGTACATCGGAGCTTATATTGCAGCTATGCATGGTGTTGACTGTATCGTCTTCACTGCAGGTGTCGGTGAGAACAATAAGTACATCCGTCGTATGGCGATCAGCTACTTCGATTATATGGGAATCAAGATGGATCCTGAGAGAAGTGAAGCCATCCGTTGTGAGAAGCTTCTTTCTACCGATGATTCGACCGTTCCGGTTTGGATGATCCCGACCAATGAAGAGCTTTCCATCGCCCGTCAGACAGTAGAAGTCCTGAAAGAAAACGGCATGGCCTAAATTTTTCTAATTATTCGATTTTTTCTGTTGACTTCATGCATTTGCATGGCTATAATCAAAAAAGTGTGGATTGGAGAAAACATGCAACTGGATCTCTCAGATATTATTCATGAAAAGCAAAACGTTACTGTTTCGGCTCATCTGGATCATGATCAGATCAAGGTTCAAGGGATCTCTTATCCAATTGCAGAGAAGAAGCCATTTGATCTGTCTCTTTCCGCTGCAGATGGAAAGAAGCTGATGATTCAAGCAGAGACAGAAATCGGGACCATCATTCCTTGTGATCGATGCCTGACGGATGTTCCTGTAAGAATTTCTGCTGTAATAAATGTAGAGCTTTCACTCGAAGACGGGAAGCCCGATCATCTGACAGACGGCGAGGCAGTTAATTTCGTAGAAGGCAAAAGTCTGGATGTTGATCAAATGATCCTGGACGAAATTCTTCTTAACTGGCCAGCAAAAGTTCTCTGTAAGGAGGACTGCAAGGGACTTTGTCCCGTATGTGGTCAGAATCTTAATGAAAAGGACTGCGGCTGTGATCGTAAGGTCTTAGACCCGCGAATGGCTAAAGCCCTGGACGTCTTCAATCAGTTTAAGGAGGTGTGATCGATGTCTATTTGTCCAAAGAACAAATCTTCCAAGGGAAGAAGAGACAGAAGAAGAGCAAACTGGAAAATGAGCGCTCCGACTCTGGTTCGTTGCAGCAAGTGCGGCGCTTTAATGATGCCTCACAGAGTATGCAAGAACTGTGGCACATACAACAAGCGTGAGATCGTATCTCAGGACTAATCTACTGTTGATGTGATACAGACAGATTCTCTGTAAAATAATGACCGGCTGAAATCGAAATTGATTTCTCCCGGTCATTTTTTTACCGAGCAGGCAGATTGACCGGGGAATTGGATTCGGACTTTTGACGGCTATTGATTCGAGGGATCGATTATAGTAAAATTTCTTGAATAAGGTGAAAGATTACAAAGGAGATATCTAGAATGGAACCTGTTCGAGTTGCCTTGGATGTCATGGGCGGAGATTATGCGCCTGTCGAGCCTGTGAAAGGTGCAATCGATGCTTTGAAGAAGGAAAAACGACTCTATGTTCTTCTGGTAGGTGATGAGGCGCAGATTAAAAAGGTCTTGGATGAGACGGAGGGAGCAGCTCTTGTCAAGGATCGTTATGAAATTATTCCCTCCAGCGAAGTCATTGAGACAGCGGAGCATCCGGTGCAGGCCATTACACATAAAAAGAATTCTTCCATGGTCCTTGCCATGAAAGCTGTGAAGGAAAAAAGAGCAGACGCTTTTGTTTCCGCCGGAAATTCCGGTGCTGTCCTGGTTGGCGGACAGACTGTGATCGGTCGTATCCGTGGCGTCAAGAGAGCGCCTTTTGCCCCTCTGATTCCAACGGAAAAGGGACCAAAGCTCTTACTGGACAGCGGTGCCAGTGTCGATGCCAAACCGGAATACCTCGTCCAATATGCTAAGATGGGTTCTATCTATATGGAAGGAGTCATTGGAATCAAAAACCCCAGGGTCGGCCTTGTGAATATCGGAGCCGAGGAAGAGAAGGGAAATCAGCTGGTTCAAGAGACCTTTCCCCTTCTGAAAGAATGCAAGGACATTAACTTTATCGGCAGTGTAGAAGCCCGTGATATTCCGAGCGGATATGCAGATGTGATCGTATGTGATGCCTTTGTCGGAAATGTGATCTTAAAGTTCTTTGAAGGGGTCGGAAAGACATTTTTATCGCTGATGAAAGAGGCTTTCCTGTCCAATCTGAGATCGAAGATCGGAGCCTTTCTGGTGATGCCGGCTTTAAAGTCCAGGCTTTCCGATTACGATGTAAAAAAGTATGGCGGAGCTCCTATGCTGGGATTAAAGGGACTTGTGGTGAAAACCCACGGAAGTGCGAAAGCAGTGGAGTTTTCCAACACATTACTGCAATGCCTTACATTTCACGATCAAAAAATCGGTGAGCATATAGAAGAAGCCTTGCAAAAAAAGTAGTTTTTTTAGATGATGAATTGAGATATGAGGGCGGGCCTTTCGGGCCAATCAGTTTTTTAAGTGAGAGAGGAGAAAACAATGGAATTCGATACTTTAAAGCAGATCATTGCTGAGGTTTTAGGTGTAGATCCGGACGAAATCAGCGAGGATACCACATTTACAGATGATCTCGGTGCAGATTCTCTGGATCTCTATCAGATCCTTCTGGAAGTCCAGGATCGTCTGGGTGTAGAAATCGATGAAGACAAGGTGCAGGATATTACTACGGTAGGTCAGGCACTCGAGATGATCGAAGATTCCAAAAACTAAGTTATGCATAGATAACGAATTTTAGAAGCCCTTTCTCTATCCGGCTTTTGCCGGTTCGAAGGGGCTTCTTTGCGAGAAGAAAATTTTTATATAAATTTTTATAGGAAAGGAATGAATATGACAAGTAAAAATCCAAATTTGGAGGAGCTCGAAGAGAGGATCGGTTATCATTTTACCAATGAAAATCTCCTTCTCCAGGCTCTGACCCATTCATCCTATGCCAATGAGAACAGGATGAAGGCCTTATCCGACAATGAAAGACTGGAATTCCTGGGTGATGCCGTCCTGGAACTGGTTTCAAGTGAGTTCCTATACCAGAATTACCCCAATGATCACGAAGGACAACTTTCGAAAATCCGGGCAAGTCTGGTATGCGAACCGACGCTTTCTTATTGTACGGAAGAGATGGATCTGGAGAAGTACATCCGTTTAAGCTTTGGAGAAGAGAAGACCGGCGGAAGATCCAGAAAATCCATCCGGTCGGATGCCTTGGAGGCCGTGATCGGTGCCATGTATCTCGATGGAGGAATGGAGCCGGCCAGAGCTTTTATTCATCGCTTCATTCTTACGGATATCGAACACAAGAAACTCTTTCATGATACGAAAACAGCTTTGCAGGAGATCGTACAGGCAAAACATACGGCTCCTTTGACCTATGAACTGATCAAGGAAGAGGGTCCGGACCACAATAAGACCTTTACCGTTCAGGCCAAGGTCGGGGATATCGTGATCGGAATCGGCTCCGGTCCTTCGAAGAAGAAGGCAGAGCAGGAAGCCGCCTATCAGGGGATCCTTTATGCAAAGAAGAATAAACAGTAACACGGGGGTTTCATGTATCTAAAAAGTATTGAAATGCAGGGCTTTAAGTCCTTTGCAAATAAGATCGTTCTGGATTTTCATCCGGGTATTACTGCTATTGTAGGTCCGAACGGATCCGGTAAATCCAATGTCTCGGATGCGGTGCGCTGGGTTCTCGGAGAACAGAGTGCCAAGCAGCTCCGTTCGGAAAATATGCAGGATGTGATTTTCGCCGGAACGGAAAATCGTCATCCCTTAAGCTATGCCTATGTCGCTATCACACTGGATAATTCCGACCACGTCCTTCCCATTGAATATGCAGAGGTTACGGTCGCCCGGCGTGTTTACCGGTCCGGTGAAAGTGAATATCTCCTGAACGGCAGTCCCTGCCGTCTAAAAGATGTAAACGAACTTTTCTATGATACCGGTATCGGAAAAGAGGGATATTCGATCATCGGTCAGGGACAGATCGAACGGATCCTGTCCGGAAAACCGGAGGATCGGAGAGAACTCTTTGACGAAGCGGTCGGTATTGTAAAATTCAAGAAGAGAAAGGCAGCTTCGGAAAAACGTCTGGAAAATGAGAGAGAAAATCTGGTCCGCGTCAATGATATCCTTTCCGAACTGGAAGACCGGGTCGGCCCTTTGGAAGAGCAGTCCAAGACGGCAAAACGGTATCTTGCGCTCCGAGAAGACCAGAAGAAACTGGATGTCAATCTCTATCTCATCGAGATGGATCGCATTGAAAAGGAATCCAAAGAAACTTCCGATAATGCTTCTATTGTTCAGAAGGATATGGAAGATGGAAAGGCCGAACTCGAATCTATCCGGAAGAATTCTTCCCTTCTTGAGGAGAAAATTGCCCTTCTGGATGAGCGGACAGAAAGCATCCACGAAGAAGAAACAGAGAATAACGAAGCAAAGAATCGTTTGGAAAACCGGATCAGCCTTTTGGAAGAGCAGATCCGGTCCGCTCAGACTTCGGAAGACAGCCTGAAGGACCGCCGGGCAAAACTGGAAGCGGAAGAGAAGGAAAAGACTGGTCAGAAGGAAAAGCTGGAGAGCGATCTGATAAACGAAAAGTCTCATCTTATGGAATTGCAGTCCAAGCTCGGCAGCGCAGACGATTCCTATAAGAAACTGGAGAAATTGATCCATGAGGCCAATCAGACGATTGAAAACAGTCATGAAGAGATCGTAAACCTCCTGAATGCCAGAGCAGATATCCAGTCGGAGCTTCAGAAATTTAAAACCACCCGGGAGCAGGTCCAGATCCGAAAGGCTGCTCTGGTTCGAAGGATCCTGACCCAAAAGACAGAGAATGCGTCCGTAGAGGAGCATCTGAAAGAGGCTCAGGAGGCTTATCTTTCTCTGGACGAAGAAGAAAAACGTGCCCAGGAAGAACTTTTGAAGAAGAAAAACCTTCTTCAGACTCTGGAAGGCGAAGAGAAGAATCTCCGTGATCTAAGACAGCAGGCTGAGAATAATATCAAGGTCGAAAAATCCAGACTGGAGACCTTAAAGAATATCGCAGAGCGTTACGAAGGCTATGGTACGGCGGTCCGGAAGGTCATGGAACAGAAGAGATCTAACCCCGGCCTGATTGGCCTTGTCTCCGATCTCATCCATGTGGATGCAAAGTTTGAGACTGCCATCGAGACTGCACTCGGCGGTAATATCCAGAATATTGTTACCGAGGATGAATCCACTGCCAAGGATATGATCTCATATCTGAAGAAAAACCATGGCGGACGGGCTACATTTCTCCCCTTGACCAGTGTGCATCCCAAGGAAAAGCAAGTCCCGGATCATCTGCTTCATGAGAAGGGCGTTCTCGGTCTTGCAAGTGATCTCGTGGAGACGGACAAGCCTTACCGGGATGTCATGCGTTATCTCCTGGGCCGGGTCATCGTGATGGAAAATCTGGACCTGGCTCTTGCCTTTGCCCGTAAGACCCAGTATCAGAATCATATTGTAACGCTGGAGGGTGAGTATTTAAGACCGGGTGGATCTCTGACCGGCGGATCCTTCAAAAATAACAATAATCTCCTGGGAAGACGGAGGGAATTAGAGGAGCTGGAAGAGCGGATCGAAAAGACAGAGGCGAAGGCGAAGAAACTCAATGAAGATCTGGAGGAGAAGGCGCATACCTTAGAGAAAGCCCGTTCTGATTTCTCCGAAGGGGAGAAGGCTCTCCAGGATCTGGCTCTGAATAAGAATACTGCAATGCTTGAGCTTTCCCATGCCAAGCAGGCGAAAAACGAAGCCGATCAAACAGGAAAGAACTTGAATCAGGAAGGCAAAGCCATCGAGGAGGAGCTCAAGAAGATCGATGCAGACGAAGAGGCGATTCGGAAGCAGTCCGGGGAAAATACAGACCGGGAAGCAGAACTCCAGGCATTGATTCAAAAGACACAAGCCTTCCTCGAAGGAAAGCTCTCCGAAGAAAACCAGGCGCAGAAGTCCATGTCAGATTTCCAGCTCAAGAAGGCAAATCTCTCACAGAAGGTCAGCTTCATGGAAGAGAACCTCTCCCGGATCCGGACAGAGCTTCAGAAGAACAGGGAAGAGTACAATTTCCTGGATCAGGAAAGCCAGAAGGCCCAAGAAGGCGTAGAAGCAAAGAAGCAGGAAATCGAAAAGCTTCGGGCTGCCATCGTAAGTCAGAAAGAGGCTCTGGAAAAACTTGCCTTGGAAAGAAAGGAAAATCTGAAGAAAAAAGAAGCCATGAACCAGGATTACAAGGGCTTCTTTGATCAGAGAGAAAGCGTCAGTAACCGGCTCAACCATCTGGATAAGGAACTTTATCGTCTGAACGGCAAGAGAAACAAGCTGGAAGAAGAACTGGAATACCAGAACAATTATATGTGGAGTGAGTACGAACTCACGAGACATGCGGCTATGGAATTGCAGGATCCGGATTTTTGCGATCGAAATACGATGAAGAAGCAGTTGTCCTCGATTCGGGATGAGATCCGAAAGATGGGTTCTGTTAACGTCAATGCCATCGAAGAATACAAGGAAGTCTATGAACGTTACACTTTCCTCAAGGGTCAGCATGACGACCTGGTCAAGGCGGAGGAATCTCTCCTTACCATCATTCAGGAGCTCGATGAAGGTATGCGAAAGCAGTTTAAGGAAGGTTTCCATGATATTCAGGTGGAATTTGACAAGGCATTCAAGGCCCTCTTCGGAGGTGGTAAGGGTAGCCTGGAACTGGTAGAGGGGGAAGACCTCCTCGAAACCGGCATCCGGATCATTGCCCAACCGCCCGGAAAGAAGCTGCAGAACATGATGCAGATGTCCGGTGGTGAGAAATCTTTGACGGCAATCGCTTTGCTTTTCGCCATTCAGAATCTGAAGCCCTCGCCCTTCTGCCTTTTGGACGAGATCGAAGCCGCCCTGGATGATTCCAATGTAGACCGATTTGCAGCTTATCTGCACAAATTAACGAAGAACACGCAGTTTATCGTGATCACCCATCGACGGGGAACCATGAATTCAGCCGATCGTCTCTATGGAATTACCATGCAGGAGAAGGGTGTATCCACTCTGGTTTCTGTCAGCCTGATCGACCAGGATCTGGCAAATTGAAAGAAGAAAAAGGAAGAAAGGAGTGTGCCGTGGCCTTTTGGAATCGAAAGAAGAAAGAAGCAGAAGAACCTGTAGAGGAAGAAGTCTGGAGGATCCCGGATCAGGAGGATGCGTCTGTTCGTGAAGAAGAAAACGGTGACGACAAAGCCGAAAGCAAAGAAGAAAAGGAGTCTTCGGAGGACGAATCACTGAGCCTGGAAAGGGAAGAATCTTTGGAGGACGAATCGCTGAGCCTGGAAGGGGAGGAGCCTGTGGAGGCCAAATCGGACGAAGTAACTCCGGAAGAACCCAAGAAAAAGGAAGGCTTCTTCCGCCGCCTGGTCAATGGCCTTGCCAAGACAAGAGCGAATTTCGTCAAGAGTATGGATTATGTCTTCCGTGGATTTACCAATATTGATGACGATTTCTATGAGGAACTCGAAGAAATTCTCATTATGGGAGATATCGGCGTCCGGACAACCGATGAGATCCTGACTGAGTTAAAAGAAGAAGTGAAGGCTCAAAAAATCAAGGATCCGAAGGACTGCCGGGATATTCTGATCAAGCTGATCCGAGACCGGATGTTTGTCCCGGAAGATGCCTATGATTTTCTGAACCAGAAGTCTGTTATTATGGTTGTCGGTGTCAATGGTGTCGGAAAGACCACAACCATTGGAAAGCTGGCAAGGAAATTAAAGGATTCCGGTAAGAGTGTCCTGATCTCTGCTGCCGATACTTTCCGTGCTGCGGCAGGAGACCAGCTCAAAACCTGGGCGGACCGTGCCGGAGTAGCTATGATTGGCGGCCAGGATGGCGCTGATCCGGCTTCCGTCGTCTACGATTCCATCCAGGCGGCCAAGTCCAGGGGAACGGATATTGTTTTGATCGACACGGCCGGCCGTCTTCACAATAAGAAGAATCTTATGCAGGAGCTCTCTAAGATGAACCGGGTCATTGACCGGGAGTTTCCGGAAGCCCACAGAGAGACCTTTGTGGTTTTGGATGCCACGACCGGTCAGAATGCTCTTCAGCAAGCCAGAGAGTTTGATGAAGTGACAGATGTCACTGGCATTATTCTTACAAAAATGGATGGAACTGCCAAAGGCGGTATTGCCGTTGGGGTTCAGGCAGAGTTGAAGAAACCGGTCAAATACATCGGTGTCGGAGAAACAGCCGAAGATCTCGAACGTTTTGATCCCGATGATTTTGTGGAAGCCTTGTTTCGCCAGGAAGAAGATCAGTAAACTTTGCCTTTCTTTTTGCATCAAATTATTTTTGCATTAAATTAAATACAGTCTACAGGAGTTACTGTAAAGGGAAAACACTTGACTGTAAAGGAATTCTCCTTTATAGTAGGTCAGGTAGGAGGTTGCAGTGATGGATGATAAGATCCGCCAGGGAGATCTCTATGATTTCTATGGGGTCCTCTTAAATGATCATCAGAGAGAAGTTTACGAGGATTACGTCCTGAATGATTTATCTCTGGGTGAGATTGCAGAGAATAAGGGAGTATCCCGCCAGGGCGTCTATGATTTGATTCGCCGCTGTACCAAACAGATGGAAGACTACGAGTGCAAAATGCAGCTCATCCGGAAATTTCATCTGATCAGCCGAAATATTCAGGATATCAAAGATCTCCTGAAGAAAGAAAGCAATGTGCCACAGTCAGTGAAAGACTTAATGAAACGGCATCTGGAAGAAATTCTGGAAGAAATATAAGGAGAAGGATATTGGCATTCGACAGCTTATCCGAAAAACTTCAAAACGTATTCAAAGGACTTCGTGGTAAGGGCCGACTTTCCGAGGAAGATGTTAAGAAGGCTTTGAAGGAAGTCAAGATGGCTCTTCTCGAGGCAGATGTAAACTTCAAGGTCGTCAAAGACTTTACGAAGAGAGTAGAGGAACAGGCCATCGGCAGCGATGTCCTGAATGGTTTGAATCCGGCCCAGTCCGTGATCAAGATCGTTCATGATGAGCTCGTCAATATGATGGGATCAGAGGGTGCCGAGCTTACTTTCCGCCCGGGACAGACCGTTACTGTCATCATGATGGTGGGCCTTCAGGGTGCCGGTAAAACCACTACGACAGCCAAGCTTGCCGGAAAGCTTAAGGAAAAGAATAAGAAACCTCTTCTAGCTGCCTGTGATGTCTATCGTCCGGCCGCTATTGAACAGCTTAGGATCAATGCCGAAAAGGTCGGTGTCGATTTCTTCTCCATGGGAGACAGCAAGAAGCCTGCGGATATTGCAGCAGCTGCTGTCGAACATGCCATAAAGAATGGAAACAAGGTCGTATTCTTAGACACCGCCGGACGTCTTCATATTGATGAAGGCATGATGGAAGAGCTTCAGGAGATCAAGTCCCGCCTGGATGTCGCCGATACCATTCTGGTGGTCGACTCCATGACCGGACAGGATGCTGTCAATGTTGCTTCCACCTTCGATGAGAAGGTCGGAATTGACGGTGTGATCCTGACCAAGCTGGATGGTGATACCAGAGGCGGTGCGGCGCTTTCCATCCGTGCTGTCACCGGAAAACCCATTCTCTATGCCGGCATGGGTGAGAAACTTTCCGATCTGGAGCAATTTCATCCGGATCGTATGGCAAACCGGATCCTTGGCATGGGAGATGTCCTTTCTCTGATCGAGAAGGCACAGAATTCCATCGATGAGGAAGAGGCCCGGAAGCTTTCCGAAAAGGTTCGCAAGAAAAAAGGCTTTGATTTCAATGATTATCTGACTTCCATGGAGCAGATGAAGAAGATGGGAGGTCTGACCTCGATCCTCGGTATGATGCCTGGAATGAATAAATCACAGATGGATCAGATCAATGCGGCCATCGATGAGAAGAAAATGTCGCATATCACAGCTATGATCTATTCGATGACAGCTGCGGAGAGAGAAAATCCGGATCTCATTGATATCCACAGAAAACACCGGATCGCCAAGGGCGCCGGCGTCGATATCGCAGAAGTCAATCGCTTGATCAAACAATTCAAAGAAGCCCGGAAGATGATGAAGAAAATGCCCGGGATGATGAAAAATAAAGGTCGTAGATTTGGAAATTTTAATCGGTTTCCATTCTAAATATATATTTTATTTTCTAGGAGGAAAAAACAATGGCAGTAAAGATTCGTTTAAGAAGAATGGGACAGAAGAAGGCACCTTTCTATCGTGTGATCGTCGCTGATTCCAAGAGCCCGAGAAACGGCAGATTCATCGATGAGATCGGTACTTATGATCCTTCCCAGGAACCTGCAGCAGTTAAGATCGATGCTGAAGCAGCCCAGAAGTGGCTGGCAAACGGCGCACAGCCGACCGAGACCGTTCTTCGTCTGATGAAGAATGCCGGTATCGTAAAATAATCATCCGGGAAGGGAGTGGGACGAGTGTTGAAGGAACTTGTAGAAGTAATAGCAAAGTCACTTGTCGATTCTCCGGATGAAGTTACCGTCACGGAAAAAGAATCCGGCAGGACACTCATCCTGGAACTTCACGTTGCTCCATCCGATATGGGTAAAGTCATCGGAAAGCAGGGAAGAATTGCCAAGGCAATCCGCTCTGTTGTAAAGGCAGCGGCTTCCAAGATGGATGAAAAAGTAATCGTCGATATTGTCGACTGAATTCAGACGGGCTGCAGATGCAGCCCGTTTTTTATCAGAAAGGAAGCTACATGTCAGATCGTCTGCGCGTTGGCATTATCACAAGTACACACGGGATCCGCGGGGAAGTGAAGGTCTTTCCGACAACAGACAACCCGGATCGATTTAAAAAGTTAGACCGGGTCTATATTTCCGGCAGGCTGCCGGAAGAGATCCTTCATGTGGAGAAGGCAAGAAGGTTTAAAAATCAGGTGATCCTGAAATTTAAAGAATATGACAATATCAACGATGTCGAGAAATTCCGTCAGTCGGATATCCTGATCGATCGGAAGGATGCCGAAGAACTGCAGGATGATGAGTATTTTATCGATGATCTGATCGGACTTTCGGTTTTTTCAGATGACGGCCGGGATCTTGGGAGATTAAAGGAAGTCTATGAAACCGGTGCCAATGATGTCTTCGTGATCGAGAAAGCAAATCGTAAGGATCTTCTGATCCCCGCAACGAAAGAATGTATTCGATCGGTTGATCCGGATGCCGGCAGCATGACGGTTCACCTTCTGCCCGGACTGGAGGATCTGTAAGAAATGCATTTTCATATTCTGACTCTTTTTCCGGATATGGTGGAAAGAGGACTGGACAACAGTATTATCGGTCGGGCCAGGGAAAAAGGACTGATTACGATAGAGACCAGAAATATCCGGGATTATACCCTGGATCCTCATAAAAAGGTCGACGATTATCCTTATGGCGGGGGCGCCGGTATGCTGATGCAGGCCCAACCGGTCTATGACTGCTGGAAGTCGGTTCGGGATGAGATCGAAATGGAGAGACAGTCGAAACAGGAAGATGAAGATTCGAAAGAGGCTGGTTCGGGATATGGATCCGATTCTATGATCAAAGAAAAGAAGATCCGGACGATCTATCTCACGCCTCAGGGGAGAACCTTCACCCAAAAGGATGCCCATGATTTTGCCCAAGAGGAGGATCTGATCCTGCTCTGCGGTCACTACGAGGGCATCGATGACCGGGTCCTGAATCGGATCTGTACGGACTATATTTCCATCGGAGACTATGTCCTGACCGGAGGAGAACTGCCGGCTATGATCCTGGTCGATGCGGTATCGCGTCTTGTCCCGGGTGTTCTGCATAATGATACGTCGGCTGAGACGGAGTCCTTTGAATCCGGTATTCTGGAGTATCCGCAGTATTCCAGACCGGAAGTCTGGGAGGAAGAAGCGGTTCCAAAAGTTTTGCTTTCCGGAGACCATAAGAAAGTTGATGAGTGGAGGAGAGTGCAGGCAATCTTAAGAACTTATGAGAGACGGCCGGACCTTCTGTCGAACCTGCATTTTAAGAAGGCCGATCTAAAGCTTCTGAAACGAGTGGAAATGTCCGAAAAAGAGAGAAAGATCCTAAAGAAACTCTTGCAGGAACATATGGATTCTGATAAAATATCAACGTTGTAAAAAAATCGGACGGTCCGCTTTTGCCAGTCAGGCATTATGAACGTCAGTGAAAAGGAGAACAAAATGAACGCAAGTGAAGTAATTAAGAACATTGAGCAGGCTGAACTGAAGTCTGACATCGCTGATTTCCGTGTTGGTGATACTGTACGTGTCTACAACAAGATCCGCGAGGGTAACAACGAGAGAATTCAGATTTTCGAGGGTACTGTTCTGAAGAAGCAGGGTGGTTCCAACCGTGAGACCTTTACCGTTCGTAAGATCTCTTCCGGTATCGGCGTTGAGAAGACCTGGCCTCTGCACACCCCGAACATTGAGAAGATCGAAGTCGTTCGTCGTGGTAAGGTACGTCGTAACAAGCTTTACTATCTCCGCGACAGAGTCGGCAAGGCTGCAAAGGTTCGCGAAAAGTAATTTCGGATCTTACTTCCGGGAGGGACAACCACGATGTGGTTGTCCCTTTTTCTTTCTTCTGTGTTGTCCTGATTTTTATTTTCGTGTATAGTAAGAGTTATGGAAAAAATTAAAACAAACATCGAAAAATGGAAAAAAAGAAGACATGACAGTCTGAATTTCCGAAGAAGAAAACGGCATGTCGAATTGGCCAGGGTCAAGGCAGTGGCAAAAAACGCTCTTAGTTACCTTTTGGTCATTTTTCTTGCGCTCATTCTTGTCCTGGCCTTCTTCTATCGCGTCAAGGTCCTCGGTCCCTCCATGGAGACGACCGTCCATAGTGGGGATTCCGTTCTGGTGGACCGTATCCGCTATAAGATATCCGGTCCTCACCGTGGCGATATTGTAGCCTTTCTTCCGAATGGAGATCGTGAAGCAGAGATCAGCATAAAACGGGTGATCGGCCTTCCCGGAGAAAAAATACAGATCAAAAACGGAGCCCTTTATATCAATAATAAAGTCTATAACAGTGATATTTCGAATGAAACGATCAATCATGCCGGACTGGCAGAGAATGAACTGAAACTTGGCAAGGGCGAATATTTTCTCCTGGGTGATAATCGGAATAACAGCGAAGACAGCAGATATGAATCGATTGGCAAGGTTACAAGAAAGGAACTGATCGGTAAGGTCTGGCTCAATGTGACCTTTTCGAATTTTGGCTTGATGGAGTAAGATGATGAATATTGAATGGTATCCGGGCCATATGACCAAGGCCAGACGGCAGATGGAAGAAGACTTGAAGCTCGTGGATCTGATCGTCGAGATTCGCGATGCCAGGATCCCTTTGAGCAGTGCCAATCCGGATCTGATCCGTATGGGGAATCAGAAGCTTCGTCTGATCATCCTGAATAAGGCTGATCTGGCGGATCCGGTAAAGACCTCCCTGTGGATCGAAAAATTAAGGGGAGAAAATACAAGTGTATTGGAAACAGATTCCAAGCTCATGAAGGATCGAAACCGGATCCTTCAGGCCTTTGAAACTGCTGCCAAGCCAAAGAGGGAGAGAGATCAGAAAAGAGGACTGAGAAACCGGCCGATCCGGGCCATGGTGGTCGGAATCCCCAATGTTGGAAAATCCACTTTTATTAATCTCGTGACGAAGAGATCTCAGGCCAAAACCGGAAATAAGCCGGGTGTGACCCGGGGCAAGCAGTGGATCCACACCAGCCAGCAGATTGACCTTCTTGATACACCGGGCATCTTATGGCCGAAATTCGAATCGGAAGAGGTTGGTCTGCATTTAGCTATGTGTGGTGCCATCTCGGATGAGAGAATTCCCATGGAGGAATTGGCCTGCCGGATGATCGATTTCTTAAGAGAAGACTATCCCATGTCTTTGGAAAAAAGGTTTTTTTCAGAAGATCATGAGATTACAACAGGAAAGCCGGCACAAGAAGTCCTTTCGGATCTTGCCGGACAAAGGAAGATCCTGCTTCCCGGCGGAGAACTGAATACGGAGCGGATGGCGGAAATTCTTATGATGGAGTTTCGCACCGGTAAGCTCGGTCGGATCAGTCTGGAAGTTCCCGGGGAAGAAAGCTGAAGCAGGATGGACATCTTTTGGGATGACCGAAAATTATATTAGCAGAGAAGAAAGTACGACCGGAAATAATATGACAGAAGAAAAGAATACAATGGATGAAATGCAATATATGGAGGAAGAGGATGACAAGGAGCAAAGGACCCGAAGGATCCTTTGCATGTTGATCTATATCGTGATTATTGCGATCATTGCTCTGATCATCGTGAATTTTGTCGGTCAGAGAACCATTGTCAGCGGATCCTCTATGGAATCAACCCTTTCGAACCGGGATAATTTGATCATTGATAAACTGACCTATCATTTCCGGGAGCCCAAACGTTTTGAAATCGTTGTTTTCCCGGACCCGGAAGATCCGAAAACATACTTTATCAAACGAATCATCGGACTCCCCGGAGAAACCGTCCAGATCGATCCTTCCGGACAGATCCTGATCAACGGGAAGGTTTTGAAGGAAAACTATGGCAGAGAGGTGATCCAGAATCCGGGTGATGCCCTTACTCCCATTACCTTGGGAAAGGATGAATACTTTGTTATGGGAGATAATCGAAATAACAGCTTAGACAGCCGTTTCCCACAGGTCGGACCTATTCATCGAAACCGATTGATCGGAAGAGCTCTCTGCCGGATCTATCCCTTCAATAAAATGAAAGGACTGTTGCCGAAAAATGAGTGAGAAAGTGCAGGAGATTCAAAAGAAATTAAGGGATGCTCTGGCTTTGAATGATCCTGAGGATCTGAAGGCTTTCCTTTCTCAATACGAAGAGGATGGAAGAAGCAGCGTCCGAAAGATGGCAGAGAGAGCAAAAAGATCCCTGATTGCCTGGCAGAAGGAAGAAGACCGGATCGATCAGATCTCCTTTTTTGAAAGAAAATACAAGGACTATTCCTATATTGCCGGAATTGATGAAGTCGGCCGCGGGCCTCTGGCAGGTCCTGTCATGACATGTGCTGTGATCCTGCCGAAAGGTTGCCGGATCCACGGCATCAACGATTCCAAGAAATTGTCAGAAAAGCAGAGGGAGGAACTCTTTCCCATTCTGAAGGAAGAAGCAGTTTCTTACGCGATCGGCGTCAACTCTCCGGAGCGGATCGATGAGATCAATATTCTGCAAGCAACCTATGAAGCCATGCGCTTTGCCATTCAGAAGCTTTTGCCTCAGCCGGATCTTCTTCTCATTGATGCGGTTCATATCCCTGAGGTAGAGATCCCTGAGGTCAGTATTATCAAGGGTGATGCCAAGTCCATTTCCATTGCTGCCGCAAGTATTTTAGCCAAGGTGACCCGGGATCACTATATGGAAGAAATGGATGTCCTCTATCCGGAATATCATTTCCGGGAAAATAAGGGATACGGGACCAGAGACCACATTGAAGCCTTGAAGAAGTATGGCCCCTGTCCCATTCACAGGAAGAGTTTTATCGGTCATTTTGTTGATCTCGGAGTTATGGATTGAAAGAAAACAAGCGTTCCGTCGGGAGTTTATACGAGGGTCTTGCCGCTCTCTATCTGGAAAAACAGGGAATGGAAATCCTTGTCAGGAATTACCGAAACCGAATGGGAGAGATTGACCTGATTGGAAGAGAAGAAGAGGAAGAGGTCCTTGGAATCCATAAAGTCAGGACCTCCTACCTCGTCTTTATCGAAGTAAAGTTTCGCTCCGGAGAGATCTCCGGCGATCCGACGGAATCCGTCGATTCTCGAAAAATGCGGCAAATCTCCAAAACGGCTCTGTATTTTCTGAAAGAAAACGGCTATTCTGAAGATACACCGATCCGTTTTGATGTGATCGGGATCGATCGTGAGGGAAAGATCCGGCATATCCGGAATGCATTTTTATTCAAGGGATATTGATGTTTTTTTCAACGGATCATAGCAGACAGAATATAGACCAAACAAATCAGATTGGAAGGAATAGAATATGAGTAAACCTGTTGTAGCCATTGTCGGCCGTCCAAACGTCGGCAAATCAACACTTTTCAATGCCCTTGCCGGGGAAAGAATCTCCATTGTCAAGGATACGCCCGGCGTGACCCGGGACCGGATCTATGCTGACTGCAACTGGCTGGATCGGGAATTTACCATGATCGATACCGGTGGAATTGAGCCGGATTCAGATGATGTGATCCTGAGTCAGATGAGAGATCAGGCACAGATCGCTATCGATACGGCAGATGTGATCCTCTTTATCACAGATGTACAGCAGGGTCTGCAGGACTCGGATATGCGGGTCTGCGACATGCTGCGTCGTTCCAGAAAACCGGTGATCCTGGTTGTCAATAAGGTGGATGACTTCAAAAAATACGAAGCGGATATCTACGAATTTTATAATCTTGGAATCGGTGATCCCATGCCCATTTCTTCCATCAATCAGCTGGGCTTTGGTGATCTCTTGGACAAGGTCATTTCCTATTTCCCGGACAAGTCCAAAGAGGAAGAAGACGACGACACGCCGAAGATCGCCATCATCGGAAAACCCAATGTCGGAAAGTCTTCTCTTGTCAACCGTCTGTCCGGTTCGGACCGGTCGATCGTTTCGGACATCGCAGGAACCACGAGAGATGCCATTGATACCCGTGTCCGTTTCCATGGCAAGGACTATATTTTCATCGATACAGCGGGACTTCGCCGGAAATCAAAGGTCAAGGAAGACCTGGAACGCTATTCTGTGATCCGGGCCGTTTCGGCGGTCGAAAAGGCGGATGTCGTTCTGATTATGATCGACGGGACAGAAGGTGTCACTGAGCAGGATGCCAAAATTGCAGGAATTGCCCACGAACAGGGCAAGGGAATCATTGTGCTTGTCAATAAATGGGATGCGGTAGAAAAGGATGATAAGACGATCTATCGACAGACCGAGAAGATCCGTTCGACTTTATCCTTCATGCAGTATGCCCTGATCCTTTTTGTTTCCGCAAAGACGGGCCTTCGGGTCAATAAGATCTATGAAGCCATAGATACGGTAATCAGTAATTCCACCCTCCGGGTGCAGACCGGTGTCTTGAATGAGATCGTAGCGGAAGCCGTTGCCATGCAGCAGCCGCCTATGGATAAGGGTAGAAGACTCCGGATCTATTATGCGACTCAGGTGTCCGTGAAACCACCGACTTTTGTATTCTTTGTCAATTACAAGGATCTCATGCATTTCTCCTATGTCCGCTATCTGGAGAACCGGATCCGGGAGTCCTTTGGTTTTGAAGGAACTGCCTTACATTTCATCACGAGAGAAAGGAAGGAGGGCGACGAATGATCTGTGCCAGACTGATCAGTCTTCTGATCGGATATGTCTGCGGACTGATTCTCTGGGGCTATCTGACCGGAAGGCTTCATCACATTGATATCCGGACCAAGGGCAGCGGTAATGTCGGAACGACCAATACTTTAAGAGTGATGGGGCTTCGCGCCGGGGTCCTGACTCTGATCGTAGACTGCATGAAAGCGGTTCTGGCTGCCATCCTGGTAAGCCTGATCTTCTCCCATTTTTCCTGGGTATCAGGAACAGATCTTAGGATTCTTCGCCTCTATGCAGCTTTCGGAGCGGTTCTTGGCCATATGTATCCATGCTATTTCCATTTTAAAGGCGGGAAGGGAATCGCAACCGGCCTTGGCTTTCTGATCGTCGTCGAGCCAAGAATGCTTATTGTTGCCGGCGGGGTTTTCATTTTACTGGTGGCAATCAGTCGTTTCATCAGCCTCGGATCGATTATTGCAGCCTTGTCCCTCCCGGTTCAGGCCCTGATTTTCTATGCCATGGGCTGGTTTCATTATGGAAGCAGAGGCAATATCGAGGCTGCAGTCCTGACTTCTATTGTCGGAATTATGGCAATCATCAAACATCGAAGTAATATCGGACGCCTGATTAAGGGAAATGAGAACAAATTCACCTTCCATCCTAAAACAGGAATCTGAAAAGAATTCGATCAGGAGGTTAACATGGCTGAAATATCCATATTGGGCGCAGGTTCCTGGGGAACGGCCCTGGCAATTCTTCTATCCCAGAACGGGCACCAGGTCACCCTCTGGTCTCACCGAAGCGACCAGGTGGAAGAGTTGAAGAAAAGTCATAAGAACGAGAGCAAACTGCCCGGGGTCATCCTGCCGGACAGACTGATCTTTACCGCAGATCTGGAGCGGGCCGTATGGGACAAGGATCTACTCGTCATGGCTGTTCCATCTACAGCGACCAGAGAGACAGCAGAGAAGATCAAGCCCTATATTTCATCCGGGCAAAGAATCATTACGGTTACCAAGGGAATCGAAGAAGCGACCCTTCTCAGCCAGGTAGAAATCATCGAAGAGGTCCTGCCGGAAGCAAATGTCGGCATTTTAAGCGGTCCCAGTCATGCGGAAGAGGTTGCCGTCGGTATGCCGACGGCTGTTGTTGCCGGTTCCAAAGACCGAGACCTTGCTGTCATGACACAGGAATTCTTCATGAATGAAACCTTTCGTGTCTATACCAGCCCGGATGTCATTGGTATTGAGATCGGCGGCTCTCTGAAAAATGTGATTGCTCTTGCGGCCGGAATGTCGGATGGCCTTGGTTTCGGCGATAATACCAAGGCTGCTTTGATCACGCGGGGGATCAAGGAGATCACAGCCCTGGCTGTGGCATGTGGCGGACAGCCGGAGACTCTTGCCGGGCTGACCGGGATCGGTGACCTGATCGTAACCTGTCAGAGCCATCATAGCAGAAACCGTCTTGCCGGATTCTATATCGGACAGGGAATGAAGACAGGAGATGCCATGAAGCGTGTTGCCATGGTTGTCGAGGGTGTTTATTCGGCAAGAGCTGCTGCCAAATTGGGAGAAAAGTATGATGTGGAGCTTCCGATCATTACGGAAGTCAATCATGTTCTTTTTGACGGCAAGGATGCCCGGGAAGCCGTGCTTTCTCTGATGACCAGAGACAAGAAAAAAGAGGATGAAAGGCTTCGTTTTGTTTGACTTCATTTCACTAAGATTCACTATGAAAAAATGAAAGGGATAGGACATGCAGGAAAAGACGATCCGGATCAAGTATCACAATAAAGAGATCGAGAAATTGACTTACATCGACGGGAAGTCCGACTGGATCGACCTTCGAGTTGCTGAGAATATCAAGCTGAAAAAGGGAGATTTCCATCTTGTAGATATGGGAATTTCCGTAGAACTTCCCAAGGGCTATGAAATGCTGATCGTAGCAAGAAGCTCTACCTTTAAAAATTTCGGTCTGATCCAGACCAATGCCATGGGCATTGTCGATGAATCCTATTGTGGGGATGATGATATTATTCGTATGCCGGTTTATGCGACCAGAGACTGTGAGCTTCATGTCAATGACAGGATCGGACAGTTTCGAATCCTCGAGCATCAGCCGAAGATCACTTTTGAAGAAACCGAGCATTTGAACAATAAATCTCGTGGCGGCTTTGGCTCAACTGGTGTAAAATAAAAACAGATTTTCCGACAGAAATAGGAATCGGTTGATCGATGACTGAAATCTTTGCTTAAAATGGTAAAGGGGGTAATTTTATGGCAAATGATATGGAAAGCAGAATCACCAAATTCTATGCAAAGCATGATCCCCAGATTACGATCAATGCAGCACCGGGACACTTTGCAGCAGGCGCTTCTCACACAAATTTCTATATTGATATCACGCGAATCAAAGTCAGAGTCAGAGAAGCCCAGGAAGCGGCAAAGGCCTTAAGGCAGCATCTTCAGAATCATGTTTATACGGTAGATACCATTGTCTGCCTGGATGGAACCGAGCTTTTGGGAGGTTTCCTTGCCGATGAGCTGGAGCGGTCGAATTTCCAGATGACCAATAAGCATGAGACGATGTATGTCGTTACTCCGGAGGAAAATTCTCTTCATCAGTTTATGTTCCGACAAAACAACCGTCTGGCCATTGAGGGAAAATATGTTCTTCTTTTGGTTGATAATATCTCGACCGGAGGAACAGAAAGACGGGCTATGGAATGTATTCGTTACTACGGTGGCCTGAATGTCGGTATTGCTGCCATTTTCTCTACGATGAACAAGGTGGATCAAAAGGAATGTTACAGCCTCTTTACACCGGATGATATCCCCGGCTACCAGACCTATCCGGCACAGGATTGCCCTATGTGTAAAAAGAAGATCCCGGTAGATGCGATCGTGAACGGCTATGGCTATGCCAAGCTTTGATCATCTTTCAGATCAGAAGCCTTTCAAAGCAGGATGCAAACCTATGTTTGCATCCTGCTTTTAGATTCGCTATAATTAGTGATCGATTGTGTGATTGGTTGATTGGTTGATTGGTTCCCGTAGCTGAAAAGTATACGAGGCACTGAAATCAGTCCGGCGGATCAAATTTAAATAAAGGAGAATGCTGCCTGATTTTAAACTTATTTGCAGCAGAAATGATTTTTTATGGCAAAAGATAATTACGATGATAGTAATATAACTGTCCTTGAGGGATTAGAAGCAGTCCGGAAGCGCCCCGGTATGTATATCGGTTCTACCTCCAGGAAGGGTTTGAATCATCTGATCTATGAGATCGTAGACAATTCCGTCGATGAGCATCTGGCAGGATTCTGCGATACCATCGATGTCACCTTGGAGAAGGACGGCTCCTGTACCGTGAAGGATAATGGCCGGGGCATACCGGTTGCCAACCACAAATTCGGCATCCCGGCAGAGCGTGTTGTTTTCACCACCCTTCATGCTGGCGGTAAGTTCGACAATAATGCTTATAAGACTTCCGGCGGCCTGCATGGCGTCGGCTCTTCGGTTGTAAATGCGCTTTCCGTTTATATGGATGTGGAGATCTCAAGAGACGGGGCTACATTTCACGATCATTTCGAGCGGGGCAAAGCGACACTTCCCCTCTTAAAGGATAAGACCTTACCCATCCTAAAAAGCACAAAGGAAACCGGAACCAAGATCAACTTCCTGCCGGATCCCCAGATCTTCGAGAAGACCAATTTCAACGAGGAGGAAGTGAAAAACCGCCTCCAGCAGACGGCTTATCTCAATCCGAATCTGACCATTCATTTCTGTGATATGCGAAAAGAGGAGCCGGACGAGGAGACCTTCCATGAACCGGATGGAATCAGCGGCTTTGTCCGTGAGCTGGATGCCAATAACGAGGCTCTGACGCCTGTGATTTCCTTCAGCGGAGAGCAGGACGGTGTCCAGGTTTCTGTGGCTTTTCAGTATGTCAATGAATTCCACGAGAATATCCTCGGTTTCTGTAACAATATCTACAATACTGAGGGAGGCACCCATATCACCGGTTTTAAGACTATTTTTACAACGGTCATCAATTCCTATGCCAGAGAGCTCGGCATCTTAAAGGATAAGGACCCGAACTTCACCGGCACCGATGTGAGAAACGGCATGACAGCGGTCATTTCCATCAAGCATCCGGATCCCCGTTTTGAGGGACAAACGAAGACCAAACTGGACAATCAGGATGCTGCCAAGGTGGTTTCCTCCATTACGGGAACCGAGATCCAGCTTTATTTCGATCGTAATCTTGAAGTCTTAAAGGCTGTCATTTCCTGTGCCGAGAAAGCCGCCAAGATCCGAAAAACGGAGGAGCGGGCCAAGACCAATCTCCTGACCAAGCAGAAGTTTTCCTTCGATCAGAACGGAAAGCTGGCAAACTGTGAGAGCAGGGATGCGTCCAAGTGCGAGATCTTCATTGTCGAGGGAGATTCCGCCGGCGGTTCCGCCAAGATGGCCAGAAACCGGATGTATCAGGCGATCATGCCGATTCGCGGTAAGATTTTGAATGTAGAAAAAGCTTCGATCGATAAGGTTTTAAAGAATGCTGAGATCAAGACCATGATCAACGCCTTCGGCTGTGGCTTTTCCGAGGGATTCGGAAATGACTTTGATATCACAAAACTCCGCTATGACAAGATCATCATCATGGCGGATGCCGATGTCGATGGTGCTCATATTTCGACCCTGCTTTTGACCCTCTTTTATCGCTTTATGCCGGAGCTGATCCTTCAGGGTCATGTCTATATCGCTATGCCGCCTCTCTATAAGGCCATGCCTGCCAAAGGAAAAGAAGAGTATCTCTATGATGACGCGGCATTGACAGCCTATCGGAAGAAACACACCGGGAAATTCACCCTCCAGCGTTATAAAGGTCTGGGAGAGATGGATCCGGAGCAGCTCTGGGAGACCACTCTGGACCCGGAAAGGCGATATCTGAAAAAGGTTTTGATCGAAGACGGACGGATGGCAAGTGATGTCACGGAAATGCTGATGGGAAATGATGTTCCTCCCCGGAGGGCCTTCATTCACGATCATGCCAGTGATGCGGAACTGGACGTCTGAAGATTGATCTACATTTCTAAAGGCAAGGAGAGTACTATATGGCAAGACCTGAGCGCCTGATCTCCACAGAATATTCGGAGATCATGCAGAAATCTTATATTGATTATGCGATGAGTGTTATTATCTCGCGTGCCCTTCCGGATGTCCGGGACGGCTTGAAACCGGTGCAGAGAAGAACGCTCTATGATATGTATGAGCTTGGCATTCGCTATGACAAGCCCTATCGAAAATCGGCCCGTATCGTTGGAGATACCATGGGTAAGTATCATCCGCATGGAGATTCTTCGATTTATGAAGCCCTGGTTGTGATGGCCCAGGGCTTTAAGAAGGAGCTTCCTTTGGTTGACGGACATGGAAATTTCGGTTCCATCGAAGGTGACGGTGCCGCAGCCATGCGTTATACTGAGGCCCGGCTTTCGAAGGTCAGTCAGGACTGTTATCTTTCTGATCTTGATAAGGATGTCGTTAATTTCATCCCGAATTTTGACGAGACCGAAAAAGAGCCGGAGGTCCTTCCGGTTCGGATCCCTAACCTTTTGATCAATGGAGCGGAGGGGATTGCTGTCGGCATGGCAACATCCATCCCGCCTCATAATTTAAGGGAGGTCGTAGAAGGCGTTATTGCCTATATGAAAAAGCCGACCATGAATACCGCTGAAATGATGTCGATCATCCAGGGGCCGGACTTTCCGACCGGCGGTATCGTGACCAATAAAGATGATCTCTTACAAATCTACTCGACCGGTGAGGGTAAGATCAAGATCCGCGGCAAGGCCCATATCGAATCTGCCAAAGGGGGAAAGGAAAATATTATCATCACAGAGATCCCTTATCCCATGATCGGTGCCAATATCGGAAAATTCTTAAATGAAGTCTACGCACTGGTAGAAAACCATGTCACGAATGACATCACCGATATTTCTAACCAGTCGTCCAAAGAGGGCATCCGGATCGTGATCGAATTGAAGAAGGGGGCGGATGCCAATAACATCTTAAACCTTCTCTATAAGAAGACCCGACTGGAAGATACCTTTGGCGTCAATATGCTGGCCGTTGTCGATGGTAAGCCGGAGACCATGGGCATTGTTCCCTTGATCCGTCACCATGTGGATTTCCAGTACGAGGTATGCACCCGGAAATATAACTATCTTCTGAATAAGGAACTGGAGAAAAAGGAGATCCAGGAAGGTTTGATCAAGGCTGTGGATGTCATTGATCTGATCATTGAGATCCTTCGTGGATCCAAGGATATGAAAATGGCCAAAGCCTGTCTGGTCGAGGGCAAGACCGAGGGCATCCGCTTTAAGTCCGACCAGTCCGAAAAAGATGCCGCCGGTCTTCATTTTACGGAAAAACAGGCCGATGCCATCTTACAGATGCGTCTCTACCGCCTGATTGGTCTGGAACTGGACCAGTTGAAAAGGGAATATGATGAGACCCTGGCCCATATTAAGACCTATCGAGGCATTTTGGACAATAAGTCTAAAATGGCTGAAGTCATCATCAAGGATCTGAAGACCACAGCCAGGGAATTCGGCCGCGACCGAAGAACTGTGATCGATAATGTAGAAGAGGCTGTCGTAGAAGAGAAACCTCTCGAAGAAATCGATGTCGCTATCTTAATCGATCGTTTTGCCTATGGCAGAGTAATCGATATGCCGACCTATGAGAGGAATAAGGCAGCAGCTGACGAAGAGTCCAAGCAGGTCCTCTTCTGTAAAAATACCGATAAACTCTTACTCTTTACCGACAGGGGACAACTGTATTCGATCAAGGTTCTGGATCTTCCGATGGGAAAATTCCGAGATAAGGGCCAGCCTCTGGACAATCTTTCTAATTTTGATTCTACCAGGGAGAATATCTGTCTCCTGACGACCATGGAGCATATCCGGACCAGGAAACTTCTCTTTGTCACAGAATCCGGTATGATAAAGCAGGTGGATGGGGCTCTTTTCGATGTGACCAGAAAGGCTTCTCTGGCAGGAAAACTTTCTGATTCTGACAAGTTACTTATGGTTTCTGTTATCGATGGAGAAAAGGATACCCTGGTACTTCGTTCGGATAAGGATTATTTCCTCCGTATGCTTGTGTCCGAGGTTCCGGAGAAAAAGAAAAATGCCATCGGTGTCCGTGGGATGAAAGTCGGAAAAAATGAAAGACTGAAAGAAGCCTATTATTTGCATGATGGGGAAAGCCTTGCCATTCAAACGGAAAAAGAAGAGGATGTCCATCTGGACCGGCTGCGGATACAGAGTAGGGACAGCCGGGGTGTGAAACGGTAAAAGATTTGAATATGAAATACGAAGAGAAATACGAAGATAAAAACAAATTCAAGAGCAGGCTTTCCTCCATCCTTCTGCCTCTGCTTTTATATTTTGTGCTTTATAATTTCAGCATTCAGTTTTTCCTTCTTTTTTTCCGGGAAAGCCCCGGCTATCTCTTTTGCATCTTCCTGGCCGGACTGATTACGCTTCCTTTCATGATCTGGGCCTATAGTAAAGTTGGAAAGCTTCCTGTGAAATATGCCCTGTCGGATCTTCCATTGGAAGCCTTGGCAATCGGAGGAGTCGTCGCCTTCGGCCTCCTCTATAACTGGGCCTGCACCAGACTCGGCCTCCTCGGGGATCCCTCCTTTCAAGAAGCCAACCGGGCCTTAATTTCTGGGCCCTTCTGGATGAAGATCCTGACATCGGCTGTTCTGACACCGATCCTGGAAGAGATCCTCTACCGCGGTATCATTGCAGGACAGATGGATCGTTTTTTCGGAAGGATCCCTGCGGTCTTGATTTCTTCCCTTCTTTTTGGTGCAATGCATTTCAATGTGGTACAATTCGTTTATGCAGCATTGCTTGGCATCGGACTGGCTCTTCTCTATCTATGGAAAGGGAAGATCATCCTTCCGATCCTGGCTCACGGGCTGACGAATCTTTTTGTTCTTTTGATCGCCGGTCTTTGAAGACAAAAAATGTGAGAGTGTTTTGGGAGGTGTTATGATGGCAGGGAAGAAGAGAAATGAAGCAGAAAAGAAAGATCCGGAATTGGCAGTAAAGGACCACAATTATCTGGCCCTGGTTGCCAATCTTATGATCTCTATTCTTCTTTTGGTTGTCGGGCTCTCTATGCTTTTTATCGCAGGAATGAAGCCCCTTTACTATACCTATATCATCATCGGTTTTCTACTGGTCTGGGGCATTACCTGCACCGTTCGATACTTTGTGAAAGAAGAATTCCGGATCATATCCAATTATGATCTGGCTTTCGGTATTCTGATCCTGATCCTTTCGGCCTGCATGTTACTCCGTGCCGAAAAAGTCAGCTCCTATTTTCATCTGCTTTTAGGCTGCCTGACACTGGTCGAGGGCGTAGTTCTCCTACAGCATACGGTACAGATGAAACAATTGAAGGGTGCCGCATGGTTTTTAAATCTTGTCATGTCTCTTCTCTTGATTGCCTATTCTGTGATCACCATCTTACATCTGGATAAAGTCTTAGATCCGAATAGTCAGATCTTCTATATTCTATTGGTCATCGCAGCTTTATTCGGCCTGATCTCTCAGATCCTTGTGGCATTTCGGGCAAAGGGCTTCCGTAAGGAAGAAAGCAAACAGAAGCGGGAAGAAGCGGAGAAGATCGAGGACTTTGAACCTGCCGGTCAGGAAGAGATTCGAAACGAGAAAGCATCTGAAACAGGAGACAGCTCTGTAAACAGTTCCACAGACAGCCCTGTCGAAGGCAAGGACAAGGAAGGTTCTGATGAAAGTTCCGATGAAAGTTCCAATGAAGGTTCCGATGAAAGTTCCTCTGCCTGGACAGAAGCAGATGATGCCTATTTCAAACAGATAAAAAAATGAATTTGAGGTAAAGCTATGGCGAATATCATGGATTATTTGAACTGGAGAAATGATGTAACCATGCAGGTCGATCCCTTTAATGAGGTCGATAATCTCATCTTGTCCGAGATCGCATATTCCAATCTTGACGGGATCGTGCCTTCACCGGAGAGCAGGAAGAAGATTTCGATTCAGGAAGCAAGCAGACTGTTCTTTGAGCGACATGATCTTTCGGAACTTTCTACTGATAAAAACGGTGCAACAGCAAATGCACCGCTTTTTTTAAAAAAAGCATCCGAGACCAGGCGCTTTCAGAAGACAAAACTCTTTGCTTATGTCAATGAAATCGATGAAGAGACAGAGATTCAGTTTTCTGCCGTATCCTTTTTGCTGCCGGATCATTCGATTTACATCGCCTTCCGAGGGACCGACCATACTCTGGTCGGCTGGCAGGAAGATTTCAATATGAGCTATCTGGACGCTACGCCCGGACAGAAACAGGCGGTCTCTTATATCAACCGAATCGGACGCTTTACATTTCGTAAGATCCGTGTCGGCGGACACAGTAAAGGCGGAAACTTTGCCGTCTATGGCTCCGCTTTTTCGGATCCTAAGGTTCAGAAAAAAATAAGTGACGTCTGGTCCAATGACGGTCCCGGTTTTAATGAGGCGATCGCTTCCCTTCAGAAATTTAAATCCATTCTTCCAAAAGTACATTCCATTGTTCCGGAGCATTCCATCGTTGGTATGATCATGGAAAATGCCTACCATCATAAGATCGTAAAAAGCAATGCGACCGGTCTTCTTCAGCATGATCCGACCTCCTGGCAGGTATCCGGCAACCAATTTGCCGAGGCTCGTAAACTAAGTGATCAATCTCTGATTTTCGATGAAACCCTGCGACGCTGGCTGGATGGCTTAAATAGTGACACCAGAAAAGAGTTTATTGCTATTTTATTTCAATCTCTGGCCTATGGAGGAAAGACCACCACGGATGAAGTGGAGCTTTCCAAGCCCAAAACCTATGCCAATATGCTGGCAGTGATCCGCACTCTGCCACCGGAAAAGCAGAGGCTTTTCGGCGGTGTTCTGGCCAAGCTTGCCAAGAGCTGGGGATCCATTATGATCGATAATTTGAAACGGAAATGGACCGGTCAGGACAAGGAATAGATGTGTCAAAAAAATACATAAATAAGAATTCGAGAGAATAAGAAAGTATTCGTGAGAAATATAGAGAAAATGGCCTAATTTTCGTAAATCAATGAAATTGCATGACTGCCTCTATCAAACTATTATATGAATTGTTGATTAGCACTCCATTAAATTGAGTGCTAACAAATTCGATTGAAATTAGGAGGTACTAGATCATGAAATTAGTTCCATTAAGTGACAGGGTCGTATTACAGCAGGTCAAGGCAGAAGAGACCACAAAATCCGGTATCATTCTGGCATCCGCAGCTCAGGAAAAGCCTCAGGAAGCAACTGTACTTGCAGTTGGCCCCGGCGGAATGGTTGACGGACATGAAGTAAAGATGCAGGTCAAGGAAGGCCAGAAGGTCATCTACTCCAAGTACGCCGGAACAGAAGTAAAGCTTGACGGCGAAGAATATATCATTGTAAAAGAAAGCGACATTCTTGCAGTCGTTGAATAATGATCATAGTATCAAAAGGTAGTTTTGACACTCATATCTTAAGATTTCCGGAATGTGTTTTTACAGAACATAAGCATTTAGATATAAGACATAAGAAAGAAGGAATTGATCATGGCAAAAGAGATTAAATACGGCGCAGAAGCCAGAGCAGCTCTTCAGAGTGGTGTGGATCAGCTTGCAGACGCTGTTCGTGTAACCATCGGACCTAAGGGAAGAAATGTAGTACTGGATAAGTCCTATGGCGCTCCTCTGATCACAAATGACGGTGTTTCCATTGCAAAGGAAATCGAGCTCAAGGATCCTTATGAAAACATGGGAGCTCAGCTGGTTAAGGAAGTAGCAACCAAGACCAATGATGTTGCAGGTGATGGTACAACGACAGCAACCATTCTTGCTCAGGCTATGGTAGATGAAGGCGTTAAGAACCTGGCAGCCGGTGCAAATCCTATGGTTCTTCGTCGTGGTATGAAGAAGGCTACTGATGCAGCTGTTGATGCCATCGTAAAGATGTCCGCTCCGGTTAAGGGCAAGGATCAGATTGCTAAGGTTGCATCGATCTCCGCATCTTCTGATGAAGTCGGTGATATGATCGCTAACGCCATGGAGAAAGTTTCCAATGATGGCGTTATCACGATCGAAGAGTCCAAGACCATGCAGACCGAGCTGGACCTGGTAGAAGGTATGCAGTTCGATCGCGGATATATCTCCTCTTATATGGTTACCGATACCGATAAGATGGAAGCTGTTCTGGATGAACCCTACATCCTGATTACCGACAAGAAGATCTCTAACATTCAGGAGATTCTTCCTCTTCTGGAGCAGATCGTACAGCAGGGCGCTCGTCTTCTGATCATCGCTGAAGATGTCGAGGGTGAGGCTCTTACCACATTGATCCTCAATAAGCTGAGAGGAACCTTCAATGTCGTTGCAGTCAAGGCTCCGGGTTACGGCGACCGCAGAAAGGAAATGCTTCAGGATATCGCTATTCTGACAGGCGGTCAGGTTATCACCTCTGATGTCGGCATTGAGCTTAAGGATGCTACCATCGATATGCTCGGCCGTGCAAAGTCCGTTAAGGTTAAGAAAGATACGACTGTCATTGTTGACGGTGAAGGCGATAAAGAAGCAATCAAGGACCGTGTTGCTCAGATCCGTAAGCAGATCGAGGAAACCACTTCTCAGTTCGATAAAGAAAAGCTCCAGGAGCGTCTGGCTAAGCTTGCCGGCGGTGTCGCTGTCATCCGTGTCGGTGCAGCAACAGAGACCGAGATGAAGGAAGCTAAGCTTCGTATGGAAGATGCACTGAATGCAACCCGTGCCGCAGTAGAAGAGGGTATTATCGCCGGAGGCGGTTCTGCATACATCCACGCCATCAAGGCTGTCGATGATGTTGCATCCACTTTGGAAGGCGACGAAAAGACCGGTGCCAAGGTCGTAGCCAAGGCTCTGGAAGCTCCTCTTTTCTACATTGCTCAGAATGCAGGTCTGGAAGGCGCTGTCATCATCAATAAGGTTCGTGAATCGGATGACGGCGTTGGCTACGATGCAGCCAAGGATCAGTATGTAGACATGGTAGAAGCCGGAATTCTGGATCCTGTCAAGGTTACAAGAACCGCTCTTCTCAATGCCACATCAGTAGCTTCCACACTGCTGACGACAGAATCTGTTGTTGCTGATATTAAGGAACCTGCACCTGCAGCTCCTGCCGCACCTCAGCCCGGCATGATGTGATCCGGTCATTGAATCATTGAATCATTGAATCATTGAATCAATCGATCAATCGATCAAACAAACCATAAAGTGATAAAAAGGCCCTTCTTCCCGATCCGGGAGAAGGGCCTTTTTCATGATTCCTGCTTTCGCCGGCTGGACTTGACCGGGAGAGTATGGTAAACTTTACCGGTATGCGAAAGAAATGAGAGGTTCCACCATGCCAAGAGTTGCAATACTTACCGACAGTAACAGCGGTATCACCATAGAAGAGGCAAAGAAGATGGGGGTATTCGTTCTCCCTATGCCTTTTTATATCAATGACAAGCTCTACTATGAAGAGATCGATCTGTCTCAGGAGGAATTCTATAACAAGCTCCGTCAGCCGGATTGTAAGATCACAACTTCCATGCCGATCGTAGGCGATCTCATGGATCAGTGGGATGAGCTTCTTAAGGACTATGATGAGGTAGTCTATATTCCGATGTCATCCGGTCTGTCATCCTCCTGTGCAACCGCAATCGGTCTGGCAGATGACTATGACGGCAAGGTTTTTGTCGTAAACAATCAGAGAATTTCCGTTACGCAGAGACTGTCCGTCGTCGAGGCCAAGAAAATGGCAGATCTTGGAAAAAGCGGCAGTGAGATTCAGAAGTTTTTGGAGGATACCAAGTTCGATTCTTCGATCTATATTACCGTCGGAACCCTGGAATATCTGAAACGGGGCGGCCGCTTAACACCTGCAGTTGCAGCGATCGGAACTTTGCTTCGGATCAAGCCGGTGCTTACGATTCAAGGGGAGAAACTCGATTCCTTTGCCAAGGCTCGTACCATGAAACAGGCAAAACAGATCATGATGGATGCCATTGATAAGGACATGAAGGAACGTTTTCATGATCCGGAAGGAAAGAATTGTATTATTTCCGTTGCCCATACCCAGGAAGAGGAGGCAGCAGAAGAGTTCCGTCAGGAACTTTTGGAGCGCTGGCCCAACCGGGAGATCCTGATCAATCCCCTGTCTCTCAGTGTATCCTGTCATATCGGCCCGGGATCTCTGGCAGTTACTACCAGCATCAGACACGATATCTTAAAATAATATTACCGGGCAGATTCTATCTGTCCGGCTTTCTTTTTTCAGAGGCTTTTGTAAAGATTTTTCTTGGAGGTTGAGTGAGAAATGATTACAGCAGTAGTTGGCGCAAACTGGGGTGATGAAGGAAAGGGCAAGATCACAGATACTCTGGCAGATCAGGCTGACATTGTTGTCCGCTTTCAGGGTGGTGCAAATGCAGGCCATACCATCGTAAATGACTATGGTAAGTTCGCTTTACATACGGTTCCGTCCGGTGCTTTTCACCAGAATATCATGAATGTCATGGGCGCCGGCGTAGCCTTCGATATCGAGAAATTCATGAATGAGATCGATACGATCACAAGCCGTGGAGTCCCCATGCCGAATCTTCTGATATCGGACCGGGCACAGGTCATGATGCCTTACCATGTTCTCTTTGATACCTTGGAAGAAGCACGCCTGGCCGGTAAGTCTTTTGGCTCTACCAAGTCCGGAATTGCTCCTTTCTATTCCGACAAATATGCAAAGATTGGCTGGCAGCTTCATGAATTCTATCAGGATGATGATGTTCTGATGGAGAAGATCAATCGCGTGGCAGATATTAAGGATGTTCTTCTGACCAATCTCTATCATACCAACCCCATTGATCGGGAAGGCCTCCTGAACTGGATCAAAAACCAGAGAGAAAGGGTAAAGCCCTATATCGGTGATGTATCCCTTTATCTGACAACAGCCTTGAAAGAAGGTAAGAAGGTCCTCTTCGAGGGACAGCTTGGTACCATGAAGGATCCGGATCACGGCATCTATCCCATGGTCACATCTTCCTCTCCTCTGGCTGCCTTCGGCGCAGTTTCCTGTGGTGTCGCACCTTATGAGATCAATAAGATCGTCGTTGTCAGCAAGGCTTATTCCTCCGCTGTCGGTGCAGGAGAGTTCGTTTCCGAGATCTTCGGTCATGAGGCTGAGCTTCTTCGGAATCATGGTGGTGACGGTGGCGAATATGGTGCTACCACAGGACGTCCCCGCCGTGTCGGCTGGTATGACTGTGTGGCCTCCAGATACGGCTGCCGGGTACAGGGTGCTACCGATGTTGCCTTTACCGTTGTCGATGACCTCGGTTATCTGGATGAGATCCCGGTCTGTGTCGCTTATGAATACCATGGTGAGACCGTAAAAGAATTCCCGGTCACTTCAAAGCTCAAGGATTGTAAGCCGGTCTATAAGACCTTCCCGGGTTGGAAATGCGATATCCGCGGTATTAAAAAGTACGAGGATCTGCCGGAAAAGTGCAGAAACTATATTGAATTTATCGAGAAGGAGATCGGTTTCCCGATTACCATGATCTCTAACGGTCCTGCAAGAGAGGATATTATTTACCGCGAATCACCGCTGAAAAAATAATTTCGGATCAGCATTCTTAACACTTTTATCACAAACTGCCTCGATCGAACTTGTATACTTAGTAAAGCAGCAAACGTTTGATGAGGCAGTTTTTTGTCGCTTTAATTCAAAACAAACTCGGCAAAATTCAATAAGAACGATGAAAGAGAACGATTAAGGAGAACTACTTTGATAGAAGTGAAGCATCTATCCAAATCCTATGGGAAGCATCCCGTTGTTTCTGACCTTTCCTTTTCTATGGAAAAGGGACATATCTACGGCCTTCTGGGACCGAACGGGGCCGGAAAGTCGACCACAATGAACATGATGACCGGATATCTGGCCATTGGTCATGGGAGTGTATCCATCGATGGTCTGGACATCCTGAAGGATGCCCGTAAAGCCAAGAGACGGATCGGTTATCTGCCGGAAATACCACCTCTTTATCCGGATATGACAGTGAGGGAATATCTTCAATTTGTCATACAATTGAAGGAAGTCGAAAGGAAGAAACAAAAAGCAGAAGAGAAGCGGCTGATTGACCTTACAAATCTAAGCGATGTTCGTGACCGCCTGATTCGAAATCTTTCCAAAGGTTACCGGCAGAGAGTCGGCCTGGCGGCTGCCCTGGCCAATGACCCCCTGCTTATTATTCTGGATGAGCCGACCGTCGGTCTGGATCCGAGGCAGCTAAGTGAGTTTTGTTCCCTTCTTTTTCGTCTGAAAGAAGACCATATCATCCTGCTTTCCTCCCATATCCTGGCAGAGGTCAGTGATCTCTGTGATCATATTTTTATCCTTTCCAAAGGGAAAATCATCCTTTCCGAAAGTGCAGATCATCTGACAGAGTCCTTTAACAAGGAGCGGCATCTTTCCATTCATGGTCTTGGCGACGGCCAGGTCATCCGCATGCTTCTTCTGGATCTGGAAAATATAGACCGTGTGGAAGTCAGGCAGGAGACCGGGGAAAAGGAAGCTCAAATTGATGTCTATTATAACGGAGACGAGGATATCCGGCCGGAGATCTCTAAGCTCCTTATGGATCAGAAATTTGCCATCCTGGAAATGACGGAAGTCAATCAGTCCCTGGAAGAAGTCTTCTTAGAGCTCACAGATAAAAGCGATACGCCTCTTACTAAAAAAGAGCCTAATCCTCGGATGGATCAGGCCCATGCAGAAGAAACAAAAGAAAAAACAAAAGAAGAAACAAAAGAAAAAACGAAAGACAAGGCAGGTAACAAAGAATGATAGCAGTATGGAAAAGAGAATTCAGATCTTTATTCAATAACGTCATCGGCTGGCTTTTTTTAGGAATCAACCTCTTTGTCTATGGTCTATATTTCTTCGCCTATAATCTGTCACAAGGATCTCCCTCCATTGTGAATACTGTTTATAGCATTACTTTCCTCATGCTTTTTACGGCACCGGTCCTTACCATGCGGTCTCTTTCCGAAGAAAAGAAGAACCATACCGATCAGCTTCTGTGGACCTCTCCGTCTTCCGTCGGACAGATCATTCTGGGAAAATATCTGGCATTGGCATCTACTTTCACCATTCAGACGCTTGTGATCGGGATCAGTCCGCTTTTCTTACGTATGTTTGGAAAAGCTGCCTTAAAGGAAAGTTATACCGCAATCTTAGGCTACTGGCTCTATGGCCTCTCCTGCATTGCCATTGGTCTTCTGATCTCTGCTCTTACAGAAAGCCAGATGATCGCTGCCATTCTATCCATCGCCGTGCTCTTTCTGGGCTACATGATGTCCGGTATCACAGGCTTTTTCTCTAAGTTTCCGATTTTAGTGAAGATCCTGTCCTGTTATGACTTGAGTTCACCTTTTGATAATTTTCGCTCCGGCATCATAGAGATCTCATCACTGGTTTATTATCTGTCCATCATCATCCTCTGTCTTTTTCTGACCTGTCAGGTCATCCAGAAGGCCAGATGGACCATGAGTATCAAACGACTGACCACAGGGGCTTTCAGTCTGGTCTCCATTTTTGCCCTGCTTCTGGTCTTGATTGCAGGAAATATCGGGATCACAAAGCTTCCTTCCCGTTATCGTTCGATCGATATGACGCGATCGAAGTTTTTCTCTCTGACAAGTGACACGAAAAAGTTCCTGGACGGCTTACAGACGGATATCACGATCTACTGTCTCAATACGCGTACAGAAGAAGAGAAGATGACTTCTCTGGAACAAAATGATGCCAGCCTTCCCTACAGCGGAGAAGCCGTGAACCATACCTTGAATCTCTATGAGGGAGATCCTCATATCAAGGTCAAATACATCGACACGGATCAGAGTCCGAAATTTGCATCGAAATACAGTGATGAGAGCATGGATCAGGGAAGTCTGATCCTTGTGAATGCTTCCACAGGAAAATCCAAAGTCATCAATTCAGCCGATCTCTTCAGTTATGGCATCGATAATTCGACGTATTCCTACCAGATCACGGCATTCGATGCAGAAGGCCAGATCACATCTGCAATTCAAAGTATTACAAAGAGCAATTCAGACAAGGTCTATATTGTCGAAGGGCATAATGAAACAGAACTGGGAAGTGCTTTTTCAGAACTGATCAGTAAAAAGAATATGACAAAGGACAGCTTGAATCTTCGTAACAATGAGATCCCGTCCGACTGTACTCTCCTCATCCTGAATGGTCCGACCAGCGATCTCTCTGAAGGGGAATGCCAGAAATTGTCGACCTATCTATCCAATGGAGGGAAAGCGCTTCTCACCCTTTCGCTTTCTGCCATATCAGATGGCAATTCGGATCCGACACCAAATTATGTCAATCTATTGAATCAATACGGCATCAATATCCGCTATGGATTGGTGGAAGACAGCAGTACCTATACAGCACCCAATTATTCCTGGCTTCTCTATCCCAATGTGGCAAAGACAGATCTTACGAAGGGCATTTCTTCCAATCCTTCCATTCTGGTGCCGCAAGCCGTTTCGATGACAAGCGGAACGAATGAAAATTATACAACAAATGATTTTCTGACCACTTCTGCGGGAGCAAGTCTCGTAGATCCCCAGACAGGAAAGGAAATGACGGATACGAAGAAGCCGGAAGGGACAGGCTTTACCCTTGGGAGTGAAATCACGGTCGGTGGAAAGGAAGCCAATCTGATCGTTCTGGCATCTTCCTATATGCTGGTTGACGATGTGGAATCGATGGCACCGGGGCAAAATACCAGACTCTTCAGCAATATCCTGTCTGCTTTCGGCGGTGATGCATCGAAAGGATCCGTTTCTGTCGCATCGAAGAGCTACAGTTATCAGAATCTCCAGTTCAGTGCCAGGGCGGTCGTCCTCTATGGACTCCTGTGGGGACTGATGATCCCTATTGCATTGATCCTTATTGGTATTATCATTTGGGCGGTTCGAAGGAGAAAGTGATTTCTTATTTCTTATTTTTTTCCGATCCTAAGAAAGACTCCGATGATCCAGAGAATGGCCGGGATCAGGATCGTCAAGACAATGGACAATCCAAGAATATGCATGGTCCTCGGATCATCTGTCAATGCTGCAAATAATGTGAAGGCATACATACCGACAAGAATGACGATTCCAAGGATCGCAAGAATCTGACGTAATTTTTTCATTATGGTCTCCATTTGATGCGTCTGTACAAGTCAGGCGGCTTCTGATAAAATAAGTGCGTTCTTTAGGAACAATCATACAATATTTAAAGGAGAATGAACATGAGTTTGTTAGAAGATTGGCGAAAAGAAGCCTATGACCGGAATGCAGATCCCAATGCGCTGAAGAAACTTTGGGACGACTACTTCAAGAAGGAGCAGGAGATCTATTCCATCCTGTTGAAGGATCCGGATAATGTGGTAAAGGGAAGTGTCAGGGAACTGGCAGATCGTTTCGGGATCGAGCTTAAAATTATGGTCGGTTTTCTGGATGGAATCAATGACAGTCTGGTAGAACCGAATCCGATCGAGACCATGGATGAGAACACGGTCGTTTCCCTTGCTTTTGATAAGAAAAAACTCTATATGAACATGGTAGATGCGGAAGCTGACTGGCTTTACAATCTGCCGGAATGGGATAAGATTTTTTCCAAGGAAGAACAGAAGAAGCTTTATCTGGAGCAGAAGAAGAGTAAGACCGTTCATCGTGCCAAGAAGATCGGACGGAATGATCCCTGCCCTTGCGGTTCCGGCAAGAAGTATAAATACTGCCATGGCAGAAAGGGAGCAGAACCCTTAGATCCGAAATATCTGCAGTGACATTTTACTGTATCAGAAGCTGAACCTGATCATAGAATTCCGGATAGGAGATGTCCACGCAGGAGGGGTGATCTAATGTGACTGCACCATTTACTGCAAGTCCGGCGATCGTAAAAGCCATAGCAATTCTGTGATCCATATAAGTTTTGACAGGAGCTCCATGCAGCTCCTTTCCTCCGTGGATCCGTAAGCCATCCGGCCTTTCCTCGACATCTGCACCCATAGCCAGAAGATTTTCACAAATGGACTTTATCCGATCGGATTCCTTGACCCGAAGCTCCGATGCATCCTTGATTTCCGTATCACCGTCTGCAAAGGCAGCCATACAGGCAATCACGGGGATCTCATCGATGAGACGGGGGATCAGGTCTCCTTCGATGGTACAGCCATGTAAAGAGGAAGAAGAAACCGTAAGATCTGCGACTTCTTCTCCGGACAAAAGTCTTTGATTTTCGATGACTAGATGACCACCCATCTTTTGAATGACAGAAAGGATCCCTGCCCGAGTCGGATTGATATTGACATCCTTCAGAGTGATCTCCGAATTCGGAAGGATCAGACCTGCGGCCAGGAAATAAGCCGCACTGGAAATGTCAGCCGGGACGAATATTTTCTGTCCCAGAAGCTTGGGCCGGCTATAGATCAGGGCCATTTTATTCTCGGGATCAAGATCCATTTTCGCCCCGAACGCCCGAAGCATACGTTCCGTATGATCACGGGACAGAGCAGGCTCATAGACACAGGTTTCCCCCTCAGCGTAGAGACCGGCCAGAAGGATACAGGACTTGACCTGGGCAGATGCGACCTTGGTATGATAGGTGATTCCCCGAAGAGGAGATGGTTCTATGGTCAGAGGAGCACAATCATTCCCGCGATCCGAGCGGATCCGGGCTCCCATTTCCTGTAAAGGTTCCAGGATCCGCTTCATTGGACGCTTCTGTATCGAATCATCCCCATTCAGATGGCTGGTGAAGGTCTGTCCCGCCAGAATACCGCTGATCATCCGGGTCGTCGTTCCCGAATTTCCGGTATCCAGGACTCCATCCGCCGGTCTTAATCCATCCAGGCCTCTGCCGGAAATGTAGACCTTGTTATTCTCTTCCTCTGTTTTGATCAAAATACCCATTTTTCGAAAGCAGGAGATTGTGGAACGGCAGTCTGCGCTGTTTAAGAAACCGGTGACTTCTGTCTGCCCCTCTGCCAGAGATCCTAACATGACGGATCGGTGAGAGATCGACTTATCTCCGGGGACTCTCAATTCGCCATGCATCGATTTGATATCTTCTGAAAATATTTTATTTGCCTGGTACATCATATCTCCGTTTCCAATTCCTTTTTCAGTTGCCGAAAAAACTCTCAGTCCTTTTCTAAAAGGATTCCTTATTTAAGGATCCCTTATTTTCTCTTTCTGATCTGATATCCGGCTTCTTTTAAGAGTTGTACTGCCCGGTCCCTGTCATCACTTCGATAGGTTTCAATACGAAGGACTCCATCTTCAAATTCACGGTTATGGATGATGCCGATATTCTGGATATTGATATCATGATCAGCCAGAAGCTTTGATACGGCAGCAATTCCGCCGACCTTATCCTCGATGAAGAGATAGATCTCATTTGCAACCGGAAGGATGCCCCGATCTGTGATGGCAAGCGAATCCCGGTATTCCTTTGCATTGGAAAAGAGCCGGATCAGGCTCTCGGAATCGCCGGCCAAAATGGCCTTCCGGAACTCATCCAGAGAATCCTCATAAAGATCCAGTAATTTTAAGATCTCATCCCGGTTGGCCAGACAGATATTCTGCCACATGACCGGAGAAGAAGAGGAGATCCGCGTGATATCCCGAAAACCTCCTGCGGCAATGGTTTTCAGGATGGAATCTTTGGTATCTTCCTTACGAACCAGATCCACAAGAGAAGCGGAAATGATATGAGGCAGATGACTGATCGAAGCAGTCGCAAAATCATGCCGATCCGGTGTCAATTGAATCGGAATGGCTCCCAGGGAATGAACAAATTCCGAGAAGAGATTTAATTCCTCTGCATTCATTTCCGGATCATGCGTCAGGATATAAAAAGCATTCTGTAAGAGAAGGCGGGAAGAATTTTCAAAACCGATCGCTTCGGAACCTGCCATAGGATGACCGCCGATAAATTGGGCAGAAAGACCAAGCTCCCGAATTTTCTCATGAATATCTCCCTTGACCGACCCGACATCCGTGATCAGGGTCTTCTTGGAAAGAAGCGGTTTTAACTGATCTAGATAGTCACAATTGACCCGGACCGGGCTGCAGAGAAAGAGGACATCACAAGTTGCAAACTCCTCCAGGGGCAAAAAATCTTTGTTCAAAATCACGCCTTCGGCCTCTGCCTTCTCTAATGTAGACCGTCTTGAAGCATGACCGATGAGCTTGATCTTAGGATATTCCAGTCGGATCGCCTTTGCAATTGATCCTCCGATCAAACCAAGTCCGATAAAACCAATCTTCTTCCAGTCGTTGATTTTGGTGCGAAAATCGTCCATTGTGACCTCACGTTCCTAATTTCTTATGTCAGTTTTTTGTCAGTTTTTTGTCAGTTTTCTCTTTGAAATATTATATACCAATCCTATCTGTTTGTTTGATATATGTCAACACTTCAACGTATAAAAGCAAAGGAAAGTCTTTACCAAAAAGGTCCACTTTGTTATACTTTTGACAGTTCGTATTCGAAAAATTCCAGCTTTGTATACAAGAAAAGAAGAAAGAAGGCACGGCATGACAAAGATTACGATGAAAACCCCTCTGGTGGAAATGGATGGAGATGAGATGACCCGGATCCTCTGGGCCATGATCAAGAAGCATCTGATCCTCCCCTATATCGATTTAAAGAGTGAGTATTACGATCTCGGACTGGAACACCGAAATGAAACCAATGATCAGGTCACCGTTGATTCGGCCCTGGCCACCAAAAAATATGGTGTTGCCGTGAAATGTGCGACGATCACTCCAAATGCAGCACGTGTCAAGGAATATAATCTGAAGGAGATGTGGAAGAGTCCGAATGGAACCATTCGTGCCATTCTGGACGGAACCGTTTTCCGTGCGCCCATCCTGGTCAAGGGAATCGAGCCCAATGTCCGCACCTGGAAGAAGCCGATCACTATCGCACGTCATGCCTATGGCGATGTCTATCGGAATACGGAAATGAAAATCCCCGGCCCCGGAAAAGTAGAGCTGGTTTATACGGCAGAAGACGGTCATGAAGAGAGAGCTCTGGTTCATGATTTTGACTGCCCCGGCGTTGTTCAGGGCCAGCACAATCTGATTCCTTCCATCACCTCCTTTGCAGATTCCTGCTTTAGCTATGCTCTGGAGAAGAAGCAGGATCTCTGGTTTGCAACCAAGGATACCATCAGTAAGAAATACGATCATACCTTTAAGGATATCTTCCAGGAGCGCTATGATAAGAAATACAAACCGCTCTTTGAAGAAGCCGGCATCACCTATTTCTATACCCTGATCGATGATGCCGTTGCCCGTGTCATGAAATCAGAAGGCGGCTTTATCTGGGCCTGCAAGAATTATGACGGTGATGTCATGAGCGACATGCTGTCCTCAGCCTTCGGCTCACTGGCAATGATGACTTCGGTCCTCGTTTCCCCTCAGGGCTACTATGAATATGAAGCAGCCCATGGCACGGTACAGAGGCACTATTACAAGCATTTAAAGGGCGAGCCGACTTCCACGAATTCCGTTGCAACCATTTTTGCATGGACCGGAGCGTTAAGAAAGCGCGGAGAACTGGATCAGATCCCGGAGCTTGTCGATTTTTCTAACCGGCTGGAGAAAGCAACCATTGATACCATTGAGAGCGGTAAGATGACCGGTGATCTGGCAAGGATCACAGAGCTTTTGAATCCTACCACTCTTGGCAGTGAGGAATTTATCCTTGCAATCAAAGATACCTTGGATAGAGAGGCAGAGTAACTTGGCATTTGTATTAACCTGTTCCGATCTTACGAAAGCTTTCGGATCAGATGTAATTTTTGATCATATTTCCTTCCAGCTGGAGGAGAACGAAAAACTGGGCATTCTGGGTTCCAATGGAACCGGCAAGTCCACATTACTGAAGTGCATCGTTGGAGAAATGACGCCAGACTCCGGGACTGTAACACTGGCCTCCGGGAAAAAGCTTGGCTACCTGGCCCAGTACCAGAAGGATGACTGGGCCGGAAACATCTATGATATCGTCCTTTCTGCCCGCCAGGACCTGATCTGTGAGGAAGAGGAACTGCGGAACATGGAAGAACAGATGTCTCGTGTCACCGGGGATGCCTTAAATCAGCTGATTGAAACTTATCATGTGAAAAGCCAAACCTTTGAAGAAAAAGGCGGACTGGTCTTTCGAAGCCAGGCTGCCGGTGTCTTAAAGGGACTGGGTTTTTCCGAGGAAGATTTTTCGAAAAGCATGGATCAATTGTCCGGAGGGCAGAAGACCCGTGTCTCCTTAAGCCGGCTTCTTTCCGCAAAACCGGACGTTCTCCTTCTCGACGAGCCCATTAACCACCTGGATCTCCATTCCATTGAATGGCTGGAGACTTTCCTGTCGAATTACAGCGGGGCTGTCATATTGGTTGCTCACGACCGGTATTTCTTAAACCGGACCATCGATCATGCGCTGGATCTCTCCATGCATCCGGCCCATCTGTTCACCGGAAATTATAGAGCTTATACCGAACAGAAGAGAGAGCTTCTGATCACTTTGGAGAGGGAATACGAAAAACAGCAGAAGGAGATTGCTCATCAGGAAGCTGTGATTACCAGGCTCCAGAGCTTTAACCGGGAAAAGTCCATTAAAAGAGCGGAGAGCCGGAAGAAAGTTCTGGATAAAATGGAGAGGATGGAACGGCCAAAGGAAGAAGATACCGGTATGAAGCTGGTTTTAGAGCCCAACAGCCGGTCCGGAAATGACGTCCTTACGGTGACCAATTTATCCAAGAGTTTTGATGACAGGCTATTATTCAAAAATTTGAACTTCCAGATCCGAAGGCAGGAAAGAGTTGCCATTCTCGGTGACAATGGAACCGGTAAGACAACGACCTTAAAAATCATCAATGGAATTCTTCCGGCAGATTCAGGTTCCGTACATATCGGAACCGGCGTTACCATCGGTTATTATGATCAGGAGCAGCAGAATCTGAACGAGGATGCAACACTTTTTGAAGAGCTTCAGAATGCTTATCCCAATTTGAATAATACCAGGGTACGTTCCATCCTTGCGGCCTTCCGATTTAAGGGAGACCATGTCTATAAGAAGATCCGGGAACTGTCCGGCGGGGAGAGAGGAAGAGTATCTCTGGCAAAGCTTATGCTGTCCGGAGCCAATTTTCTGATCTTAGATGAGCCGACCAACCATTTGGATATGGAATCCAAGGAGATTCTGGAAGAAGCTTTGAATGCCTATACCGGGACTTTGCTTTATGTTTCCCATGACCGTTATTTCATTAATCAGACTGCCGAGAGGATCCTGGAGATCCATGAGGACGGAATGAAGGAATATCTGGGAAACTATGACTATTATCTGGAAAAAAAGGCCGAGGAGGATCTGACGCCTTCCTCTGCATCAGGGGAAATTTCAAATGTAAGATCCGAATCGGAGAAAAAGGGAGATCCTTCTGCAGAAGACAGTAAGGATGCCGGACTGGATTACCAGGAGCAGAAGCGGAAAAAAGCAGCGAGAAAGAAAGTCGAAAGAGCCCTGGCCTCATTGGAAGAAGAGATATCGAAGAGGGAAGAGAGGATCCGTGAGATCGATAAGGCATTCACAGATGAATCGATCGCAAAGAATTCTGCAAAATTAAATGAATTGACGAAAGAGCGATCCGATCTGGAAGAAGAACTGGAAGACGCTTATGCCAAATGGGAGTCTCTTTCGATGGAATTGGATGCAGAATAGTTGACTTTTTTTCACAAGAAAACTATCATAGGTTAAGAATGTTTATTTTTTAACAATGTTGATTCATTGATAAGGAGAGTCTACTGAACTTTTACATGAGGAGATAAATGACAATGGCTAAGGAAATATCCAACGCCGTAATTCGGCGTCTTCCCCGTTATTACAGATATTTGGATGAATTACTTGAGAATGGTGTAGACCGTATATCATCGGGTGACCTGTCTAAGAGTATGCATATTACCGCATCTCAGATCCGTCAGGATCTGAATAATTTCGGCGGATTTGGCCAGCAGGGCTACGGCTACAATGTTCAGTACCTGCATAATGAGATCGGTAAGATCCTTGGCGTAGACAAGGTTCATAACATGATCGTGGTAGGAATGGGTAACCTGGGTCAGGCCATTTCCCGCTATTCGCATTTTGAAAATCTCGGATTCAAAATGATCGGCTTTTTTGATGTCAATCCTCAGCTTGCAGGGAAAACCATCCGGGATATTCCGATTCGTTTAATGGAGGAGCTGCCTTCATTCATCAAGAATAATAAAGTCGATATGGCAGCTCTGACCGTTCCCCGTTCTCATGCAGCCGATGTCACAGATCAGCTGGTAAATCTCGGCATTAAGGGAATTTGGAATTTTGCCCTCTTGGATCTGGACGTGCCGGATTCTGTTGTTGTACAGAATGTCCATCTGGCAGATTCTCTTATGGAATTGTCTTATAATTATCGGATACAGAACCAGTCGGATGAGACACAAGAAAATGAATAAGAAGCCGTGGATCATCGGCTCTTTTGGCTGTGAAGCGGAATCCTCTGCCTCACGGCCTTTTTTTAAGCAAAAAGGAGTATATTATGCTTTGTGTTTTGACAGGACGGCAGATGCAGGAAGCAGACCGGCAGATGACAGAAAAAATCGGCATTCCATCGGATCTCTTGATGGAAAGAGCAGCACTTGCCATCACTGAGGAAATAAAAAAGCATTTTCCTCAGGCAAGAAAAATCGGCGTCTTTGCCGGACTTGGCAATAATGGTGGTGATGGGATCGCAGCTGCCCGGATCCTTGCACTGGAGGGCTATGATTGTAAAGTCTGCCTGACCGGACCGATTCAAGAGAAAAAGAATCAGGGCTTGGCCTGGTTTCAATATCAGATTGCAGACAAGGCAGGCGTTTCTTTCACGGAAGATGTGAATGACCTCTATGACCGGGATCTTCTGATCGATGCCGTTTTCGGTACCGGTCTGTCCCGCCCGGTAGAAGAGGAAATGGCCATGAAATTCCAGAAATTTCAGGACTTAAAGAAACCCATTCTTTCCGTTGACATTCCAAGCGGAGTCGCTGCAGGTGACGGGCGGATCCTCGGAACAGCAATCAAAGCAGATTTGACGGTAAGCCTTGCCTATCTGAAAGTCGGCCAGCTTCTGTTCCCGGGAAAGGAGTACTGCGGAGAACTCATCCTTCGGGATATCGGGATCAAAAGGCCCCTCGAAGAAGACCAGAGAGCAGGACGGAAAGTCTTCCAGGAATCCGATCTGAATCAATATAAACCGGCGCGCTTTTCTGGCTCCAACAAGGGATCATATGGTCATGTTTTAGTCATTGCCGGATCCTATCTCATGGCAGGAGCTGCCTGCTTTGCAGCCAAAGCCTGTGTCTTATCCGGTGCCGGCCTGGTCAAAGTCCTGACCGATGAAAGAAACAGGGAAATCGTTCAGAGTCAGATCCCGGAAGCTCTTTTATCCGTCTATGGAAATAAATTAAGTAAGCAGGAGATCAAACGAGAACTGTCCTGGGCCGATGTTGTCCTGATCGGACCTGGTCTTGGACAAACAGCCATTTCCCGGCAGCTTTTTTCTCTGGTCATGGAAGAGATCCAGACTCCTATGGTGATGGATGCAGATGCTTTAAATCTTCTGTCCGAAGATCTCAGTCTCCTGCAGAGGCCTCACCTGGACCTGGTCCTGACGCCGCATATCGGTGAAATGGCAAGATTAAAGAAAGTAAGCCCTGTCTATGTAGCAGAACATATGATCCCTTTGGCGGAAGAATTCGCCAATGATTATCAGGTGACCCTGGTCTTAAAAAATGCCGCCAGTATTACGGCCATTCCTTTTTCAGATACCATCATCAATACGACCGGAAATAACGGCATGTCCACCGGAGGAAGCGGAGATGTCTTAGCCGGCCTTCTGGCAGGACTGATGGCTCAGCATCTTCCGGCGTCGAAGGCCGCTCCTCTTGCTGTTTACCTCCACGGAAAAGCAGGGGATCTGGCCCGCAAGAAATGCGGTGTCTATGCCATGGGACCAAGAGAGATTCTTGACGCGATCCACAATGTATTAGTATAATAAGAAATCGGATTTTTAACCTTTGTTTCATATTTTACCGTGCCAAATGGTCGTTTTGACACGTAAGATCAATTGTTCTTGAATTTGTCCGAGAATTCAAAGGAGTTTTTCATGGATTACAATAGAGTCTGGGCAGAAATCAATCTGGATCATATCAAAGACAATTTAGAGGCGATGCATCAGAATCTTCCGAAACAAACGAAGATCATGGCTGTGATTAAGACCGATGCCTATGGCCATGGAGCCGTTGAAATTGCTCATATGCTGGAGTCCGTTGATTATGTCTTCGGCTATGCAGCAGCAACCGTAGATGAAGCTATGGAACTTCGAAATCACGGGATTCGAAAGCCCATCCTGGTTTTAGGATTTACCTTTCCGGAAGAGTATCCTCTCATGATAACAAATCATATCCGGCCTACGATCTTCCGTCTGGACATGGCGAAGGAATTTTCGGATGCAGCAGTCCGTCTTCATGTAACGGCCCCCATTCATATTAAAATTGATACCGGCATGAGTCGGATCGGTTTCCTTCCGGGTCCCTCTGCCGTTGAAGAGATCCAAAAGATACAAAAACTTCCAAATCTTTCCCTGGAAGGGATCTTTACCCATTTTGCCCGTTCCGATGAAGCGGATAAGACCAATGCCAGAGGACAATTGAAAACCTTCCAAAAGATGATCGATGACTTAGCCTCTGTTGGTATCCATTTCTCCATTCATCACTGTGCCAACAGCGCCGCGATTATGGAACTTCCGGAAGCTTCTATGGATATGGTAAGAGCGGGGATCACTCTCTATGGACTCTGGCCGTCAAATGAAATGGATCATTCTTTCCCCTTGAAGCCGGCTTTATCACTCTATAGTCGAATTGTTCATATCAAGGAACTTCCGGCCGGTTGTCCCATCGGCTATGGCGGAAGTTTCGTAACAAAAGAATTAACAAGAGTTGCAACGATCCCGGTAGGATACGGAGATGGTTATGCCAGGACCTTAAGCAACAAGGGCTATGTCCTGATCCATGGGAAAAAGGCCAGGATCCTGGGCCGGATCTGCATGGATCAGATGATGGTTGATATTACAGAAATTCCGGAAGCCAAATTAATGGATCGGGTCACCTTGATCGGAAAAGACGGGGATCTTTCTATCAGTCTGGAAGAACTGGGAGATCTTTCCGGACGTTTCAATTATGAATTTGCCTGCTGCCTCGGCAACCGCATTCCGCGAATCTTCTATCAAAATGGAAAAGAAGTCGCTAGAAAGCACTATTTCAAATGATTGATTCATTGCTCATAGGGGTCCTGATTGTCCTGTGTTTTCTGACTTTCTCTGTTTCTGCTTATTATTTTTCTCTGGTAAATCTGCCGGATCCCGGAGGAGATGAGAAGAAGGAACTGTCTGACCGTCAGAGAAAGATCCGAATGAGGGTCAAAAAGGACCACGAAAATACAGAAGGCTGCCGGCGGATCCTGCTTCTCGTCTGCCTCTTGAACAGCTTTCTAATAGAAAGCATTCTTCTCTCCCTGTCCGGTATTTTATCCGGGGAGAGAGGGGGAGAGATCCTTTTTTCTTTTCTCCTCCTCTTATTGGCAATGATCCTGTATTTGCTTCTCTTCATATACTTTCCCTATTATGTATTCAGTGTCAGAAGTAAGGCAGGGATCTATGCCTTCCAAGGCGTTTTCTTCTTCTGTAAGATCCTTCTTTTTCCGATCTACGGTCTGGCAAGCCTCTTTGCGCGGATCCTGTCTCGTCCATTTCGGGGAAAAAACGCGTCTGATCCGGATGAAGTTACGGAAGAGGAGATCCTGTCCATGGTCAATGAGGGAAATGAGAGCGGATCGATTCTTTCCAGTGAAGCAACCATGGTCCAGAATATCTTCGAGCTGGATGATAAGTGCGTGAAGGACATCATGGTTCACCGCAATGACATCACTGCTATGGAGGGAAATACCAGTTTAAAGGACGCCATACATTTCTTCCAGGATGTCCATTTCTCCAGGATCCCGGTTTATCTCGATTCTCTGGATAATATCATCGGGATCGTCCACATCAAGGACATCCTTCAGTACAGCCTGAAGGAGGATTGCTTCCAGCAGAAGATCCGGGATATGGATGATCTCCTGCGGCCGGCTGAAACGGTACCGGAGACTCATGGTATCTATACACTGTTTACTACCATGCAGCTGGAAAAGACTCATATGGCCATCGTGATTGACGAATATGGACAAACCAGCGGTCTGGTTTCCATGGAGGATATCCTCGAGGAGATCGTCGGAAATATCCAGGATGAGCATGACGAAGAGGAGAGTAAAGTCGAGGTCGTAAATGAACAGAAGTATAAAATGGACGGAATGACGCCGATGGACGAGGTCTCACAGATCCTTGATACCGATCTTACCGATCCGGAAAATGAGATCGACACCTTAAACGGCTTTCTCATAAATGAGATCCATCGTGTCCCCATGGACCATGAGACCTTTACTGTCAAGACGCACGGTTTTGCCTTTCATGTTCAGGACGTGAAGGACCACGTCATCCGGGAGGTCCTGGTAGAACCGATCCCTAAGGATTCCGATTCACTTGAATCATAGCCATGAAAATGCTAAAATTTTTATGAATTTATTGTTAGGAAGGATTTAATAAAAATGTCAGGACATTCAAAATTTGCAAACATCAAGCATAAGAAGGAAAAGAACGATGCTGCGAAGGGAAAGAGCTTTACCATCATCGGTCGTCTGATTGCCGTTGCCGTCAAAGAGGGCGGTCCGGATCCGGACAACAATTCCAAGCTTCGTGATGTCATTGCGAAAGCCAAGGCTGCCAATATGCCTAATGATACCATTGAGCGTGGTATCAAGAAGGCTGCAGGAGATGCAGATTCCGTAAACTATGAGACTGCAACTTATGAGGGATACGGCCCTGGCGGAACCGCAATCATTGTAGAGACTCTGACCGATAACAGAAACCGTACGGCATCAAATGTCAGAAGTGCCTTCACGAAGGGACATGGCAGTATCGGAACACAGGGATGCGTTTCCTATATGTTCGATAAGAAGGGGCAGATCCTTGTTTCCAAGGAAGATTGCGACCTGGATGCCGATGATCTTATGATGATGGCTTTGGATGCCGGCGCCGATGATTTCCAGGAAAATGAGGATGGTTATGAGATCCTGACCGATCCGGATGATTTCTCAAAAGTCCGCGAGGCGCTGGAGAAGGAAAATATTCCCATGGCAGAGGCTGAAGTCACCATGATTCCTCAGACATATGTCACCCTGTCCGATGAAGAGGATATCAAGTGCATTCGTCGGATCCTTGATCTCTTGGATGAGGATGATGATGTGCAGAATGTTTACCACAATTGGGATGAGCCGGACGAAGATTAATAACACAAGTAGGTAACTTGTTTGTTGTTTGGTTGCTTCCAGGGGGGTAGCGCAATGAAAAAGATTCTTTTTGCTGCAAGTGAATGTGTTCCTTTTGTTAAGACCGGTGGTCTGGCAGATGTTGTCGGAGCGCTTCCGAAAGAATTTGATCCCAAAGTCTGGGACGTCCGCGTAGTGCTTCCGGATTACACCTGTATTCCGCATGAATTCCGAGATCAGTTCGAATATGTCACACACTTCAATATGAGCTGCGGCCCTTACATCGGCGAGAAGTATGTCGGTGTCATGCAGTACAAGTATCTGGGCATTACCTATTATTTCATTGACAACCTGGATTACTTCGAATGTTTCTATCCCTATAGTGAAACCAGGAGAGATATGGAACGCTTTACATTTTTTGATAAAGCGGTTCTGTCGATCCTCCCGGTCATCGATTTCAAACCGGATCTGATCCACTGCCATGACTGGCAGACCGGTCTGATCCCGGTTTATTTAAAGACGGAATTTCAGGCAAACCCCTTCTTCTGGGGGATCAAGACCATCATGACCATCCACAATCTGAAATTCCAGGGTGTATGGGATGTCAAGACCCTGCAGGGTCTTTCCGGACTTCCTATGGATCTCTTTACCCCGGATAAGCTGGAATTCAACAAGTGCGGGAATATGTTAAAGGGCGGTCTGGTCTACGCAGACTATATCACGACCGTCTCCAACACCTATGCTGAGGAGATCCAGAACCCTTACTACGGCGAGGGCCTGGACGGTCTTCTGTCTTCCAGACACTTTGATATGCAGGGCATTGTAAACGGCATCGATTATGATTCCTATGACCCGGCCAAGGATCCGGCTCTCTTTAAGAACTATGATGCTTCGAATTTCCGCCGCAATAAGAAGGTCAACAAGGAAAAGCTCCAGGAAATGCTGGGCCTTACCGTAGATACGAAGAAGTATATGATCGGATTGATTTCCCGTCTGACCGATCAGAAGGGACTGGATCTGATTAATTACTGCATTGAAGGGATCGCAGATGACAATACGCAGCTGGTAGTCATCGGGACCGGCGAGTCGCAATACGAGAATATGTTCCGTCACTATGCATGGAAATATCCGGATCGGATCTCGGCAAATATCTGCTACTCGGAAGATCTTGCCAGAAAGCTCTATGCGGCTGCCGATGCTTTCCTGATGCCGTCCCGTTTCGAGCCCTGTGGTCTGACCCAGCTCATTTCTTTCCGCTATGGCACTGTACCGATCGTAAGAGAAACCGGCGGATTAAAGGATACGGTCATTCCTTTTAATGAATATGAACACACCGGAGACGGTTTCTCCTTTGCTAATTATAATGGGGATGAGTTACTCAATACCGTAAATTATTCCAAGTTTGTATTCTTCGAAAAGAAGACAGATTGGAATAAAATGGTGGACCGGGGAATGGCGAAAGACTATTCCTGGAAGCATCAGAAGCAAAAATATGAAGAGCTTTATCACTATCTGATCGGCTGATCTTTTGATCGACAAGAGCTGTTGCAGAACCCGTCGGGAAATTCTGCAACAGCTTTTTCATTTTGACGACAGGAAGGGCTGAAACATTATTTTGAAAGAAATACGAAAATTTGCTATGATAAAAGAGTTGCATAAATCATAAATTATAAATACAGAAGAAAAGGTCCTTTTACCTTTGTCTTACCATTTGAACCAAGAAATCCGATCCGGGGAGCATTATGACGGAAGAAAAGACCAGAAAAACAAGCAGTGGCAGATCACGTAAGACTTCAAATACAAGAAAAAGCCAGGCTTCTTCCGCAAGAAAAACCGCTTCGAAAACCGGAAACAGAAGTCATAGCGCATCCAGCGGGCAAAAGAATCGATCCTCAGGAAGAAACAAAGTTTCGGAAAAGAAGCAGCAGGAATTTATGGTCGACATTTATCTCCTTCTTTTGTTCTTAATTTCGATCCTTCTTTTTCTTGGAAATCTGGGCCTTGGCGGTGTTTTTGGAAAAACAGTCTGCGGATTTTTCTTCGGTCTCTTTGGCCTCTTGAATTATTTATTGCCTCTGGCCCTCTGCCTGGGTGTCTTTTATTATATCTCGAATAAAAATGATGCCTATGCACTGCGAAAACTGATCTATTCCGCTCTTTTTTCCTGGTTCCTTATGATGTTTACGGAACTTCTGGCGCATGGGGAAGAGTCTTTCTCTATTTCAGATTCTTTCCTCTACAGCAGGGAGCATCACAGCGGCGGAGGCCTTATGGGGGGGATCCTGTCTTCCTGGCTTCAGACGGCTTTCGGCCTGGTCGGTGCTTATGTTGTTGACATTATTCTTATGATTCTTTTCCTGGTTCTTATGACGGAGCGGTCCGGTGTTCGAAAACTTCAGGAAGAAAAGAGAAAGCATGATGCCAGAGTCGAGGAAAAGAGGGCATTAGGGCCGGATATCCGGATCGAAGCCCCTCGAAACAAAGAATCCGGAAAAGAATCCGGAAAAGAATTCGGAAAAGAAGAATCACAAAAAGCAAAGATTCGTCCCTTCGTCACTGCACCCGGCCGGAAAAAGCCGGACATCAAAAATGCGGAAATCATTCAAAACGAAGACAGTCCCCTTCGGAAAGATCGGCTTGCCCGTGGCGTTTCTATGAATACAGAGATTCCCGAACAGGCTGTCACTCCCTTAAGCGGCTCCGGTCAAAGCGGCGTGGAGAATCCTGTCCGTATGGAAGTCAATTCCAAAGAAGTGGAGATCCAAAGCGTAGATCATTATGATCTAAGATCCGGTCAAGAAGAGAAGACTGAGAAGAATGCCCCGCGCATTCACTCTGCATTTGAGCCGGATTCGGATCATGATCCTTCCATGCAGAAACTCTTAGACCGGGCAGAAGAAGACAAGAAACAACGAATCGACGAGAATCCCGGTGCACCGATAGAAGATGGCAGCCATGCGGATACTGACGAGAGAAAGCCGAATTCTCATTTATCCTCTTCTGGAATTTCGAATACAAATCTACAATCGGCCAGAGCGGAAGAAGTGCATACGAATCATAGCAATGTAAGTGAATCTGCAAGCGTTTCTTCGAAGAAAGATTCGAAAGGTTCAGCGGAAGGTTCGGCGGAAGGTTCAGCGCCTAAGCCTTATCAATTCCCGCCTGTCTCCCTCTTGAATCCGGTGAAAAGACAGAACCGGGAAAATGATTCCATTCTCCACGGCACAGCCATGAAACTGGAAGAGACCTTAAAGAATTTCGGTATCAATGTTCAGATCACGGATATCAGCCGGGGACCGGCAGTTACCCGCTATGAGCTCCAGCCGGAAATGGGCGTCAAGGTCTCAAGAATCGTAAACCTGCAGGATGATATCAAAATGAATCTTGCAGCAACGGATATCCGGATCGAAGCCCCGATTCCCGGAAAGGCAGCCATTGGGATCGAAGTTCCAAATAAAGAGCCTTCCATGGTTCCTTTCCGTGAGATCGTTGAGACCAATGACTTCCAGACGGCAAAATCTAAGATCTCCTTTGCCGTCGGACGAGACATTGCCGGCAAGGTCGTCATTTCCGATATCGCAAAAATGCCCCATCTTCTGATTGCGGGTGCAACCGGATCCGGTAAATCGGTCTGCATTAATACCATTATTATGAGTATTCTTTATCGGGCGACTCCGGATGAAGTAAAATTCATTATGATCGATCCCAAGGTCGTTGAGCTTTCCGTTTATAATGGGATCCCCCATCTTCTGATCCCGGTCGTGACCGATCCGAAGAAGGCGTCTGCTGCCCTGCAGTGGGCCGTCAATGAAATGACCCTTCGCTATAAAAAATTTGCGGAATCACATGTCCGGGATATGAAGGGATATAATAGTAAGATCCACGACGGTCAGATCACGATCTATAATGAAAACGGCGAAGAAGAAAGCCTTCCCGCTCAGAAGATGCCTCAGCTTGTTGTGATCGTGGATGAGCTTGCCGACCTTATGATGGTCGCATCGAAAGAAGTGGAAGAGTCCATCTGCCGCCTGGCCCAGCTGGCCAGAGCCGCAGGGATTCATCTGATCATTGCAACACAGAGACCTTCTGTAAATGTCATCACCGGACTCATCAAGGCCAATATGCCGAGCCGGATCGCTTTTGCTGTTACATCCGGTGTTGATTCCAGAACCATTCTGGATATGACCGGCGCCGAAAAGCTTCTGGGAAAGGGCGATATGCTCTATTATCCGCAGGGAATGTCCAAGCCCATTCGGGTTCAGGGCTGTTTTGTCTCCGATGAAGAAGTCGGCAAGGTCGTGCATTTCTTAAAGAGTAATAATGAGAGCAGCGGTTATGATGCCGCCATTCAGGAAGAGATGCAGAAAGCAGAAACTGACGGCTATCAGTCGATCGACGGAAACGGCGGCGGCTTTACCAATGACCGGGATGAATACTTTGAAGATGCGGCAAGGCTTGTAATCGAGAAGGAGAAGGGCTCGATCGGCATGCTGCAGCGGAATTTCAAGATCGGTTTCAACCGTGCCGCACGAATTATGGATCAGCTGGAAGACTTCGGCGTGGTCGGTCCCGAAGAGGGGACTAAGCCCAGAAGGATTCTGTTGACAATAGAAGCATTTGATCAAAAGTTGACAGAGGAAGCCTCCTGAATCAGAAAAAAAACAGATCTCCGCAAATCAGAGATTCATGCTATGATTCAGTGGACTTCAAAGGCAGAAAGCTTCGGATTTCTGATCCGGGCCTTCACAGGGAAAAGAGAAAGAGGAGAGAACGATGAAAACAGATATTGAAATCGCACAGGAAACAAAAATGGAACCCATCTGGAAGGTTGCCGAAAGCCTTGGCATGACCATGGATGACCTGGATCTCTATGGCAAATATAAGGCCAAGCTGTCCGAGGATTTCTTAAAGAAGATTGAGGGCCGGCCGGATGGAAAGCTGGTTCTGGTCACTGCCATCAACCCGACTCCTGCCGGAGAGGGCAAGACAACGACATCCATCGGTCTCGGCGAAGCTTTCTATAAGCTCGGAAAGAAGGCTGTTCTTGCCTTAAGAGAACCTTCCCTCGGACCCTGCTTCGGCATCAAGGGCGGTGCAGCCGGCGGCGGCTATGCCCAGGTGGTTCCCATGGAAGATCTGAACCTCCATTTTACAGGAGACTTCCACGCCATCACCTCTGCCAATAACCTCCTTTCCGCCATGCTTGACAACCATATCCAGCAAGGCAATGCCCTTGGCATTGATCCCCGCCGGGTCGTCTGGAAACGCTGCATGGATATGAATGACCGTGTGCTTCGTAATATCGTTGTCGGCCTGGGTGCAAAGGCGGACGGGATGGTCCGGGAAGATCATTTCCAAATCACCGTCGCATCCGAAATCATGGCCATTCTCTGTCTGGCCGATGATCTCCATGATCTGAAGGAACGTCTGTCCAGGATCATCGTTGCCTATAATTTCCAGGGCGAGCCGGTCACCGCAAAGGATCTTCATGCCGTCGGTGCAATGGCAGCCTTACTGAAAGATGCAATTCGCCCCAATCTGATTCAGACCCTGGAGCATACCCCTGCCATTGTACATGGCGGACCTTTTGCAAATATAGCCCATGGCTGTAATAGTGTAAAAGCGACCAGGGCGGCCTTAAAGCTTGGTGACATTGCGATCACGGAAGCCGGATTCGGCGCAGATCTCGGAGCTGAAAAGTTCTTCGATATTAAGTGCCGGATGGCAGGTTTCAAACCCGATTGTGCTGTACTGGTTGCAACTGTGCGTTCTCTGAAATATAACGGAGGAGTTCCCAAGGATCAGCTGACAGCCCCCAATATGGAAGCTTTGAAAAAAGGCATTGTAAACCTGGAAAAGCACATTGAGAATCTTCAGAAATTCGGAGTTCCTGTTGTTGTAACATTGAATTCCTTTATTACGGATACAGACGAGGAAACTGCTTTCGTTGAAAACTTCTGCCGGGAAAGGAATTGTGAATTCGCTCTGAGCCGGGTTTGGGAGAAAGGCGGAGAAGGCGGTATCGATCTGGCCAGGAAAGTTTTAAAGACTCTGGAAGAGAAGGAGAGCCACTTTGCTCCGATCTACACAAGTGACCTTCCTCTGGACGATAAGATCCGGACCATCGCGAGGGAAATCTACGGAGCAAAAGATGTAGAATTCTCAAAGCCTGCAGCAAGAGAGATCCGGCATCTCACAGAGCTTGGTATGGGGTCCTGCCCGGTCTGCATTGCAAAGACTCAGTATTCCCTGTCGGATGATCCGAAACTTCTGGGACGCCCCGAGGGCTTCACCCTTCACGTAAGAGAGATCTATCCTTCCGCAGGAGCAGGCTTTGTCGTTGCCGTAACCGGTAATATCATGACGATGCCCGGCCTTCCCAAGGTTCCGGCAGCCAACAATATTGATGTCACAGACGACGGCAGGATCACAGGACTGTTTTAAAGAAAACCGATGGCAGATAAAAAGGAAGACCAAATCATGAATAGGATCCTGGAACAATATCAAGATAAATTGATCGACGGTAAAAAAATCTCATTGGAGATCAAGGAAGAAGTAAGAGAAGAGGTCCTGTCTCTGAAGGAAAAGGGACAGGATGTCACTCTTGCTGTCATTCTGGTTGGTGAAGATCCGGCTTCGAAAGTCTATGTCCGAAACAAGGAAAAAGCCTGTGAATTCACCGGTATCCGCCCCCTGACTTTTCATCTTCCGACCGATACGAAAGAGGAAGAGTTGATAAAACTCGTTCTTGATCTCAATCAGAGAAAGGATGTGAACGGCATCCTGATCCAGCTTCCTCTGCCAAAACAGATCCGAGAGGATTTGGTCTTAAATCTGATCGATCCCAAAAAGGATGTCGATGGCTTTCTCCCGGTCAGTGTCGGCAATCTCTCCATCGGCCGTCCGGGCTTTCTTTCCTGTACGCCTCAGGGTATGATAGAACTTCTGAAGCGTTCACAAATTCCGATCGATGGAAAACACGCTGTCATCGTCGGACGTTCTAATATCGTTGGAAAGCCGATGGCCATGATGCTTCTTCGGGAGAATGCAACGGTGACCATATGCCACTCTCATACAAAGGATTTAAGAGAGATGACCCGGCAGGCGGACATCCTTGTCGCAGCCATAGGAAAAGCGAAATTCTTCCATAAAGAGGATGTGAAAGAGGGTGCTGTCGTTCTCGACGTTGGTATGAATCGCGATGAAAACGGGAAGCTATGCGGCGACTGCGACACCGAGGATCTTCTTCCTGTTGTATCCAAAATCACACCGGTACCGGGCGGAGTCGGTCCCATGACCATTGCCATGCTGATGCGTAACTGTCTGTATTCCTTAAGTCTTGAAGAGGATTTGATATAGTTCATGATGAAATGTAAAAACTGCGGTGGTGAGATTCCGGAGGGAAAAGTCTACTGTCCCTTCTGCGGCAGGCCGATCCAGGTCGTTCCGGATTATAATATGCTCGATGAAGATGCCTTATCTTCCATTATTCATGAAGACACCAAAGCCTGTGAAGGGACCTCGATCCCTTTGATTTCCAATGCTTCTGAATCAAAGGAGATCAGGGAAAAAGGTGCCTTTTCCAACGGGCGGGCGAAAGCTTTCTCCGTAAAAAAAAGGAAGAGAAAGATCCTGGCTTCTGCAGCTTTTTCTGCCCTTTTAATCAGCTGTGTCAGCTTTGGGCTATATTTGAACTCTTATAACTATGCGATGGCCCGTGGTCGTAAGGCCTTCCAAAAAGGAAAATTGACCCTTGCAGAAAGTGCTTTTACAGCTGCTGTGTCCAAGCGGAAAGAAAAGGACGCCGAGAGTCTCTATTATCTGGGACTTACCTATCAGAAGAAAAAGCAGAATGACCTGGCAGAGTCTGCCTTAAAGAAAGCTTTTTCCATCGATTCTGACAATGCGGATATCGTAAAAGCTCTGGTAAAACTGTATTATGATGAGAACGATTCTTCTTCCCTGCAGGCCTTAAAATACCAGGTCAGCGATGCAAAACTTACGGATCTCATCGACCCTTATCTCTTGCCGAAAGTTGAATTTTCCTTACAGGGAGGGGACTTTTCGGATGATCAGACCTTGCGGTTAAAGGGTAGAGGCGGTACGATCTATTACACGCTGAATGGTCAAAAACCCGGTAGGAAGAACAGTATCCGCTACACGGAGCCCATCTCGATCACCGATGGAGAAACCAGGGTTCGGGCCGTAATCATTAATTCTGACGGCAAAAGCGGTCCGGTCAGCGAAGAGACCTATCGTATCACTTATCAGGAGCCTTCACAGCCTCAGGCGGCGCCGGATGGCGGGACCTATAATACAGAGACATTGGTTACACTCACTGCAGATGAAAACTGTAAGATCTATTATACCTGGGACGGAAGCGATCCGACCTCTGACTCAGCGGAATATACAGAACCCATTGCGATACCGGAGGGAAATCATATTCTTTCTGTGATTGCTGTAAATCAACACAATATGGTCAGCCGCATCTTACGGTTGAATTATGTCTATCTGTCGAATTAAGATAGGACAAGGGAGATGGATAAAAGAGATGAAAATTGAAAAGACCATGTCTATCCCAAAAGAGCATTTAAGTAATCTCTTCGGGGAATTGGATCGAAATATCAAAAGGATCGAAGGTACCCTCCATGTTGATGTCATTTACCGGGGCGATGAAGTTCATATTTCAGGAGAGCCGAATTGTGTCAATGCAGCAGAGAAGGTGTTGACCCAGCTCCTTCGAATCTCTATGACACATGCAGAGATCACGGCGCAAAATGTAGACTATGCCTTAAGTCTGACAGAAAAAGAGCTGACTGCCTTTGCCGATGCAGCAGTATCCGTGGATGATCTGATCTGTCACACCATTACAGGAAAACCCGTAAAGCCAAAGACTTTAGGGCAGAAGAAGTATGTGGATGCCATCAAAAATCATATGATCGTTTTCGGAAGCGGCCCTGCCGGAACCGGTAAGACCTATCTTGCCATTGCCATGGCGGTTACTGCCTTCCAAAAAGAGGAAGTGCAGAGAATCATCCTGACCCGGCCTGCGATCGAGGCAGGAGAGAAGCTGGGTTTTTTGCCGGGAGATCTCCAGCAGAAAATTGATCCTTACCTCCGCCCGCTTTATGATGCTCTTTACCAGATCATGGGACAGGAAAGTTTTCAGCGAAATATGGAAAAAGGCCTGATCGAAGTTGCGCCTCTTGCCTATATGCGTGGCCGAACCCTGGACAATTCCTTTATTATCCTGGATGAGGCACAGAATACGACACCCGCACAAATGAAGATGTTTCTGACCAGGATCGGCTTCGGCTCCAAGGTTGTGATCACCGGTGATGCCTCTCAGAAGGATCTGGCTCCAGGGACCAAGTCCGGTCTCGATGTTGCAAGACGTGTTTTGGGGAAGGTCAAAGAGATCGCCTTCATCGATCTGACCGGTAAGGATGTTGTCCGTCATCCTTTGGTTCAAAAGATCGTCAATGCCTATGAGGAATATGAAAAAAAGAACGTGAAAAGGAGATAAAATGACCATACGCTTTAGTGAAGAAGTTTCCGGGAATTTCCCTTTTGACCCGGAAGAAGTCGGGAAAGAGGTAATTCTCCAGGCTTTGGAAAGTGAAGGTTTTCCTTATGAAGCAGAAGTGGATCTCACACTGACAAACGATGCTATGATCCATGAATTGAACGAACAGTTCCGGAAGATCGATGCAGCCACGGATGTGCTTTCCTTTCCTCTGATCGAATATCCTTCGGCCGGTGATTTCTCGAAGTTGGAAGAGGACCCGGATGCTTTTTCACCGGAATCCGGCGAAGCCATGCTGGGCGATATCGTGATCTCCGTTGAGCATGTCCATCGGCAGGCCGAAGAATACGGGCACTCTCTGAAGAGAGAATATGCATTTTTGATCTGCCACAGCATGCTTCATCTTATGGGTTTCGATCATATCGAAGAAAAAGATCGGATCCGGATGGAAGAGGAGCAGAGAAAAATCATGGCGGATCTGAATATTCTGCGGTCAGAGGAAGCCGAAGACTGACAAGTAAGATCTGATACTGATATAAGAGTCATCTATATGAGGGAAAATTATGACAGAAAATAAGAAGGGCAGAAGGGATGCTGCCAAGAAATCGAATCCAAAGAAAAGCGGACAGGGACCTTTGATCGTCCTGACCCTTTTAGCAGTCATTATTATTGTTGCAGCAATTGCCCTGCTTCTTCCCGGTAAAAAGCCTAGTAGAGGGAAGACCGTCGAAAAGAAAGCAAAGACAAGAGTTACAGAAGAAAAGAAAGCGGAAGAAAAGCCGCAAGTGATCACAAGTATTCTGACCGGTCTTCCTGTATCTGCAGAACAAAGAAATACCCGGCCGCTTGCCATTATGATCGAGAATACCAAGGTGACGCAGCCGCAATATGGTACATTAAAAACCGCTGTGATCTATGAGGCACCTGCGGAAGGCGGTATCACCCGCATGATGGGGATCTTTGAAGATTATGCCGGATTTGACAGACTGGGAAATGTCAGATCCTGCCGTCCCTATTTCGTTCAGATGGCCGCAGAATACCAGGCCGTCTATGTGCATTTCGGGCAAAGCATTCAAGGTCAGGAAGAACTGGATAAGGGCTATGTGGATGAATTAAACGGTCTGTCTTCGATTGGAGGGACTGTCTTCTTCCGGTCCAGTGACCGGAAGGCACCACACAATGCCTATACATCCACGAATGGTCTTTTAGCCGGTATGCAGCAGAAGAACTTTGCTACGACCTATCAGGCAGACGAACATCAGCATTTTCAATTTGCATCGCCTGACCAGCCAAATGTTCCTGCCGGCGATGACTGTGCCGCAGTTCAGCTTTACTTTTATGACAATAAGCCTTATTTTGTTTATGATGCAGCCACAGGACTATACAATCGTTTTGAGTTCGGTGCTCCCCAAATAGATGCAGCAGCCAATAATGCCCAGCTCACTGCCACTAATATTATTCTCCAGTTTACGCCGTCTTCTTACTATGATGAGGAACACTATCGTATGAAGATCGATCTGATCGGAAGCGGCACGGGAAAGTTCCTGACGCGTGGTAAGATCGAAGACATTACCTGGAAAAAGGACAGTGAAACCGGCATCACTCATTATTATGACGGATCCGGTAAGGAGATCGTCTTGAATCCGGGACGGACCTGGATCAGTATTATCGAAAAGAATGCAGAGGGGAAAAATACCTTTTACAAGACGCTGGATGAATTTAATAATCGATGAGTTATGACTCACTAACCAGGTCAAACGACAAACAGATGGAATGAGACAAGAGAAGATCATGACAGATAACAAGAAAAAATCAAATTCCTTATTAGTACAGGGTTCTATCCTTGTAATGACATCCTTTATCAGCAGACTGATCGGCCTGTGCTACCGTTTCCCACTGACCAGAATTGTCGGGAAAATCGGCATGGATTATTATGGAACTGCCTATTCCATCTACAGTATTCTTCTGGTCGTTTCTACCTACAGCGTTCCAACAGCTATTTCGAAAATGATCTCGGAACGGGAAGCAATCAAAGATTACGAAAACTCCCGGCGAATTTTCAAGGGATCTCTGATTGCCATGACACTCGTAGGTCTCTTTATGTCTCTGCTTTTCTACTTTGGAGCAGACTTCCTGGCAGGAACCGTTCAGACACCCATGGCAGCTTCCGCCTTACGTGTTCTTGCCCCGGTTCTTTTGGTTACATCGATTTTAGGCGTTGTCCGCGGCTACTTCCAGGGCTTTAATACCATGGTGCCTACGGCAGTTTCCCAGATCATCGAGCAGATCGTCAATGCCGTCATTTCCGTACTGGCAGCCTATGAACTCGTATCTTACGGGAACAGGGTGGAAAGCCTTTTGAATCAGCCCAATATGTCATCTGCTTATGGAGCCGCAGGTGGTACGCTCGGTACTGTTGTCGGTGGTATTGCCGCTTTGATCTTCCTCCTTTTTATTCTGGTTCCTTTCTTAAAGAGCCGGAAGAAAAGAAGAAGTACGACTTATAAGGCAGACAGCTACCGGGTCATTCTCATGATCATGATTGCCACTGTCTTCCCCATGGTCTTAAATTCTATCATTTACAATATTGCACCCGTAGCGGAGATGTATGTCTTCAAGAATATTGCTGTCTTCCAGAAATACAGCGCCAGACAGATCTCCCTCTGGTGGATGGCATATAGTCAGGAATTTATGGTGATCCAGAACCTTCCGGTCACCGTTGCATCCTCTTTGGCTTCTCCCATTGTTCCATCTCTGGCAGAGTCTTATGTCCAGAATGATCGTAAGGCCATTCGTGCCAAGACCAGTTCTGTCACCCGTTTCGTTATGGCAATCGTGCTTCCCATGATGGTGGGTATGATGGTTCTTTCAGGGCCCCTTCTCCTTTTATTATTTGGAGATGCAGACCATACCTCTGCAATGATCATGATGCTTGGTGCTTTATCGGTTCCCTTTTATTCCCTGTCTGCCATGTCAAGCAGCATTCTGCAGGGAATTGATAAGCTTCGGATCCCGGTCCGAAATTCCATCATCACATTGATATCTCATATGGGACTTCTGTCGATCCTTCTTCTGGTCTTCAAAATGAATATCTTTGCGGTCGTTATTTCCTATATTTTCGATGGCTTTCTGACGGCTGCTTTAAATAATATCGCTGTCCGGAAATACACGAAGACCCGTTATCCAATTGGAAAGGTCTTCCTGATCCCCCTGTTTTCCTCCATCATAATGGGCTTGGCAGTATTTGCAATCTATCATGTGCTCTTTGCCATTACTTCAAGGAATGCCATTGCCGTCGTGATCTCCGTATTTGCCGGCATCCTGATCTATGGCCTTGTTATTTTAAAAACCGGCGGTATCACAGAGAGCGAACTCAAGCGTCTTCCCAAGGGAGATTCCCTCTGCGGCCTGGCCAGAAGGCTTCATCTTTTCCCTTAAGAAATATAGACCAAAGCCCTCTCGTCTAAAATAAGAAAAAAGAAAGGATAAGAGATGCAAGAGAAACAGGTTTTCGATACTCTGATCCTTGGCGGCGGTGCGGCCGGTCTATACAGTGCCTTGTGGGCTGCCCGTTCCGGCCAGAAGGTTCTTCTGGTAGAAAAAACAGAAAGCCTTGGGAAAAAACTATCCATGACAGGAAACGGCCGCTGCAATTTCACCCATAAAAGCGTTTCTGTCGAAGATTATCGAACCGATGACAAAAAGGCCCTGCAAATTGCACTGGAAAGATATGGGGTAGAAGAGACCTTAGATGATTTTTCTTCCCTTGGTATCTTCCCCACACTCAAAAATGATGGGTATTATCCCTCCTCCTTCCAGGCTTCTTCTTTTGTTTCGCTCTTAAGAGCTGCCCTGAAGCCAGAGGTCATTTTAAAAAATCATCAGGTCAAGGGGATTGAAAAAGAAAAAGAGGGCTTTCGGGTAAAAGTCCTGGATCTTTCTGCAAAAGACAAGGACAAAGCGATCTCCTTCCTGTATGGAAAGCGTGTCATTGTCTGTATGGGAGGCGCCTCCTATCCGAAAACCGGAAGTAACGGAGATGGATATTACTATATGGAAAAACTCGGCCATCATCTGGAAAAACCACTCCCGGCACTGACAGCTCTTTTGGCAGAAGATTATGATGCAAAGCTTTTCGGCGTTCGGCAAAATGCTGTTCTAAGACTGACAGTGAAAGATAATAAAGATCTCATCCTTTCCTCACGTGGAGAAGTGCAGTTCACGCGATACGGCCTGTCCGGAATTGCAGTATTCCAGCTTAGTTTGGAAGCAGCACCTCTTCTAGCCGAAGGGCAGAAACTGGAACTGCATTGCGATTTCTGTCCGGACCAAAAGAAAGAAGAATTGGAAAATCAGATCCGGTCTCTGTTTCAAAGAGCAGATCCAGAGTCCGATCTGTCTCTATTCTTATGCGGTCTTATCCAGAAGCAATTGGCTGAGTTTGTTCTAAAGGTCCTGGGCCTTGACGGCCGAAAGATTCGTGAGATCCGGTCGATTGAACAGGCAGCCGGACAGATTGCAGACAGGCTGAAGGATCTGATCTTTGTCATCAAGGGACAGGAAGGCTTTGCATCTGCCCAGACGACAAGAGGCGGCGTCCTTCTGTCTGAGATAGACCCTGAGACGATGGAATCCAGGCTTTGTCCCGGTCTATATTTGGCCGGAGAGATCGTAAACGTCAACGGATTCTGCGGCGGATATAATCTCCAATGGGCCTGGACCAGCGCCTATCTGGCTGGAACGAAAAAATTTTCTCTGAAGTAAAAAATAAGGAACCTTACATGATTGAAATATTGGAAATCAAACTTCCCTTTTCAAAAAAATCAAATGGAATTTATCAAAATGATTTATATCAAAATCAAAAGGATTTAGATCAAAATGATCTATATCAGCTTCTGAAAAAGAAACTGCACATCGATCGATCGGAAATCCGCCATTTCGAGATTCTGAAGCGTTCGATCGATGCCAGGAAGAAGCCGGATCTTTTCTATATTTATTCTCTGGTTCTTTCCCTGGATGAACAAAAAGAAGCGGCTTTGATCAAAAAGTCTTCCGAAAAGAAGCTTCCTGGCGGGATCAGGATCCGCTCCTATCAGAAGATTCCTTACCTTGTAAAGACACCGACACGTCAAATGGATACAAGGCCTGTTGTTGTCGGGGCCGGACCTGCCGGTCTGTTTTCGGCTTTGATCCTTGCACGGGCCGGCCTTTGCCCCATTCTGATCGAACGAGGAGATGCAATCACCGAACGGACAAAGGATGTCGAAAAATTCTTTCAGAGCGGAAAGCTGGATCCTGAGTCCAATGTCCAATTTGGAGAGGGCGGGGCAGGAGCATTCTCGGATGGCAAGCTGAATACACAGGTCCATGATAAGGAAGGAAGGAACCGCTTTGTCCTGGAGACCTTTGTGAAGGCAGGAGCCAGGCCCGAGATTCTCTACGATCCCAAGCCTCATGTCGGAACCGATAAACTGGTTTCTATTGTCGCAAATATCCGAAAAGAGATCGAGTCCCTGGGCGGGGAAGTCCGCTTCCGCACCCGTCTGATTGATTTTACGGAAAAAGATGGAAAGCTGATTTCCATTCAAACGGCAAGATCTACAGGCCATGGACAGGATGGTGAAGGAAAAAGCCGTGAAGAAATCATGGAAGAAATCCCTTGCAATGATCTGATCCTTGCTATCGGCCATAGCGCAAGAGACACTTTTCGTATGCTTTATGGGAAGGGTCTTCCCATGAAAGCCAAGCAGTTTGCTGTCGGTTTTCGGGTCGAGCATCCCCAGGACTGGCTCAATCTCCACCAGTACGGTTTTCTGGATCCGGCCCTTCCGGCTGCCTCCTATAAATTGGCTTGCAATCTGGACAATGGCAGAAGTATCTATTCCTTCTGTATGTGTCCGGGCGGATATGTCGAGAATTCTTCTTCCGAAGAGGGACAGCTTCTGGTGAATGGAATGAGTTATTCCGCCAGGGATTCCAAAAACTGTAACAGTGCCATCATTGTCTCGGTCGGAGAGAAGGAATATTCTCTGGATGATCCTCTGGCGGCAATCGAATATCAAAAGGATCTTGAGATCAAAGCCTATCGCCTGGCAGGTGGTAAAATCCCACAGCAGCTCCTATCCGATTATAGACAGGGCATTCCTTCCAAGAGCTATGGCGATTTTCCTTCTGTCACAAGAGGAGAGACCGAGCTATGCAATCTCCGTGGAATCTTTTCTCCGGAAATTGAAGCCTCCTTTTTATCCGGAATGGAAGCTTTTGATCGAAAGATCCGCGGTTTCAATCGAAAGGATGCCATCCTTTCCGGCGTGGAAAGCCGTACCTCATCCCCGATTCGGATCGAAAGAGATGCAAATGGTCAAACCTCGATTCAGGGGATCTACCCTTGCGGAGAAGGAGCAGGGTATGCAGGTGGTATTATGTCTGCCGCTATGGACGGCATGAAGATGGCAGAAAAGCTGATTCTCCGCTATAGTAACGACTGATGGATGCCCCTTGACTTTAAGTCCCTTATACTTAATTAGAGAAACGAATAGCAGAAACAAAAACAGGAATTAAATATCATGACCATTGATGATATCGATATCGATGCCGTATCTCCCATGATGCAGCATTATATCCGCATGAAAAAAGAAAACAGAGACAGTATCTTATTCTACCGTTTGGGCGACTTCTATGAAATGTTCTTCGATGATGCCATCACGGTATCCAAGGAACTGGAACTCACCCTGACCGGCAAAAACTGCGGCCTGCCAGAGCGGGCTCCTATGTGCGGCATCCCTTATCATGCAGCAGAGTCCTATCTGACCCGTCTTGTCAATAAAGGCCATAAGGTCGCAATCTGCGAGCAGTTAGAGGATCCGAAAACCGCCAAAGGCATTGTAAAACGTGGTATTATCCGGGTCGTGACCCCGGGAACCAATATAGATACCGCTTCATTGGACGAGGCCAAAAACAACTATCTGATGAGCATTGCCTTCATTTCTGACCGCTTCGGTATCGCCGTGGCCGACATTTCTACCGGAGACTTTTATGTCACAGAAGAAAGCAGCCTTCGCGCCTTCCTGAATGAATTGAGCCGTTACAAGCCTTCGGAGATCATCTGTAACGAGGCTTTTCAGATCTGTGGTGTAGATCTGAATGAATTGAAGGACCACATGCATATTGCCATTTCTGTCCTCGACAATTACTATTTCGAGGATGATCTGGCTCGCCGGCTTCTGACCAGGCATTTTCACGTTTCCTCCCTGAAAAGTCTGGATCTGGATGACCAGAGCATCAAAACCGTAGCCGCCGGTGCCATGCTCCAGTATCTGAAGGAAACTCAGAAGTCCGATCTGTTAAATATCACCCGGCTCCAGGTCTACCAGGACTCCAACTACATGATGATCGACAGCAGCAGCCGGCGGAATCTGGAACTTACCGAAACCTTGCGAGACAAAGAGAAAAGGGGATCCCTCCTCTGGGTCCTGGACCATACCATGACGGCCATGGGTGCAAGACGGCTTCGTCAGGACATTGATAAGCCCCTTCGAAAGAAAGACCAGATCGAGAAACGCCTGGATGCCGTCTCGGAATTTGTTTCCAATCCTTCTGACCGGGAAGAGTTAAGAGAATATCTGTCGCCTGTCTATGATCTGGAACGACTATTAACCAGAATCACATACAAGACAGCCAATCCGAGAGATCTGATCTCCTTCAAGAGTTCAATCCGGCTTCTTCCGGCCTTAAAGCAGACGCTTTCCTGTATGAAATCTGAACTGATCCTGGAATTGAATCAGGTTTTGGATCCTTTAACTGACCTCTATTCCCTGATTGATTCTGCCATTGACGATGACCCGCCGGTCTCTGTCCACGATGGCGGCATTTTCAAAAGCGGTTACAACAGAGAAGTGGATGAACTCAGGGACTTAAAGACCCATGGCAAGGAATGGCTGGCCAATCTGGAAGAGGAAGAAAAGGAGAAAACCGGCATCAAGAATCTCCGGATCCGTTATAATAAAGTCTTCGGGTATTTCATTGAGGTTACGAACTCCTACAAAGACCTGGTTCCGGACCGCTATATCCGAAAGCAGACCCTGACCAATGCGGAGCGTTTTTATACCAATGAATTAAAAGAGATGGAAGATAAGATCCTGGGATCCGAGGACCGGCTGACCCATCTGGAAAATCAGCTTTATCTCGAACTGTTAGACCGGATCGGACAGGAGATCAAACGAATCCAGACAACGGCCAAGGCCATTTCTTCCCTGGATGTTCTTCTCTCCCTGGCCTATACGGCTGACCGGAACCACTATGTCCGACCTTCCATCAATACCAATGGCAATCTGAAGATCAAAAAGGGTCGTCATCCGGTCATTGAACAGATGCTGCCGGAGGGATCTTTCGTCGATAATGATACTTTTCTGGATAACAAGGACCACCGCATGGCAATCATTACCGGACCCAATATGGCCGGGAAATCGACTTATATGCGGCAGACTGCCCTGATCGTTCTCATGGCACAGATCGGATCCTTTGTTCCCGCGGAATCTGCAGATATCAGTATTGTAAACCGGATCTTTACCAGAGTCGGAGCATCCGATGACTTAGCCAGCGGCCAGTCTACCTTCATGGTAGAGATGAATGAAGTGGCCAATATTTTAAAAAATGCTACGAAAGACTCCCTTCTGATCCTGGATGAGATTGGCAGAGGCACATCGACTTTCGATGGTTTAAGTATCGCCTGGGCAGTAGTAGAATATGTAGCCAATCCCAGGCTGATCGGTGCCAAGACTCTCTTTGCCACCCATTACCATGAGCTGACCGAACTGGAGGGAAAACTGCCGGGTGTTCATAATTATTGTTCTGCTGTCAAAGAGGGAAAAGACGGCATTGTCTTTCTCCGGAAAATTGTAAAAGGCGGAGCTGATCAGAGTTATGGAATCGAAGTTGCCAAACTCGCAGGTCTTCCGGATGCTGTCATTGACCGGGCCAGAGAACTGCAGGAGCAGCTGGCCTCCAATGATCTCTCTAAGATTGCAGAAAACATTGCATCCTCCAGTCAGAAGAAGGGGAAAAAGTCAGAGGAAAATGACTTTGATTCCAGACAGATGTCTTTCTTCACAACGGAAACGGACGATGATATCATTTCCGAGATCCGGAAACTGGACATCAGTCATATGACACCGATTGAAGCCATGAACCAGCTATATCGTATACAGAATAAGGTGAATAACAGATGGTAAGAAACAGCATTCATGTTCTTTCCAAAGATACCATTGACAAAATCGCAGCAGGAGAGGTCATCGAACGTCCGGCCTCAGTTGTAAAAGAGCTGATTGAAAATTCTATCGATGCCAAAGCCTCTGCCGTTTCCGTTGAGATTCGGGATGGCGGAAGAACGCTGATCCGGGTGACAGATAATGGAATTGGGATCCCGCGGCCTGAAATATCGACCGCCTTTTTAAGACATGCAACGAGTAAACTGGAAAATGCAGAGGACCTGGACCGGATCCATTCCCTGGGGTTTCGGGGAGAGGCTCTGGCCTCTATCGCAGCCGTTTCGGAAGTGGAACTCCTAACCAAGTGCAGGGAAGAAGATGTTGGTTCCTATTTCTCTATTGAGGGCGGTGAAGATGGCGAATTAAAGGATATCGGAACGCCCGACGGGACGACTTTTCTCGTTCACCATCTTTTCTACAATACACCCGCCCGAAAGAAATTTTTAAAATCCGATCAAACCGAAGCCAATGAGATCCAGACCCTGATCGAGCACCTGGCTCTGTCACATCCGGAGATTTCTTTTCACTTCAAAAGTAATGGAAAAGAAAAGCTGCAGACCAGCGGAAACAGCGTGACCGAAGATTGTGTTTTTTCCATTTTCGGAAGAGAGATCAGTAAGAATCTTCTGGAATTCCATGATGAAAACGAGTACTATTCGGTTCACGGTTATCTCGGCAAGTATAATATCAACCGTGGCAACCGGAATTTTGAAAACTTCTTCATTAACGGACGAATGATCAATGACAAGATCCTGTCCCGGGCAGTCGAAGAGGGCTATCACGGATTTCTGATGCAGCACCAGTTTCCCTTCCTGGTCCTCTTCTTTGACTTTCCGGATGGCAGTGTGGATTTCAATGTACATCCGGCCAAGCGGGAGATCCGCATGGATCATGGAAAAGAAATCTATGACCGTCTTTCCGAGACTGTGCATGAGCGTCTGATCCGAAGAGAAGATATCCAAACGGTCTCATTAAAAGAAGCCCCGGCAGGAAAAGCCAAAGCGACAGCAAGTGCAGTCGATCCGAAAATGACAGCCGAACCTTTTGAAGAGAACCGCCTGAGGGAGGTCAAAAAGGCGGTCGAAGAAGAAGTCAGATCCATACGAGAGGACCTTCCGGCTGATTTCTATCAGCCTGGTGAAGTCCGGGAAAATGGGAAACACTATGATCGTATGGAAGAGGAAGACAAAAAACAGTCAGAAGAGACCCATCCCGGAATAGAAAGTGCTTCCATAGCAGGAAATGCCAAAAATCAACAGCTATCCTTCTTTACCGAAGAGAACCAAACCTATTTTCATCTCGTCGGGCAGATCTTCTCCACCTACTGGATCATAGAATACAATGAGAAAGTCTATCTCATTGACCAGCATGCCGCACACGAGAAGGTCAATTACGAACGGATGATGAAAGAATTAAAACAGCATTCCGTGACCTCCCAGATGATCCTTCCTCCGGCGATCATAAGCTTAGAAGCAAATGAAATGGATCAGTTGGAAAAGTACCGGGCCGAAGTCGAGGCCTTAGGATTCCGCTTTGAATCCTTCGGCGGAAAAGAATATAAGCTGACCGGTCTCCCGGCCAATCTGCCGGATGTGGATCCGAAAGCCTTATTCCTTTCGATTGCGGATTCTCTGAACTTCGACCGAAAAGATACACCGGAGATCATCGAAGAAAAGATCGCCTCCATGGCCTGCAAGGCTTCGATCAAGGGAAATCAGACCATCTCCCCTGTGGAAGCCAAAGCCCTGATCCAGGAAATGTTAATGGCAGAGGAACCTTTTCATTGTCCGCACGGACGGCCGACCATGATTGCTGTCAAAAAAGAAGATCTGGACAAGCTCTTTAAGAGGATCGTCTAGACAGGTTTAGGATAAAAAGCATGACAATTCAGCATAATTTCACGGACCCGCGGCCGCCTCTTATTGTGATCGCCGGTCCGACAGCAGTTGGAAAAAGTGACTTAGCCATACGGCTGGCTCAAAAGATCCGGGGGGAGATCGTCTCCTGTGATTCCATGCAGGTCTATCGGGGTATGGATATCGGGACTGCCAAGGTCACTCCGGGCGAGAGGGCACTGGTTCCCCATCATATGATCGATATCTTGGATCCGACCGAACCATGTGACGTCCGAACCTTTAAGGAGACAGCCATATCGATAGTCCGTGACATTCAGGCCCGGGGAAAAATTCCGATTCTCTGCGGCGGAACCGGTTTCTATATCCAGGCCATCGTCCGGGATATTGATTTCACAGAAGAAGATCCGGATATGGCTTATCGGGAGGAACTGGAAGAGGAGGCTCTTCGTCTGGGAAATCAGGCCCTCCATGAAAGATTAAAAACGATCGATCCGATTTCCTATCAGACCATCCATCCGAACAACCGAAAGCGTGTGATTCGGGCTCTGGAATTCTATCATAAAAATAAGAAAGCGATCTCACTTCATAATGAAGAGGAAGAGGAGAAGATTTCCCCCTTCCACACCTTTTTTTTCGTTTTGACAGACGACCGGGCCAGACTTTATCAAAGAATTAACGAAAGAGTCGATCTCATGATGAAAGAAGGTCTTTTAAACGAAGTCAAAAGCCTTCTGGACATGGGCTGTCAGCCTTCCATGACCTCCATGCAAGGCATTGGCTATAAACAGCTGATCCCTGTGATCTGGGGAGAAGAAGATTATGACAGTGCGGTCGATCAGATCAAAAAAGAGAGCCGGCATTATGCCAAGCGTCAATTGACCTGGTTTCGACGGGAAAAAGATGTTATTTTTCTGGACCGGAGAGACTATCCAAGCGGCGAGGACCTTTTGCAGGCTGTACTCTCAAAAATTGCCTCTGATGAAAATACAGACGGATCCGATGATTTATGATAGATCGTATAGATGTGATAGGTGTATATTACCTGACTGATTCACGAGGCCTGGATCAAACCAGACAGGGATCTCCTCGTAAGATGGAAAATAAATAAAAATAGATTGGACAAAGAAATGCTTGTAAAAGACATGAATCAAACAATGGAAAACAAAGACAGATCCGGGATCTTTACAACTGCTGAGGCAGTTTACGAATCCATGGGAATCAGCCGATCGGTCTATCTTTACGGGGAATCCGTATTGACAGGGTTGAAAGACCGTTTTCTTTCCATCGATGAGAGAGCGGAAAGGAATCAGCTGAAGGTGATAAAAGCGATGCAGGATGCCCGGATCGACAATGAATGCTTTAATGCTTCGAGCGGATACGGCTATGATGACATCGGCCGGGAAAAACTGGAGAAAGTCTATGCTCTGACCTTCCACGGTGAGGATGCTTTGGTTCGCCCTCAGATCACCTGCGGTACCCATGCCCTGGCTTTGGCTTTGATGAGTAACTTAAGACCCGGTGACGAACTTCTTTCTCCGGTCGGCCGCCCATATGACACCCTGGAAGAAGTCATCGGCATTCGGCCTTCCAAGGGATCTCTGGCAGAGTATGGGATCAAATACCGCCAGATCGACCTCTTAGCCGACGAAAGTTTCGACTATGAGGGCATCAAAAATGCGATCAACGAAAAGACCGCGCTTGTCACCATTCAGAGGTCCAAGGGCTATCAGACCAGGCATACCTTCTCGGTTGATGAGATCGGAGAGCTTATTTCCTTCATAAAGAAATGTAAACCGGACGTAAAAGTCATGGTCGACAACTGTTATGGGGAATTCGTTGAGGATAAGGAACCGCTTGACGTCGGTGCCGACATGATGGTCGGATCCCTGATCAAAAATCCGGGCGGCGGGCTGGCCCCGATCGGAGGTTATATCGTCGGTAAGAAGGAATGCGTGGAAAATGCAGCCTATCGTTTGACTTCTCCCGGACTTGGAAAAGAGGTCGGAGCCAGCCTTGGCTTAAACCGGTCCTTTATCCAGGGATTCTTTATGGCCCCGATCGTAACGGCAAGTGCCTTAAAATGTGCAATTTTTGCTGCCAATCTCTATGAACCTCTGGGCTTTTCCTGTGTTCCGGGCAAGACAGAAGACCGGCATGACATTATTCAGGCCATCACCTTCGGCGAAGCCGATAAGCTTGTTGCATTCTGTCAGGGGATCCAGGCCGGTTCCCCGGTGGATTCCTACGTATCTCCGGAACCCTGGGACATGCCGGGATATGACAGCCAGGTCATTATGGCAGCAGGTGCCTTTGTCCAGGGGTCTTCGATTGAACTTTCTGCCGACGGTCCCCTTCGCCCGCCATATGCCGCCTACCTTCAGGGTGGACTGACCTGGCCTTCCGCCAAGCTTGGGATTCTTATGTCTCTGCAAAAACTTGCAGAGAGAAATCTTGTTCGCATTCCTACATTATGCTAAAATTAATGCAAATTGTGTGATTGGCAGATCCAAGCGTAAGAAGAGAGTGAAAGGATGTCAATGATGCAGAATCCGTCGTCTACACTCCGTATGCAGGATCTAAAGGAAGGACCTTATGAGAAGGCTCTCCGCTGCGGAGTTCTTTGTCTGTCTGATGAAGAACTTCTGGCCATTCTGATCCGATCCGGTACCAGAGAGAAAAATGCTCTGGCCCTGGCCTACGAGGTCATGCAGGCCAAGAACGCCGGCCTTTGTAATGTGGAAGAGCTCTCCTTAAAAGAGCTTACTGCAATACGGGGTCTCGGTACAGTCAAGGCTTTGACTTTGAAGGCTGCCTGTGAACTTGGACGAAGAATCACAATGGAAGGCAAAAGACAGAAGATAAAACTGGACGATCCGTCATCCGTAGCTTCCTACTTTATGGAACAGATGCGTCATGAAGCAGTGGAAAAAGTCCTCCTGGCTTTCTTTGATAACCATTGCGGCTTTCTTTCCGAGCATCTCCTGTCCATAGGAACAGAAGACCGGTCTTTTGTCAGCCTTCGCTTGATCTTCAGAGAGGCCTTAAGAGAAAACGCTTCTTACTTCATCCTCCTTCACAATCACCCATCCGGAGATCCCTGTCCCAGCAGAGAAGACCGTATGATCACCGAAAGGATCTGTAAGGCAGGAGATATGCTTGAGATCCCTCTGGCGGATCATATTATTATCGGAGACAGACGCTATTATAGTTTTAAAGAACATGGGGAATTACTGCCCCGGGAAGGAACAGACTTATGACAAATAATGGATATGGCATTGATCTCGGTACATTTAATCTGAAGATCTTCAGTCGCACCGCCAATGATGTGACGACTTTAAAAAATACAATCGCTGTTATCAACAAGAATCAAATCTATGCATACGGAGACGATGCCTATTCCATGTATGAAAAAGCACCGGACACCATTGATGTTTCTTTCCCGATCGTCAATGGTGTCATTGCCGATTTCGATCATATGCAGTCCATGCTTTTAGAAGTATTAAATAAGGACCTGAAAGCCCATTTGAAGAGTGCGGATATCACCATTGCCGTGCCGAATGATATTACCGAGGTAGAGAAGAGGGCTTTTCGGGATATTTTCGAGAAAACCAGAATCAAACTGCATTCGGTCACTCTCTGTGAAAAGCCTCTGGCAGATGCCCTTGGTATGGGGATCGATATCACGGAACCGACCGGTGTCATGGTAGTTGATATCGGTGCCGATACGACGGAAATTTCTGTTATTTCTCTGGGTGGACTTGTGTTGTCCGAACTTCTTCCAACGGGAGGAAACCGTCTGGACGATGCCATTGTGACTTATCTGAAACGCAAGTATAATCTTTTGATCGGTCGAAAGACTGCCCGTGAATTAAAAGAGAAAATCGGCGGTGCCTTCCCGGGTATGGATAATTCTCTGGAAATTGTCGGACGTGATGTAGTAAGCGGTCTTCCCATTCCTATGACCATTTCATCAGATATCATTTTCGAAGGCATGAAAGACGAACTGACAAGCCTGTCTATGGCTATTAAAAGAATCCTGGAAAATGTTCCGCCGGAACTTGCAAAGGATATTGTCTACTCCGGCATCTATGTCAGCGGAGGCAGTTCTAAGATTGCCGGTTTGGATCAGTTCTTTTCCAATATCACAAATATCAAGACCAATATTACGGAAAACGGTGAACAAACCGTTGCTCTTGGACTCGGCAAGGTTCTGACCGATGAGAAATACAGTCGTTTCGGCTATACTATGAGATCACGAATTTTCAGCTAAAGGACAGTTTGCAATGAGACGGAAGAAACATAGCATTTCCAGCAGCGCAATTATGATCATCCTTGTGATCGTATGCATAATGATCCTCTTTATAAGTTATATTTCGGATTTTAACGGGGGAATCATCGGTTCCGTATCGAACTATGTCTTCGTACCCATGCAGAAAGGGCTTGCAGTGATCGAAGAATCCGCAAGTGTCCGGCGCGGAAACCAGAAAACGATTCAATCTCTGCAGAAGAAGAATAAGAAATTGCAGGATGAAGTGAATGACCTGAATAACCAGCTGAACACGATACAATTGCAGCAGTCGGAGTTAGAAAAACTGCAGAAATTATATGCTCTGGATCAGCAGTATGGTGATTACAAAAAAACCGGTGCCCGGGTCATTGCGCGTGGTACATCGAACTGGTTTAATACTTTTACCATCAATAAGGGAAGTGCCGATGGCATTAAGAAAGATATGAATGTCCTTTCTGATGGAGGTCTTGTTGGCATCGTCACAGAAACAAGAAGAAACTATGCTGTTGTCCGTGCCATCATTGATGACACTTCCGATGTATCCGCCATGTCATTGAACACGGGAAATATCTGTATTGTATCCGGATCTCTGGAAGAGATGACAAAGAATAACACTTTAAATATCTCAAATCTGGAAGATAAGGATGAAAAGATCAGCTCCGGCGAACCGATCGTTACCAGTAATGTCAGCAGCAAGTATCTTCCCGGTCTTCTGATCGGCTATGTGGATCAGTTGAAGACGGATCCAAACGGTATCAGTAAGTCCGGCAGCCTGACCCCGGCGGTTGATTTTAAGCATCTCCAGGATGTTCTTGTAATTCTTAAGACGAAGGAGAGTGGCGGTCAATGAAGATTTCCTACTTCGTCCGAAGGGCAGTGATCTGCCTCCTATTGATCGGACTGGTCTATGTTTTACAGACTGCTGTTTTCTCTCATTTGGTCCTGGCGGGGGTGGTGCCGAACCTTCTCCTCAGCCTGGTTGCATTGATTGGATTTATTCGCGGGAGAAAGGAGGGCATGGCGATTGGCATGGCCTCCGGTCTTCTTCTGGATACTTTTTCCGGACAGCTTTTCGGTATCTATGCACTGCTTTTTCTCTTGCTTGGATATTTGAATGGATTGGTAAGGAAGATTTTTTTCGGAGATGATATCAAACTTCCCATCCTCTTTGTAGGACTGACAGATCTGGTCTATGGGATATGTGTCTATCTCATTTCCTTTGCCAGCCGGGGCAGAAGCGACTTTAAATTCTTTTTTTTGAATATCATGCTCCCGGAAGCCATCTATACGGTTGTTATTTCTTTTCTCCTGTATCCTTTTATCTTATGGATCGCCGGAAGAACTGACCGATATGAATCGAAAGGAGACCGTCGATTTTGACATCCTTTTTTAAAGACCTGCATGAAAAACTCTTCAAGGACCGTCAACGCGTTATCATGGTCCTGATGATTATTTTTACCGTGATTCTGATTCTCAGACTTTTTATTCTGCAGATTCTGCATGGCAAAGACTATCAGAACTCCTATAACCTCCTGGTTGAGAGGAAGGAGACCATTGAGGCTTCACGAGGCCGGATCTTCGACCGAAACGGTAAACTTCTGGCATATAATGACCTTTCCTATGATGTCACCATTCAGGATTCCTACTCCAATTATTCGAGTAAGGATCGAAATAAGTATCTCAATCGGGAACTCGCACAAATCATCCCTGAAATAGAAAAAAACGGCGACAAAATTGCTGATGACGATTTTGATATTCAGAGAAATACGGACGGAAGCTTTGTCTTCACCGTGAGCGGTACCGCTCAGCAGAGATTCCGTGCGGATATCTTCGGGCATGCGAAAATCAGTGATCTTGACTACAAAAATAAAGACGGAATCAATGAAGTCCAAGCCTCAGCCGAGGACATCATGAACTATCTCATGGGCAGCAAATGTTATAATATCTCCGGTAAATATAATGATGATCTCCGTTTTAAGATCGCTGTTCTCCGCTATAAGATTGGTCTCAATTCCTACCAGAAGTATGTCACGACAGCCATTGCTTCCAATGTCAGCCAGGCAACGATTGCATATGTGAAAGAGAATAAAGCGAGCTATCCCGGAATCGATATTCATGAGAATATTATCCGAAAATACACGGATTCGGAGGCTTTTGCTTCTATTCTCGGATATACCGGAAAAATTTCCACCAGTGAGTATCAGGATCTGAAGAAAAAAGATAAATCCATTACAATGAATGATGTCGTTGGAAAGTCCGGCATTGAGCAATATATGGACTCTACTCTTCGAGGCTCCAAGGGATCTGATACCCTTTATGTTGATAACGTTGGTAATATTATTAAAAAGGTAAACCACATCGACAGCAAGGCCGGAAACGATGTCTATCTTTCCATCGACTATGATTTACAGGTAAGAACCTATAAACTTCTGGAGAAAGAGATTGCAGGTGTCCTGATCTCAAAGCTGGTCAATCAGCGAACCGTTCCGGTAACAACGGATACTTCGAATATGACGGTTGCAGTTTATGATGCCTATATTGCCTTGATCAATAATGGTGTTATCGATTCAGACCATTTTAAAGACAGTAATGCCAGTGATCTGGAAAAGGCCGTCTATGCTGCATTTCAGCAGAAACAAGGGGAAGCTTTGAACATGCTTTCGGATGCCTTGTTAAACGGTACAACTCCGTTTGGAAAGCTTGATGACGAAATGGAGAACTACCAGAACTATGTCATCCGCTATCTGAAGAGTCAGAAGATCCTGAATACAGATAAGATTGACACATCCGATGCCACTTATAAATCCTGGACTGCCGGAACTCTAAGTATCCATGATTATCTGAAATATTGCATCGAAAAAAACTGGATCGATACCGATTCAATCAAGACCAGCCAGAAGTATGTCGATACAGACGAACTCTATCAGGCATTGGTTTCAAATCTTTCGGATGTTTTTCAGACGAATGCAGATTTTTCCAAGCTGGTATATAAATATGCGATCCTCCAGGATCGAATTCAACCCGGTCAGGTTTGCGCCCTATTATATGATCAGGGAATTCTTGCCAAAGATGATAACAGCAGAAATGCATTAGCCGGCGGTTCCATGAATGCCTACAATTTCATCATTGATAAGATCCGGAATATGCAAATCACACCTGGTCAGCTCGGTCTGGACCCCTGCTCCGGATCTACCGTTGTACTGGATACAAATAAGGGATCCGTTCTGGCCTGTGTTTCCTACCCCGGATACGATAACAACCGTTTGGCCAATACGGTGGACTCCAAGTATTATGCTTATTTGAATTCCAATAGCAGCCGGCCTCTGTTTAACTTTGCAACACAGCAGAAGACGGCCCCCGGTTCAACATTTAAACCGATGACATCAACGGCAGGCATGGCGGAAAACGCGATTACCCCGACATCAACGATCGACTGTACCGGTGTTTTCACCAAAGTATCCAACCACCCGGTATGCTGGATCTATGGTATGTATCATGGTACCCATGGCACGCTCAATGTATCTGAGGCTTTGAAGAATTCCTGCAACTATTTCTTTTATGAAGTCGGTTGGCGTCTGGCCGGTGGCGATAATAATTATAATGATTCTGTCGGTATCCAGAAAATACAGAAATATGCTCATATGTATGGTCTGGACGAGAAGACCGGTCTGGAAATTGAAGAGGCCAAGTCGACGATCGCTACAAAATATCCTGTCATGGCTGCGATCGGCCAATCTGACAACAATCTCACAACTGTGGCTTTGGCTCGATATGCAGCAGCTTTGGCTACCAGGGGAAAGGTATATCATCTGAGTCTTCTGGATCATACACAATCACCGCAGGGAAAAGTCCTGAAAACCTATGGATCCTCTTTGCAGAATACGATTGATGTCTTAGATTCCAGTCAGTGGGATGCTATCCAGAATGGTATGAGAATGGTCATTCAAAGTACGAAAGCCTACGATAATTTCCCCATCGAAGTTTCAGGTAAGACCGGAACTGCTCAGGAAGCACAGGATCGACCGCCACACGCACTTTTTATTGCCTATGCGCCAAGCAGCAGTCCTCAATATGCCCTGGCTACCCGTATTGCCAATGCCTATTCTTCTCATAATGCATCGGATGTAGCCAAGGACATTCTCGGCTGTCTCTTCCAGGTACCCTCCTCTATAGAGGCCGCTGATAATAGTGGTGCGCCTACTGCCTCCACGGAACCGATCACGGACTGATGGTCAGACTGAGAGAACTTAAAAAAAAACAGGCAATGGCTGCGGACTTCCGTAGCCAACCATTACATGATTACGATCGAAAGAGTAAAAGCATGAAGGAAAACTGTATTATCAAAAGCGGATCCTACGGAATCACTTTGCTTCTGAACCCATCTTCACCGATCGAAGATACTTTAAGAGAGATTTGCTATAAATTTGCCTCCCAGAAAAAGTTCTTCGGATCTGCAAAAATGGTACTGACTGTGACCGGACGGCAACTGACCGATGAAGAATTTGAAGCAGTCATTCAGTCCATTGAGTACAATTCAGATGTCAAGATTGATTTGATCTATGATAAGAGTCAGATTCGAGATCGCCGGATGAGATCAATGAGAGACCGATTCTATTTTGAATCCATCCGCCAGAACTGTAAAATTGTATTAGGTCCGGTAAAAGACGGGCAAAAGGTTCAGTCCGATGCCAGTCTCCTGATCCTTGGAGATGCAGAAGAGGGCAGTGAGCTCCTTGCTGCGGGCAATATCATCGTTACAGGTCTTCTCGCCGGAGATGCCAAAGCCGGCTGTCCCGATCATGAGGATTGTTTCGTCTATGCAGGGGATCTTAATGCGGAAGCAGTGCATATCAGCGGTCATGATGCAGATCTGCCGGAAAGAAAATCAGGTTTTCTTGACCGCTTTCGGAAGAAGGAAGGCCAGATCCTGCTTCGGCATCAAAACCGATTCCTTCTGACCAATGTCTATGACGAACTCCTGACGGAACTGTTTCAGGCGGAAAAGAAGAACTGAAAAGAAGAACTGAAAAGAAGAACTGAAAAGAAGAGCTAAAGGAGCCTTTCTATGTTCCATAATTATAAATTCAAAAATTATAATTTACCTTTGGTCATAGCAGTCGTTGCATTAACGATTCTTGGCATTATGATCATCGGAAGTGCTAATACCGACAATCAGGCCAAACAGATCGTTGGCATGGTGATTGGCGTGACTCTCATGTTCGTCGTATCTCTGATTGACTTCGAATTTCTGCTGCAATTTCATTGGTTTTACTATGGATTGACCATACTCCTTCTTTTATCTGTCCTGCTGTTCGGTGACACTTCACTCGGAGCAAAGCGTTGGATCAATATCGGTATTCGTTTCCAGCCTTCGGAAATTGCTAAAATTTTTCTGGTTCTTTTTTTTGCCTGGTATTTTACACACTTTATGGAAAGCTTAAATCAAAGGAAGCGCTTTCTATTAACCCTGATCTATATTGCAATTCCGCTTCTCTTAATTTTAAAGGAGCCGGATCTGTCGACAACCATCGTGACCTTTATGGTCATAGCGACTATGTTTTATGCTGCCGGTTTGTCCTCCAAAATCATAACACCGGTTCTTTTGATCACAATTCCGGCGATTGCAATCTTCATTCTCTATTCCGCCCAGACCGGATCCGTTCCATTCATCAAAGGTTATCAGAAAAAGCGAATCCTGGCATGGCTGCGTCCGGAGGAATATCCCCAGAATGCCTATCAGCAGCAAAATTCAATTATGGCCATCGGATCCGGACAGCTTCTGGGTAAGGGATTAAATAATAATGACTGGAACTCGGTGAAAAACGGTAATTTTATTTCAGAGCCCCATACAGATTTCATTTTTGCCGTAGCGGGAGAGGAGATTGGTTTTGTCGGATCCTGTATTCTGCTCCTTCTCATTCTCCTGATTGTTATTCTCTGTCTTCGTGTAGCGAAAAGGGCGAAAAATGAGGCAGGAAAACTGATCTGTATTGGCATCGCATCCATTATCGGTTTCCAGAGCTTTGTCAACGTCTGTGTGGTTACCGGACTGATGCCGAATACCGGTTTGACCCTTCCTTTTGTAAGCTATGGACTGACGTCTCTTGTTACGATTTATATCGGAATCGGACTGGTATTAAATGTAGGGCTTCAAGCGAAGAAATTCTATGAACATTAGAGCATTTTGTCGTATGATAGTAGAAGGTCATATGTTTCCTATGGTTTGAAGATTATATTATAAAGAAAACTCACGTATGAATCTTACTGGAAAAGGATTTCAGCAAAATAAAGAGAATTGAAGGGAGGAAAATGATGAATATCGGTCTTGTCGCACATGACTCAAAGAAAAAGCTGATGCAGAATTTCTGTATTGCATATCGGAATATTTTAGCCAAAAACAATCTTTATGCAACCGGAACAACCGGGCGTCTGGTGGAAGAGGTGACCAATCTTTCCGTCCACAAATTTCTGGCTGGTCATCTTGGTGGAACCCAGCAGCTGGGAGCACAGATCGAACACAATAATATTGATCTGGTGATTTTCCTGCGAGATCCATTTCGTGTGAAATCCAATGAGCCGGACGTCAACAATATTGTCCGCATCTGTGATGCTAACAATATTCCTTTGGCGACCAATCTTGCTACCGCTGAATTATTGATCAAAGCACTTGACAGAGGAGATCTTGACTGGCGTGAAATGTATAAATAAGATAAATAAGTTAAAGAAAAAACTTGCAGCTTTTTGTCTCATCGCTTTTACCGTCTTATCTATGACCGGATGTGGGAACAAGGTTTCCAATCCCTATCATGTCTATGATAGTTCCGATGAATACCGGCTGACATCATCTTCATCATCCGGCTCAATCAAGGGATTTTCTACCAATTTGGCTCTTCCTTTGAATGAAGATTCTCCTAAGGAGATGGCACCGGACATAGGAACCTGTGCAGCAGCTTCCGTATATGATGTCACACAAAACAAGGCCCTTTATAACTATCAGATGTTAAAGAAGGTCTATCCTGCATCGACGACCAAGATCCTGACTGCCTATCTTGCAATCAAATATGGAAATCCGGACCAGGAAGTTACCGTAGGCTCTGATATCCTGGGCCTTGAATCCGGTTCGTCCCTTGCTCATCTGAACCCCGGCGATGTCATCAGTCTCCAGCAGCTGCTCTATGGGCTGATGCTCCCCAGTGGTAATGATGCGGCAATTGCAATCGCCGATGCTGTCAGCGGATCCACAGAAAAATTCGTCGAATTGATGAATAAAGAAGCCAATGCTCTTGGTGCAACTCATAGCCATTTTGTTACGGTGAATGGCCTTCACGACGAAAATCATTATACAACGCCTTATGATATGTATCTGATCTTCGCTGCTGCCTGTAAATATGACCGCTTTGTTCAACTGATCAGTTCCACTTCCTTTAATGCTTTCTACAGAAATTCTGCCGGTGCTGCTGTACAGCAGACCTGGACAAATTCCTGCCGCTATCTGAAGGGTACCAGAAAGCCTCCGGAAGGGATCACAGTCGTCGGCGGTAAGACAGGAACAACCGGGGAAGCCAAATATTGTCTGGTCCTGCTTTCCACAGCATCCAACGGAGACCAGTTAATCTCTACAGTATTTGGCGCTGATAGTGCCTATAACCTATATCTTGATATGAATGAGATCCTCACGGCTGCACAGAATCAATTAATCAAGAATTCATAAGAAATGGAATCGAATGGCAAGAAATAAAAAAATCGTAAAATTCAAACCTCTCTATCAACTGAATATTGCGATCGTTGTCTGCCTGATTCTCTTGATTTATCTGGCTTATCACGGTATTTCCTATCTGACGGGAAATCATGCTGCCATTTATGAAGTTTCCGCCGGAACGATAGCACAGGACAACCATTTCCAAGCCCTTGCCATCCGACAAGAGACTGTCATCACAACTGACCGGGCAGGATTTCCATTTTACTATGCGAAAAATGGAAGCCAGGTCGGCCTCCTCTCTCCGGTTTATGCAATCGATGATCAGGGAGACCTGGTAAAATCCATGAATCATACCACAAGTTCCTCCAACGATCTTACGGATCAGAATTTGGAGGATTTCGAGAAAACCGCGTCGGATTTTGTAAATGCCTATGATTCAAACAATTTCCAAAAGACCTACAGCTTTGCCTCGGATCTTACCAATACAGCGGATCAAGCCTTCCAGATGGGATCGGCATCAGAACATGCAAATGATATAAATGCTTCCCTTCAAGCAGGAAGCTACCATATCATAAATGCCACAAGCCCTGGATTTCTTATCTATAGTACAGACGGAGGAGAGGGTCTGACCCTGGACTCCTTTACGGATGCCGATTTGGATTCTTCGAAATACAAGGCAAAAGACCTTCGGACAAAGGGTCAGCTTTCCGCCGGAAGTCCGGTATATAAAGAGATCACATCCGACAATTGGAATCTTCTTCTCCGCATGGATTCTACTCTGAAGAAAGAAATCGGTGATGCCAAAAACATTCGCATCCGATTCGATAAGGATCAGGCAGAGACCACGGCCTCTGTCAGTGTAATTGAGAAAAACGGAAATTCCTACCTGAATCTCTCTTTGAATGATAGTGTGGACCGTTATGCAGATCAGAGGATGATTTCCATAGAACTGCTTCTGAACAGTAGATCCGGCCTGAAGATTCCCAATTCTTCCATCACGGAGAAAACTTTCTTCGTGATCCCCAAATCCTATTTTACAGCCGGGGCAGATAATAGTGATCTGGGATTCCTGGTCAGTGGAAGAGAAGAGGAGGGTATGGTCAAACCGACGATTTTCTATGCAGATGACAAGAATTACTATATCGACTCTTCCGATGTCAAAGCCTCGGATCAGATCTATCTGACCAATTCTCTGCAGAAATACCGGGTAGGACAGAAAACCGCCAAGTTAAAGGGAGTTTTCAATGTCAATAAGGGGTATGCCGTATTTAACCGAATCGAGATCCTATTCCAAAACACGGATTATAGTGTTGTCAAGAGTAATACTCCCTACGGGGTCAGCCTTTATGACCACATTGCTTTGGATGGAAGCTCTGTAAAAGAAGACGAAATTATTAATTAGGAGGCCTATGATGGCAGCAGAAATTGAAAAAAATTTAAACCATGTAAAAGAAGAAATCAATGAGGCCTGTAAGCGGGCAGGGCGAGATCCAAAAGAAGTGACTCTGATCGCAGTAAGTAAGACCAAGCCAATCGAAGACTTAAGGGCTGCTTATGCGGCCGGTGCTAGAGACTTTGGAGAAAACAAGGTGCAGGAACTCACCGGAAAAATAGAAGAAATGCCTGCCGATATTCGCTGGCATATGATCGGACATCTCCAGAGAAATAAAGTGAAATACATTGCCGGGAAGGTTTCTATGATTCATTCCGTAGACAGTTACCGACTGGCTGAGGAAATCAATATCCAGGCCAAGAAAAATAATTGCATAATTCCCATTTTGATCGAAGTCAATTATGCCAAAGAAAACTCCAAATTCGGCATTGCACCGGAAGAAACAAAAGAACTGGTTCAAGAAATCAGCGAACTGGAAAATGTAAAGATCAAAGGTCTTATGACCATCGCGCCTTTTGTTGAAGATCCCGAGGAAAACCGGGAGATCTTCCGCGGTATGAAGGAGTTATCAGTTGACATCGCCCGGGAAAACATTGATAATGTAGAAATGGAAGTACTCTCCATGGGTATGACAAATGACTATATTGTTGCTGTGGAAGAGGGTTCTACCATGGTTCGCGTCGGTACCGGTATCTTCGGCGCCCGTGACTATTCACGTATAAAATAATGGAGAAGAATTATGAGCGTATTTTCTAAATTCCTTGATGTGATGCGTCTGAATGATGACGATGAAGATTATAATGATGAAGATTACGACGAAGAAGACGAAGGCCAGGAAAGCAGAGGTTTCAGCCAGCGCAGCAGACAGTCTGATTCTTCTGATGAAACAGAGTCTTCGGCTGATTCCGATCGTGAATCGAGAAGCAGTCGCTTTGATCACAAGGTAACAACAAATCGCAGCGGTTCTAAAATCACTCCCCTCCACAGTAAAAAAGGAAATGGAGAGATGTCAGTTTGTGTATTCAAGCCGACATCCTTTGATGATGCAATGGAAATTGCAGAGACTCTGATTGGCAATCAAACGGTGATCATCAATATGGAGGGTGTCGATGTCGGCCTGGCACAAAGGATCATTGATTTTGCATCCGGTTGTATCTATGCCTTGAACGGAAATTTGCAGAAGATCAGTAATTACATCTTCATTATCACACCTTCCGGTGTCTCTATTTCCGGTGATCTGCAGGATATTGTAAATGCCTTTGATTTCTCCGGTATCCAGACCGGTTTCTAATTTGGATTCTGAATGAATCTGGATGAAGAATCTGGATGAAGAATCTGAATGAATAAAAAGAAAATGTGGCGGCAGTCAAACTGCCGCTTTTCTTATAGTATGATACATGGTCGGTCGTATGATTGATCATGCCGCATTCGTGCTTACAAAAATGCGGCTTGACTAAAAGTGGCCTGACTGGTTAAAAGCGACTTGACTGGTTAAAAACGGCTTGACTGGTTGAAAGAAAGTGTGTGTGTTCCCATGATGAAGAGAGAAGAGGAGAAGGATTCAAATTCTTTTGATAAGACACAGGATCTAAAGGTTACTGATCCCAAAGGGGATTTTCTCTATTCCATCTTGTTTCGAGACTCTTTCGAGGATCTGGCAAAAGAGATCAGGACCATCGGCTATAAAGATTCCCTGCACCCCACAAAAACAATAAAATCAATCAAATACAGTAAGATCCTGATTGTCACAGATTCCAACGTTGCTCCCTGTTTGCTGGGTGACTTGGAAAAGGCTTTGAAACCTCTGGAAATTTCCTTTGACCATATCATCCTTCCGGCAGGAGAAGAATATAAGAATTTGGATTCCATCCAAAAGATCTACGAGAAACTGATCGAAGGCCATTATGATCGTCACGCCCTGCTTCTTGCCCTGGGCGGCGGTGTCATCGGGGATATGACCGGTTTTGCAGCTTCGACCTATCTCCGCGGTGTAGATTTCATCCAGATTCCAACAACGCTCCTGAGCCAGGTGGATTCCTCTGTCGGAGGAAAAACCGGCGTAGACTTTATGTCTTATAAAAACATGATCGGCGCCTTCTATATGCCAAAGCTTGTTTATATGAATGACAAAGTCTATCAAACCCTTCCAAAGGAACAACTGATCTCCGGTCTCGGAGAGGTCGTAAAGTATGGTTTCATCTGTGACAGATCCTTTCTGGATCTTCTGAATCAGCTCCATGACCGGATCCTCTCCAGAGACAAAGAAGCCTTAAGATGCATTGTCCGGGCTTCCTGCAGCTATAAGAAACAGGTGGTAGAAGAGGATCCGAAAGAGGAGGGCCTGCGTGCCATTCTGAATTTCGGCCATACCATCGGCCATGCGATTGAAAAACAGATGGATTTCACTTTATTCCACGGAGACTGTGTCGGCCTGGGAATGGTTTCCAGCCTTTCTATCTCAAGAAAAAGAGGTCTGATCAGCCAGGCAGAAGAGAAGCAAGGCGTAGAACTCATCCGATCTTTCGGACTTCCTGTAAAACTATCAGACCGAATCGCTTCTTCTTCAAAATCAAAAGAGGATTGCAGGGCGAAAGCTTTACAGGTCTCCTGGCCAAGTCCGGAGGAAATTCTGGCTGCAACTCGTTCCGATAAAAAAAGAGATCATGGGAAAATCCGTTTCATTCTTCTTCATGGAATCGGCAATGCAATCATCGAAACGAATGTCAGCGATGATGAACTTCTTCAAGCGATCCGGCTTATTTTAAGATAGAAAAGAGAAACTATGTCAGAGAAAAGTTTAAAAACACTAATAAAAATGATCCTCTTTATTTTGATCTTTACAGTACTTACCATAGCCTTCGACCAATGGACCAAGGCCCTGGCCGTAACTTATCTGAAAGGAAAAGAGGATATCCTTCTCATTCCCGGGGTTCTCCAGCTTACCTATCTCGAGAATACCGGCGCTGCCTTTAGTTTTGCAGCAAATCACTCTGTCTTCCAGACCATCATGACAGTCCTTACACCCATTGTAATGGTACTGATTCTTTTCTTCGTCCTTCGATCTGTATTTCTGACGAATAAAGACCGCTATCGGATCCTTCGAATCGATCTGCTCTTTATTTTGGCAGGGGCTCTCGGCAATTATATCGACCGGATACAGAATCATTATGTGGTCGATTTTATTTATTTCTCCCTGATCAATTTTCCGGTCTTCAATGTTGCGGATATTTATGTCACTCTGAGTGTCATTGTCCTCTTTTGCCTATTCGTTTTCTATTATAAGGAAGAGGAGCTGTCGAATTTTTTCTCCTTCCGAAAGGCTGACTGAATGACCGAACAGGAATTTACTATCACAGATCAAACAAAAAACCTTAGAATCGACAAGGCCCTGACCATTCTTTTTCCGAATCGGTCCAGATCTTATTTTCAGAAACTGATTGCAGATGGAAATGTAAAGCTGAACGGGAATGTCGTAAAAGCAAAGGATTTGACTACAGTCGGTGATCAGGGCATGCTTTATGAGCCGGATCCTAAGCCTCTATTAGTAGAAGCGGAAAACATTCCTCTGGATATTATCTATGAAGACGATGATATTCTGATTGTAAATAAGCCCAAAAATATGGTCGTCCATCCGGCTCCGGGCCATCCCGATCATACCCTGGTCAATGCGGTCATGTACCACTGTAAGGACAGTCTATCCTCCATTAACGGTGTTCTCCGGCCCGGCATCGTTCATCGGATTGATCAGGATACCACAGGCTCCCTTATCATCTGTAAGAACGATAATGCCCATCAGAAAATTGCCGAACAGCTGGCCGTTCACTCCATTAACCGAAGATACCTCGGCATCGTACATGGGGTCTTAAAGAATGACAGCGGGACCATCAATGCACCGATCGGCAGGAATCCCAACGACCGGAAGAAGATGGCCATCAATGAAAGAAACGGCAAGCCTGCCGTTACCCACTATAAGGTTCTCAAGCGCTTCCATAACTATACCTACTGCGAATTCAAGCTGGATACAGGCCGTACTCATCAGATCCGCGTACATATGGCATCCATCGGCCATCCGCTTCTGGGAGATCCCCTTTACGGACCCAGGAAGTGCCCGATTCCCCACCTGGTCGGCCAGACCCTCCATGCCTGGAAAATCGGCTTTATTCATCCGACGACAAGGCAGTACGTGGAATTCGAGGCCCCGATTCCGGAATATTTTCAGAAACTTTTGAAGAGGACGGATCTATAAAGGACCTGCATAAAGGAATCAAAAATTTCAATCCAGTATGCATGATATATAAAATTTTATTCCAATAACTTGACTATCAAGAGTAATTAGAATTTCTTACCAATTGACATATAGGTAAACGTTCCTGTGCAGAGAATACGTCCGGTCTGATCGCTGATCTTTGTGTCCAGGACCGTTATACGTTTTCCATGTTTAATTACCTGGGCCGTACCATATAGTTCGCCATCGTCCTCAAGTCCTGCTCGCAGAAAATGAAAGGATGAATCCAGCGTTGTCGCCTGCATTCCGTAGGAACTGGCAGCAGCTCCGCAGACAACATCTGCAAGCGTAAAGAGACAGCCGCCGTGCACGGATCCGATCGGATTCTTTACTTCCTTTGTGATTGGCATCATCGCCTTCGCATAACCGCGCTGCATATCGATAATCTGGATTCCCAGCTGTCTTGCAAAGCGGTTGGCCTGATTTCGTGCACGGATCATCTGCTCATAATCCGGGCGGATTTCATCTTTATCTTTCCTGTCTTTATTCATTTTCTCGCACATATTTTATCAGCCTTCTAATTACTATATTCCAAAATGACAAAAGCGGACTATCAAATACCCTCTGAAATCCAGTTTCATTTCCAGCTCATTCAGCCATTCTGCTTGCGAATTTTATCATAATCTACCGCACCGGCTGCCTCCCGTTTGTGCTCATCCTCAATGGCCGCATAGTAATCAATGGTCGTATTGATATTCTCATGGCCCAATACGTCCGCTACAAGGCGAATATCGCCTGTTTCCCGATAGAGGGCAGTACCATAGGTACTCCTGAGCTTATGGGGCGTAATATGCTTGTTGGGGACAGCAATCCTCGCATATTTTTTAACCAGATTTTCAATGGCGTCCACGCTGATCCGTCGTCCCTGAAGCGAAAGGAAGAAAGCTTTCTCATGGCCTTCCCGTGGGGTGATCAGCTTTCGTTCGGTATCCAGATAGTCCTGCAGGGCATCATGGACCGCATCACCAAAATAGAGAACATCCTGTCCGCCGCCTTTTCGGACAATTACCAGAGTATTCGCCTTCAGATCAACGTCCGACAAATCCAGACCATTGCATTCCGAGACACGGATTCCTGTGTTTAACATCAGAGTTAAAATTGCAAGATCCCGATAGCGTGTTTTCTCGGCAAATTGTTTCTGACGCTTTGTCATGGAAGCACTTTCTGTAGAGATTGTTGTAAGAATGTCTCTTACTTCAGTAGCATTCATACGGACAATATTCTTGTCCTTCTTGATCCGGGGCAGATCAACCAGTTCGGTAGGATTGTTTTTAATATCCTTATTCCGAACCAGATATTTGTACATGCCGCGAAGAGGTGCCATACGCCGGGCAATAGCACGTTTTCCGCTTTCATGATAGTGAAGCTTATCGACATTGAGCTCCAGATATCTCTGGTATTCGACAATATCCTTGGGATCGATTCGATCAAGAATATCCACACGGATATCCTTGATCGGAGTGTTTCTTACCAGCGGATTATTGTCCTTTAAGAACTGGAAAAAAATCAAAAGATCATAGGAATACTGAACCAAAGTACTTGGCTGTGCGATGACTTCCTTGCTTTGAATATAATCCCTGGCGCATTGGGGAAGTCCCGATAAGAGTTCTCTTAAGCGGAGAGTCTGTTTTCTTTTCTTATCCTTATAGAATTCGGAATCTTTTCCCATAATATATACTTTCTATATTCGTTCTTCATTAACCATAATAACCATATCAAAAGCCTTGAGAATCCGCCTTGTCAGGGCCTTTTAACAGGATATACCATATCCTTGATCATCTCACTGCTTTTTCTCGGAAAAACAGATATTTTTCCGATAGATATATTTTAACACTATCACTCTTCTCCATCAATCCCAAAGCGCTTCATTTCATCAATGATTGCCTGACGAACATATTCTGCGATCTGGGGCGTCTTCATATCCTTATAATCCTTGTAATACAGAGGCGGCAGGAAACTGATCTTAGTAGTGACACGACCTACTGTGAGACTGTTCAAGGGCTTATAAGTATCAATCAGACATACCGGTACAATGGGAACCCGGGCCCGGACTGCAGCCTTAAAACTTCCTGCTTTGAACTGTTGAACGTGATTATGGTTCTTATGGTAGCCGCCTTCCGAAAAAATAATATATCTTTTCCCTTTTCGGACGTCCTCCGTCATTTCCTGGATGATCTGAAGACCCTGGCGGATATTCTTAAGTTCCATCCTTTTTGCACCCAGGAGATTTACCATTTCGCGGACAAAGAACTGATAGGACTTTGCCTTATCCATAACAAAAGTACAAGGCTTGTCATGTGCAAAAATGATACCTGTCGCATCATATTTGCCCTGATGATTGGGATACATGATATATCCGCCTTCCTTTGGCAGATTTTCCTTCCCATAGACTTCTGTCTCGATCTTACCGGCCTGATTCATACAAAGGATCTCATGCTGGGCAAAACGATAGCGGTCCAATTCCGTATAACGTTCTGGATGCTTTGCCATATAACGCATTTTCAGAACCATATAAGGAATTCGATACATATTCCAGAAAATAATTACAATTAAACGAAACATAAGTTGATCTGAAAACTCCCATATAAAATATCTTTAAATAAAATATCTATCTGTAATCTGTAAAATGAAAAGGACTTGTTGGCAGCAATATAAACTACCCTTTACCACTATTTATGATTATAACAAATGGGAAGTCTTACAGGAAATGTTTTCAAAAAATCCGCCCGAATCAAGATTCAGGCGGATATATATTTTTTCTTACTCCTAAGATAAAGCTCTGGAATTTTTTCTAATTTTTTCTAATTTTTTTCGACGCGTGATCGATCAATCACTTCAGTTCATTGGAATAATATGGTACAAGAAGATATCCTCCTGCATGAATCTCATCTCCGGTCAAGTGATTCAAAGTGCGAACTTCATGGATATATTCCTCCCGATCTCTGTAATGATCATCCATATAACGTCCGGCAATGGACCAAAGGCTGTCTCCGGATTCTATTTCAATCGAAGTATAGTATTTATAATCCGGAGTTGACTCTTCTGCTTTTGCCATACGAAATCTTCCTGCAAACAGGATGCCGGTAATGAATACAGCAGAAAATATGGCCAGAAGTATCATCAGTTTCTTTTCGACCTGCTTTGTCTTCTCTCTATTCCTATCATTCATGACAGAACCTCCCATAAATGAACCTCCCATAAATGTTTCAAGCGAATCTTCCAAACAAATGTTTCGAACTTCTGTTCGATATGATAGTAGCATCAGAACAAATGTTTGTCAATAAGATTCGAACATATTTTCGATCTCTACTTTCTTCAGACCTTTCTCAAACAAGATCTGTTATACTTATCAGAAAGTGAGGAAAATGCCTTTCCTTTTTTTCGGAGGTAAGCTATGGAAGAAGAAAAAGAATTATTCCGCATTGGAGAGATCTCAAAACTTTTCCAAATAGGGGTTGATTCCATCCGTTATTATGAAAAAGTGGGCCTTCTGCATCCGGTCAGAAGCCGTGAGAGTAATTACAGGCTCTATACCCTTGATGATATCCGTACCATGAATACCATCCGTGAACTGCTTGAAATCGGTTTTTCAACGGAGGAAATTCTGGACTTTGAAACGGATCGAAATATCAGTCATGTCCTATCTATGCTGGAAAAGGAAAAGGATGTGATCGATGAAAAGATCCTTCATCTTAAAAATATCCGGACCAATATCAATTCAAGGCTTCGCTCGATCAATGAATCTCTCAAGATCGATACTTCAGGAGAGATCCGCCTTCTGGATCTTCCAGATAGAAAGTGTCTCATGATCACGGATGAAAATATGCCGGATAATGAGATCAATTACAGGCTTGCAGAATTCACCAGCAGCTCCAGCCAGAAAGTCACAACGATCGGAGCCTGTGACTGCTACATCCTCGACACCTCAGAATACAGTGAAGAGGCCGATCATACTCAGGGCCTGAACCAGGAGGGACAAGGAGACAGAGACTCGATTTCCATAGATCCTGACCATCAAAAAACAGACGACTTTCCCACGAAAGCCGTCTTCTTCTACTCGGATTATTTAGATTATAAGAGTAATTTTCTTCTTTCCAAGGGTCAGTATTTATCTCTTTCCTATCGCGGCAGTTTCCGGCAAACCAAAAAATATTATCCAAAGATGCTGGAATACTGTCGCAATCATGCTCTGACCCCCGCCGGAGATCTGATAGAATTCTGTCATATTGATCGCTATGAGACGTCAGATGTTTCCGAATATCTCACAGAACTTGAGCTTCCTGTGAAATGCAATCAAACTTCATAGAACCTCTCATATCGAAGAGGTTTGATATCACAGATCGGTTCCTCTCCTACTACGGTCTGCGCAATGATATAAGCCACAGCGGGAGCAGTTCCAAATCCATGTCCGTTGAAACCGCAGGCAAGCACCAGTCCATCTGCCTCTTTCGGACGGCCGAGGACACAGACTCCGTCTTTTGTCATATCAAGGATACCGGACCAGCTGCGGACGATCTTCGCCTTTGCCAGAGCCGGGATCCAACCCTCAATGGCTCTGCAGCTTGCGCCTAAAGTCGCAGGATGCTGCATACTCATATCGTTCGGATCTTTGACATCCATAAATTCTTCCAGACCTGACTCCGAACCGAAAACAAAGGATCCATGTTTGGTCTGATGACCATAGAAATCTGCAGCTGCTGTTCCAAGCATCTGCGGAAACATTTCCGGTTCCATTTCTGTAACCAAAGCACAGTCAACCAAAGCAGTCATCGGAATATCCAGACCGATCGATTGAATGATCCTTCTGGAATCATAACCTGCTGCTGTCACAATATCACCGGCTTCTAAGACCGTCCCATCCTTTAAGATGACCTTTCTTACCCTGCCTCTGACCCTTTCCAAGGCTTCCACCTTAGCACCGGTAAGAAAATGAACCCCAAGTTCAATGTCCTTCAGATAATAAGCCAGGGTTGCAACCAATGGATTTGCATGACCGTCCGTCGGACAGAAACTGGCTCCCATGACATCCTCAGACATATAGGGGCTGATCTCTCTTACCTCATCTCCCGAGATCATGTCCAGTTTCAGACCACCAGCCGCACAACTGTCAGCCAAAGCCTGAAGTTTCTTCATATGAGCTTCTGTTTTTCCAAGACGGAGATTTCCCTTCTGGGTATATTCAACATCTCTTCCAAGTTCTTCGGAAAGAGTCGGCCAGAATTTTTGCACTGCCGTCATCGCAATTGGAAGCTCTCTCGGATCCCGGCCGGACTGACGAACACCGCCGCCATTTCGGCTGGATCCTCCGTGTCCGATCGAATCGCTGCCCTCAAGAACGATGATGTCTTTCACTCCAAGTTTGGTCAGATAATAAGCCGTGGCGCAGCCTACGATACCGCCACCTATAATGATCACGTCAGCTGACTTTTTCATTGCAAGCCTCCTTTCACAGCATCTTCCTTAAGCCCCCGGTCATTACCGCCGACACCCATATCGACAGGCCGCATTGGAGTACGAGCTGTTGCAAGTACCACATCATTGGGCTTCATATGGAGTTCCTTCGCCACCAGTCTTCTTGTCAGACTACCGCAAGTCTGTCCCTGACAGAGTCCCATACCGCAGCGAAGAAGCCTTCTCAATTCCTCGATCGTCGTGATCCCGCTATGGAGGGCCTGACGGATCTCTCCCTTTGTCACTTCCTCACAACGGCAGACCAGAAGATCGTCATCCTCTTCCGGTACGTAGGGTCCGATCTCTCTTAATTTTTCTTCAATGTCAAGCATATTTCTCCCTCCTGTCACTTTTGGCTGTAAAATCTGGCACGATCGATATACTCCATCGCTACCTTCATCGTAACCAGGTTGGTTCCGTCAAAGGCTTTGGCCGACCGGACATTGGTAATTTCCGCAGGGCAGATCTTCTCTCCGCTTCTGGAAAGTCCAAAACCCCGGTCTCCTTTTTTCGGAAGAGGTAAAAACTCATAAGGGATGGTCACTTCACCAAAGCCCGGTTCCGTATTTTCAGCAACCAGGAAGATGGCCTGTCCGCTGCAGCTTGCTACACACATACCACAATTGATGCAGGAGCTGTTGTCAACGGAGATCGGCAGGGATGTGATATTATCTCCAATGGAAATACAACCCTTCTTACAAGCATCCTGACATGGATTACATGGAATGTTCTGCGTACATTCAATGACCGGATGCACCTTGACTTCTCTCCGGAATCCGGGGAATCTCTCGATTTCATCATCGGAAATATAGCCCTTGGTTAAGAGACTTTCTGAAACCGGAATGCCTTCTTCCGTTTTTTCGATCTTCTTACCTCGATTCTGTGGAGCAAACATTCCCTGTCTTAAAGAATCCAGGGACTTTTCCAGCTCTGCTTCCCTCTTCTCTCTTTGATCCGAATCTATATAGCCCAGGAATTCTGCAATAGCAGCTCCGCTCATTCGGCCTTCGATCATAGCTGAGGATGCTTCCTCAATACCGGCTACATCACCGGCTGCATAGATCCCCGGGATCGAAGTAGCTCCGGTCTCATCGCACTTGGGAACAAAGCCGCCGGAAGAATGATCCATCTCGATTCCATCCATCTTTAACAGCTGTGCCATTGGAGACAGACCAACTGCAACGCAGACCGTATCGACATCAAAGTGTTTTTCTGTACCTGGTATGAATTGAAAATGGCTGTCCACTTCTGCAATGGTGACACCGGTCACACAGTCTTTTCCTTCCACCTCTTTGATGGTATGGGACAGGTAGAAGGGAACTCCGGTACGGGCGACTTTTGCTGCATGAACACCATATCCGCCGATCCTTGGAGCTGCATCTGCCAAAGCTACAACCTCACATCCTGCCTGCAAGAGCTGAAAAGAAACGACAAGCCCTACATTTCCTGTACCCAGCATAAGGATCCGATTACCGGGCTTGATATGATGCAGATTCATCATGGTCTGAGCGGCTCCGGCTCCAATGACCCCCGGAAGAGTCCAACCGCGAAAATTGACCATATTCTCGGCTGCTCCGGTAGCAACCAGAATCGCATCGCCCTTATAGTGGCGGACCTCATTCCCTTCTTGTACCAGCACTTCCTTTTCCGGATAGAGGCCTATGACCGTTGCATTCAAAACAACCTCAACGCCGGCCTCTTCGGCCTCTTTTAAGAGATCCTGACCGATCCGGAATCCCCGGATCTTTGCCTTATGCTCCTTCGATCCGAAAAACTTATGGATCTGCTTAAAAAGTTGTCCGCCGGGGGCTGCATTTTCATCAAATACGGTTACCTGCACACCGGCCTTACTCGCTTCTATCGCTGCTGACAGTCCTGCAGGGCCGGCACCGACTACGATCAATTCTTTCTTTATCACTTCCATCGCGAACTCTCCTTAATCTCTCACTTCCAGAGGTTTTACGCCATCCTGTGTCTGTACTTTCATGCCTTCTCTCAGCGGTGTGATACAGGTCCTGACATTAGGCTGTCCGTCCACAACCATAACGCAGTCTGTACATCTGCCGATGGCACAGAAAACACCCCGCGGCTCGTGCCTTTTTTTGGTATAACGATGGATCATAATACCGTTCACTCTTAAAGCTGCAGCAATCGGTTCTCCTTCATAACCCTGAAGGGTCTTCCCGTCATAAGTAAAGCTTACTAATTTTCCCTCCGGGGTCTCCCCCAGGATGGGATGATTCTTAATTCTATCCATAAACCTGCCTCGATTCTCTACCGTTTTCTTCTTGTTCTCTATTTCATAAACTGCTTACAGTGACAACAGTGCTTTTTACACTGTAAGCATAAAGTCACTTCCAAATACCACGATATTTCCGAATTCCATAATAGAGAGGATTCTCCATCGCCAGAACTTTTTCCATCGGAACCGCCTTAAACAGCGGAATATGCATACGAAAACGAATCCAGAAGATTGAATAAACGAACAAGATACCCGTGATAATTGCCGTGACCAGAAGGATCTGATTCCGCTCCACCGGATCGGTTGAAATATTCACTATCATAAAGATGATGCTTGCGATACTGATACAGGGAAGAAGGGGGCCGAATGGCACCTTGAAATTTCTCGGCGCTTTTGGCAGCCTGTGCCTGAAAACCAGAACATCAATATTTGCTACTGCATAAGAAGCCATCCAGAAAACGGATCCCACCTGGATCAAAAAGCTGATCTGAGAGGAATTCTGCCCCAGAAGAGCACAGATCATGATACCGATCGTAATGAGCCAGCAGCCGATAAAAGGGACCTGTTTCTTATTGGTTTTCCCAAAAAACTGGGGCATCAGATTGGAATGACTCATACCTGCGAAGATGGAGGACAGGCCTTGCACCGTGGAGTTTTGAGTACTGACAACCGCAAGTCCCGACACCAGGCACATCCAGATCTTGCCCGGCTTTCCGAAAAGGCTCTCCCCATAGAGCATATGTGGTGCAGCGGAATTCATAAGATCTTTCCAGGTCGTATAATTATGAAAACCGAAGATCATAATGATCTGTACGATACAGATCAGTCCCAGTCCGAGAAACATTCCCAGAGGAACATTCCTTTTTGCATTCTTTACATCCTTCGAAATCGGGATGGCATATTCTGCTCCGATAAAGAGCCAGAAAGCGATCGCCGTAAGCGAAATGATACTGAGCGGTGTCTGCTGACCTACTACCATTGGCTGATGGATTACTTTTCCGCTTCCAAGTTTCAAGCTTCCTATGATCCCCATGACCAGCATGGATCCAAGCATCAGATAACTGACCAGATCCTGAATTTTTGCAAACATATCGACCCCATGAAGATTCGCGATCAAAATGATGACCGATGCAATGGCAACCCAGAAATAATCAGGAATTGGAAGATGCAAGACCGCTCCCATTGCATAAGCAAAAATCGATGCTTCAACACCACAAGATAAGATATTTGATACCATATATCCGCCGACCATTAAGACAATGGTAGGAATGGGGCCGATGCCTGCCAGGGTATATTGAGCCAGGCCACCGGTCACATTAGGCATCAAAGAATTCAATTCTGCCAGAGAAGCCATCGTAAGCATATTGAAGCAGCAGGCAATGATCATAGCAGGGATAAATAAGACCCCAGCCTGTCCGGCACCCTGGCCCAGCTGAACCAGGGTGCTCGTTGCAATTACAAGGCCCACGGAAACAGATATGACATTTCTTAGTCCCAGTTTCTTTTCATCCATAATCTTTTTCCTTTTTCTAAAAAGACTTTACAAAGCGTCTTTTCCCTCATCTCCGGTCCGGATCCGGATCGCGTTATCCAGACTGTATACAAAGATTTTTCCATCTCCGATATGTCCGGTATAGAGGGCCTTCAGGAGTTCATCTGTGATTTCTTTGACTCGCTTTGTATCTACAACGACGGCGACCTGAATCTTCGGCAAAAGCTCCATTTCCTCATGTTCTTCGACTTCATATTCTTTTGTTCCCTTTTCTACGCCACAGCCCAAGACCTGCGTAATGGTCATGCCGCCGACCTTCAATTCCGAAAGCCTTTTCTTGATGGGATTAAATTTGGACATATCACAAATCACTTCGATCTTACTGAGTTCTGCCATAGCCTTTTCCTCCAGCCTTACTGACAAAATGAATCTTCCTTGGAAAAATGAATTAAGCCATCTCAGGTACATCCCAGAGATTCAATTTCACGCCAATTCCTTCCTTCAAAGCTCTCCGATACACAGAGCAGCCCCAGGCGACATCCTCTACCGGCATTCCGCCGACAGAATATACAATGACCTCATCATCCGACTGTCTGCCGGGAGCCTTGCCTTCGATAATATCTGTGATCTCTGTGATGTCAGAAAGCTTGTTTTTACCCTCATGAACGAGGTCTGTAAACTTGCATCCGATGATCCCCATCTTCGGATAGGTCGGATAGGGATATTCATTTGCCCAGGCTTCATAGAGCTTGTAATTGTCTACAACAAAACGGCAGCCGGACAGATAATCGTCATCGAATCTGGCCGCTGATGGCATGGAAATAAAGGCTCCGGGCTTGATCCAGTCTCCGCTGATATAGGGATAAGTCTCTACGACCTTCGGATCGTCATCCGTCTTGGCAGTCGTTGTAAAGGCGATCACATCCGCTCCCCGGATAGCTTCTTCCTCTGTATCACAGACTTTGATCTCATCAAATTGAGGAAATTCCTTCTGAACGAAAGCGACAAAAGAATCGATGGACTTTTTGCCCCGTCCTTTGATTTGAACCCGATGAAGCTTGGGGCAGGTGGCTGCAAAAGCTGCCAGACTGGTCTTTCCCATAACACCGGGGCCGATGATTGCTGCTGTTTCGGAATCCTTTCTGGCCAAATACTTGGCTCCGACACCGGGAATGCCACCGGTCCTGTATGCGGAAAGAAGATTGGCTGACATAAATGCTAAGGGTGCGCCGGTGTCCTTATCATTCAAAACCATCATCAGGATAGATCTCGGAAGTCCTTTCTCCTTATTTTCCACATTCGAGCCGTACCACTTGACACCGGCCATCTGGTATTTTCCGCCCAGGTATGCCGGCATTGCCATAAAACGGCGGTCCTGGGTATTTTTCGGCATGCCCGGAAACTTCGGATCATCCGGGAAAGTGACCATGCAGCCATGCGAGTTATGATTCTCACCGCCCATCATATAATCGCCGGCTTTTAATAACTTCAGCATGTCTTCCATTGACTCGATGCAGGCCGGCATATCCTTTACTCCGGCCTTGATCATATCCGGTTCACTCAGATATAAAAAATCGATCCTGGTATCCATTCGGTCCTCCTTTTCTCCTATGCTTATTAGGAAATGAGCCTTTCTGACTGATCCCTTGTTACAATATTTTCTGAAACAAAAAGAAGGCGCCATCCCAACCTGGAATGGCGCCTTTGCCTTGATGTTCTTTCCTATACTCTGAACCCTGGCATTATACCAGAGTCAACCTATATCTTTCATTTTCTTTTTTTCTGATATTTATTTTAGCGAACATATTTTCAGAATATATGTTTGTCTTCTTTCAGACACTATGGTAAACTGAAATAAATATAGAAAAATGGAGGCCAATCATGGCATACGGAAAAATTACGGAAAAGCAGCAGGAGATCTTAGACTTCTTAAAAAATGAGATCCTCAGCAAGGGATATCCGCCCTCTGTGCGGGAGATCTGTGAAGCCGTACATCTGAAATCCACCTCTTCTGTCTTTTCCCATCTGGAAAAATTGGAAAAAAACGGCTATATCCGTCGCGATCCGACAAAACCACGTGCCATCGAGATCATCGATGACAATTTTAATCTGACGAGACGGGAAGTCGTCAATGTTCCTTTGGTTGGACAGGTGGCCGCAGGCCAGCCCATCCTGGCAACGCAAAATATCGAGAACTACTTCCCGATCCCGACAGAGTTTATGCCAAATCAGCAGTCCTTTTTGCTTCGTGTCCGAGGAGAGTCCATGATCAATGTCGGCATCTTTGACGGAGATCTGATTCTCGTAAAAAAGCAGCCCACTTGTGAAAATGGAGATATTGTAGTTGCTCTGGTGGAGGATTCTGCGACAGTCAAGCGTTTCTATCGCGAGAAGGACCATATCCGTTTACAACCGGAAAATGACAACATGGATCCCATTATCGTAGCGGACTGCCAGATCATAGGCAAAGTCTTCGGTGTCTTTCGATTCTTTTAAAAGAGCTCTCTTTTAAAAGAACTCTCTTTTAAAAAGTCACTTCTTTTCCATCTCTCCAGATCCGGTCCAAATCGTAGAAGAGACGGTCTTCTTTTGAGAAAATATGGACAATAATATTGCCATAATCCATAAGGATCCAGGAGGAAGCCCGATTCCCTTCTACCGATTTCTGATGATGGCCGTTTTGATACATCACTTCATCGACAGCATCTTCCATGGCTTGAAGCTGATTGGCATTGCTGCCGCTTGCAATGACAAAGTAATCTCCGATCGTTGTGATCTCACGGATATCCAGAATGCGGATATCTTCTGCCTTCTTATCTTCGAGGGCAGCACGGATCATCTTTAAAAGGTCCAGGTCTTCTTTTATTATTTCACTCATACTCTTCTCCTATTCTTCCACAGCATCATTGGATCTTGCTGTAGAACTGTAGAACTCATAAGTTGCTTCGGTTGTCTGGTCGATATTCTGGCCCCGCTCTTTGAGATAATCCAAGGTATCTTTCAGGATCTTAGCACAAGTCTGATCCAGATCTTCGAAAGCCATGCGGCGAATCTCGGTCAGATTCTTCGCCTTATCTCTTCCCGGCTCAATATAATCAGAAATAAAGACGATCTTATCCAAAAGACTCATATTGGGCATACCGGTCGTATGAACCAGAATGGCATGCAGGATCTCCGGGTCCGTCACCCCATAACGCTCCTTGGCATAGAGAGCGCCCACCTTGGCATGGAGAAGCTGGGGCGATTTTCTCTCCGCTTCCGTCACCGGAATATCATGCTCCATACAAATTTTCAAAAGATTCCCCGCCGACTCGTACTTGGCGCAATCATGGAGAAGGCCCGCAAGAAGTGCTTTCTCCATAGGATATTGATAGTGCATAGAAAGAGCCGCAGCCGTATACATGACCCCCATCGTATGCTGATAACGGGAAGGCTTCAGCCTCTTTTTTAAGTCATTTTCTATTTCCGTAATAGTCATTTTCTTCACTTCATATAAATAATTGATGATCCAGGATATAGGTCAGTTCTTCCGGTGAAAGATAAACCGAAGCGGCATAGGCTTTTAAGGCCATAGGATCCTGAAGCAGGCCTTTTCTCTCATCCCCTGTAAGTGAATGTAAGCGCGAACGGATCTCGGAAGATGAGGCTCCCAGAGGCTCCATAGGAAGGAGAAGAAAGTCCTGATCATATTTCTTTGCCATAGCTCTGCATTTTTCTTCCAAAGGAAGCAAATTAAAATCCGGATCTTCATTTTCGGATTGATCGGTCTGTTTTCCATCCGTCAGGGGCCGGCCGACCACAGCGATTTTCGCATGCCTTGTGATGATTTCCGGATGCCGCCAGTGGTCAAAATAATTCAATGAATCCTCTCCCATGATGAAATAGAATTGAACATCAGGATGGGAAAGATCCAGTTCCGTCATCGTCTGATAGGAATAGGAAAATGCAGACCGTCGACATTCCAGGTCCTTTAATACCAGGCCCGGTTCGCGAAAGATCAGAAGGCGGATCAATTGCAGCCGATCCTCAATCGAAATCTCATCCGAGACCTTCTTATAGGGAGGCTTCCCATTTGGAAGGATCCAGACCTGATCCAGAGAAAGCCCTGATCTTGCAGCTTTTGCCATCCTAAGATGTCCCTGATGCATGGGCAGAAAACTACCGCCCAGAATGCCGATTTTTCTCATGGATTCCTTTCTTTTGCCTTTCCCCTATAAGCTTTCTTCGTCTCTGGCCTTCCCTATGACCGCCTTAGGACCTTCCTTATTCCGGAAGTACGATCTTCGGTTTCTTTGCCTTCTTGTAAAGAACGATCTTTCGGCCAATGACACGAACGATCTGGGATCTCGTCCGTTCTGCCAGCATTTCGCCCAGATCTTTCGGATCGTCCGCACAGTTCTTCAGGACGGAGACTTTCACCAGTTCTCTGGCCTCCAGGGCTTCCGAAACAGCGGCAACCACTTCCGGAGTCAGGCTGCTTTTGCCAATCTGGAAGATTGCCTGTTCCTTAGCGGCAAGACCGGATAAATACGATCTCTGTTTATTATTCATAGGTTCTCCATTCTTATTTCAGATTATGATTTGAAGTATTCAAAAGCCATATTTCCAACCCAGACGGTGTCACCTTCTTCGCAGCCCTGATCTTCCAGCATTTTATTGATGCCATTCTCATGCAGGAATTTCTGGAAAAAGATAAAGCCTTTCTCCGAATCCAGATTCGTATAACCAAGCATCTTGTCGATCTTTGTTCCTTCTACGACAAAACTGTTATCCGGCTTCCGATAAACCGAAAGACTTCCTTCGGACAGATCTGCATGATCCGGATCCACTTCCGATGCATAGACCATGGGCTCTCTCGGGAACTGATCCAGCTCCTTTTTCATTGCAAAGAGAAGTTCTTTCAAGCCCCGGCCGCTGACTGCGGAAATCGCAAAGACCGGATAGCCTTCTTCCTTAAATGCTTCCTTTACTTTTTCTATGACCTCATCTTTCTGATCCGGAATCAGATCCATTTTATTCAAGGCAATGATCTGTGGTTTTTTTAAGAGATCACCGTCATACTTACCCAGTTCTTCATTAATGGCCTTGATATCTGCGATCGGATCCCTTCCCTCGGCAGAAGCTCCATCCACCAGATGAACCAGGATCTTGGTTCTCTGGATATGCTTCAGAAACTCGTGGCCCAGACCGATTCCATCTGCAGCGCCTTCGATCAGTCCCGGAATATCTGCAATGACGAATTCCGGAATATTAGGATAATTCACTACACCAAGAATGGGATTCAGTGTTGTGAAGTGGTAATTTGCGATCTTCGGCTGCGCATTGGTCACATGAGAAAGAAATGTGGATTTGCCGACATTGGGAAATCCGATCAGGCCGACATCTGCAATCACCTTTAATTCGAAGATCACTTCGATGGAACGGGCAGGTCCGCCCGGCTTGGCATACTTCGGAGCCTGCATGGTCGAAGTAGCGAAATGCTGGTTTCCAAGACCACCGACACCTCCGGTCAAAATCGTATATCTCTTCCGATCGCCGGACATATCCATAATGACTTTCCCGGTCTCTGCCTCACGAATGACAGTACCCTCCGGTACTTTCAGGATCAGATCCTGTCCCTTTTTCCCGTGGCAGTTTTTCTTACCGCCTTCTTCTCCATTCTGAGCAGACAATTTATGCACATGGCGATAATCGCTTAAGGTATTTAAGGCGGTGTCTGTTACAATAATGACATCTCCGCCCTTTCCGCCGTCACCGCCATCCGGACCGCCGTCCGGTACATATTTCTCTCGGCGGAAAGAAACATGGCCATTACCGCCCTTTCCGGAACAGAGAATGACCCTGGCTTTATCAGCAAACATAGATATCCTTTCTAAACTCCTCTGAGATCTCGAAAAAAAGCCCGACTGATCCATGATCAGCCGGGCCCATTCAGAAAACCAGTATTAGTTCTCAGAAGCTGCAGGGTATACAGAAGCAACCTTCTTATCCTTACCCTTACGCTCGAAACGAAGAATACCATCGCTGGTTGCAAAAAGGGTATCATCTCCACCCTTCATGACATTCTGACCCGGATGAATCCTGGTTCCGCGCTGACGATAAATGATATTGCCGGCCTTTACGAACTGACCGTCTGCTCTCTTGGCACCAAGACGCTTGGACTCAGAATCACGTCCGTTCTTGGTGGAACCCATTCCCTTCTTATGAGCGAAAAACTGAAGGTTTAAATTCAACATTGTTCTACCTCCTGAATCGTAAGATTCAAATAACGTTTGCCATAATTGTCTTCGATCGATTGCAAGCCTAAAATCATGGACTCTATTAAAATAACTCCCTCATGCGATAGATCCCGGTCGAAAGTCACCCGGATATAACCGCCTTCCGGATCATTTTCATTCTGAAAAGAATCTTTACTAATGACTTCCAGACTGTTGATCGTGTTAATTACAAGAACGCTGACTGCGGCACAGACAATGTCTCTGCCGAAACTGTCAAACAAAGCATGCCCCTCGCAGCAGATGCCCTTATATTTTCCATGACTTTTATCGACTCTTACTCGGATCATTTCTTCACACGGATCAAGCGTTGATCTTCTCGATCTTCACCTGAGTGAAAGCCTGTCTGTGACCGTTCTTCTTATGATAGCCGGTCTTTGGCTTATACTTGTAAACGATGACCTTCTTGGCCTTACCGTTACGAAGTACAGAACCTTCTACAGTGGCACCGGAAACAACCGGATTGCCGACCTTCATCTCATCTCCGCCGACAAGAAGAACCTGGTCGAAATTGACCTTCTGACCTTCTTCAACATTCAGCTTCTCAACGTTAATGATATCACCTTCAGAAACCTTGTACTGCTTGCCACCAGTCTGAATCACTGCGTACATTGTGGCACCTCCTAAATTCTTTCTCGCTGGATATGGCGCTGTCCGTTATGGGCAGACTTCTAACCTCTCCAAGCGGCATACTCCAGTATATTATCATGTAAATTCAATAAAGTCAACTGACTTATCCGGATCTGTTAGTAAAAGGTCTGCCAGGCCACTAAAGCAATGATTGAAATCAAGAACATGACCACACCGGGATTCACATAGACCGTTCGAAAAATCTGTCCCTTGGGAAGCTCCCTTTCCTGTAAGCTGAAGCGAAGGGAAGCAGCTTCCTTTAAAAGGACCACAAAGCCCAGGACCGCCAGTCCATAATAAGTGATCATATAAATCCAAAAAGCCGAAGGAAGTTCTGTCATTTCTTTTGTTGAAAGGCTGTCCAGACCGCCCAGGAGAAATGGAACCAAAACACCGCTGAGGAAATTCACTGCCATGTGTATCGAGATCGAATAAGATAATCTTCCGGTCTTCTCATAGATGGTTCCAAACACCAGGCCCAGCCCAAAGGCGTAGAAGATCTGGTTGAAATTTCCATGAAAGAGGCCAAAGGCAAGAGCGGAAAAGAAAATTGCCGTCTTCTCTCCATAGCATCTCGTCCGATCGATCAGGATCTTTCGAAAAATCACTTCTTCAAGGATCGGGGCAAGGATCACAAGAAAGAGAATTCTGACCCAGACCGGGCCGATCGATGACATCGTCATAACGATCGGGGGCTTCTCATGAATTCCAAAAGGCAAGGTCACAAGGTGAAGGACCAGCTGACCGACCAGTGCGCCTAAGACCAGAACAAAGGCAGTAATAGGTATGGCAGCTAAGAACTTTCCAAATCCAAGTGATCTTTTATCCGGTGCTTCTGCTTTTTCCTTTCGGATCAATAGAAGTCCGGCGGGAAAACCGATCAAATATTCCGGCAGCATGGATAAAAACCATGAAGACAGCTCCTTATTCAAAAGTGCCGGTGCAATTTTCTTACAAACAGTTCCGACAAGAAGCTGTGCCAGAACCGTGACCGTGATCATAAGAAAGAGGCCAAGGCCGATCCGGGAAAATGTCTTTCGAACCTTTTTCAAGTCATACGGATAGGATTCCATTGTCGGTTTCGCCAATCGGACTTTTCGATCTTCCATAACCAGTGGTGTCACAGCAAAGAAGATCGCTGAGATCGTAAGGTTCAAAAGGAAGCATACGATCAGGCCCTCCATCAGATGATCATTGACCAATCCAAGGACAAGAACAACAAGATCCGGCATCATGCCAAAGTAAATAAAAACGATCTGCACCAGCTGCCTTACAGTCTTGTCAATCGACCGGGGAATCGAAGCGTCCAGGAAAGTACTGACCAAGGTGGCATAGAGATCGGTCGACAGCAGAAGTCCCATCCCGATGAGAAGCAGTAAAGGATCGGGCCAAAAGAGGATCCCAATCAAGATCATAGCCGGCAAAAGGTCCAGAAAACTGTCCACTGTTCCGGCCAGAAGGGAGAAAAAGAGCTTTTTCCACGGACTTTCCGGAATCAGCTGATAGAAAGCCATCCTGGTATCTTGGCCCAGAGGATTGCCGAGAGACCGCCAGAAAACCAGAAGTGTCAGGATCAGAAGGGCAGCTATGGTCCCATTCCGATTCCATTGTGCATGGATCAGATAGCCTCCGATACCAGCCGCCGCCAGATAGGTCAGGCTGGTTTTGGTTATGATGCCATGTCCTCTGCCCTGAAATCTTAAATACATCTCCTTAAAGAAGAAGACGGAGGCACCAAAGCCGTGTCGGATACCCTTTCTCTCGCGATCCGCTTTGGAACGCTTCTGCTTCCTCTTCACGGAAAGCCCATCTCTGGATTCCTGTATTTTTTCCATCTTTTCTGCCAGCTGATCCGTCTTTTCCATGGCAGATTCGTAGAAATCCGCCTTCATATGATAGATCAAAACAAGGAATCCTGCCGTAGCAAGGATGGAAAGCAAGACGAAAAGCGAAGCCATCCGAATATTTCCTGTCATGCTGGAAAGCATTGCACCCTTCAGCCAGCCGTAGATCGGGAACCAGTTACTTCCTCTGCCATTCAGGATCTGATCAAAGGATGCAGCAACAGAGATTCCCTTTCTCTTGGAAGAAAGACAGACCAGCCCCGCAAGAACAACTGCCAGCGCAAGTATCCCGGGTCGAAGGTTTCGTTTTACAATTGGTCTATCTTCTGTAAATAAATAGAGGGCGACCTGCAGAAGCTTTGCCAAAGTAAAAACCAGGATCCAGGAAAGAATAAAAAGAGAGCTTCCGATCACACCGGCTTTCACTATTGGTAGGGTCGGAAGAATGAAAAAAGCCAGATAGATCACGAAGAATACCGATAAACCCATACGGGCAAAGAGCCTGAAGATCAGAACCGACTGGGGCTTAAGAGGGGAAGAAAATAAGAGACTGACATCCGCAGGAAGAAAAATGGTTACGCCGTCCACCTGAAAAATGTAATAGATAATAATAACAAGAATCGCTGCAGACATAGCGAGACGGACAAGCTCTGCCTTTTCCATTCCTGCAGCATCCATAACATGTTCGAAAGCATCGCTTGGTTTCTGATTCTGTTTCTGATCAGTTTCTTCCGAAACAGTCTCCTCTGTCACTTCCTGATTTTGTAATTTATCAGCAGCCGTTCCGCCAAGGAAGCCGATCGCTCCGCCCAAAATGGCGCAAACCAGAATAAAGAGAATGACCCAGCTTCGAAACAGTCTCCGAATCTGATTGATCAGGGTATGAAGGGCATAGTAACCGAATAGTCTCATTGGTCACCGCCTTCCGTGATCTCAAAGAAGAGCTGCTCCAGACTCTCTCCGTTCTGATCCAGTGCTTTTTTTGTCATATCTGCGGAAAGATGGCCTTCCTTCATGATAAGGACCCGGTCCCAAAGCATGTCCACACTGTCAATGATATGGGTGCTGACCACAACAGTCTTTCCCGCCTGCCTTAACTCTTCAATGATCTCCTTTAACTTCCGGATTGCATGCGGGTCCAGACCGATCATTGGTTCATCCATTAAAATAAGGTCCGGATCCGGAAGAAGCCCCAGGCAGAGATTTAATTTCTGCTGCATTCCTTTCGAAAGCTCATCGCCGAACTTCGTGCTCTTGTCAGAGAGTTCAAAATCCGAGAGAAGCTGATTTGACCTGTCCTCATAATCTTTCAGCCGATAGGCTCTGGCCAGAAACTCCATATGCTCTTTGACGGTCAGATTCGGATAGAGTGCCGGCATCTCCGGAACATAACCCATCCTGGCTCTTGCCTCAGAAGTCTTATTCAAGACTCCGTCAAGGGTGATTTCCCCCGTGTATTTTAAGAATCCGATGATCGACTTAAATAAAGTCGACTTTCCCGCACCGTTTGGACCGAGAAGAACCGTTACGGTCCCCGGTTCCAGAGAAAAACTGACATCATTTACGGCAATCGTTTTCCGATACTTCTTGGTCAAGTGATCGACAGTCAGCATAGTGTCCTCCCCTTAGAAGCAAATTGTTTAATATCTAAAAATCTAAAACCAGTTTGCCAAAAACACTTAAAAATTGCAATCAAATTTTCAGTTGATCCCGTAAGGTCCTCTCCCTCTTTTCCCGGGTTACTTCCAGAAGTCCGAGGGCTGTGATCCCGTAAACCCGGACCGGAAGCGGATCCTTTTCTGCTAAGTCCTTCGAAATGTCAACCAGGGCCTGTCTTTCCTCTTCGGTCTTCATTTTCACCAAATCGATCAGGATAATGCCGGACAGGTTCCGAAGGCGGATCTGCCGAAAGGCTTCAAACAGGGCCTCCCGGTTCAGGTCAAAGGGGGCCTCATGAAGAGCCTTGGCGCTGTTCACATCGATCACATAGCAGGCCTCCGTTTTCTCCAGAACCAGATTCCCGCCACATTTTAAATAGACCAATCTCTGACTGGCCTCCTCCAGCCGTTTCGTCAGAGAATAGAGCTTGGCCAGGGAAAAATCATCCTGATAATAATCGATTCGATCCAGAAGATCCGGCCGATGACTCTCTATCGCCTTTTCCTTCAGGATCTCATTGACTTCGCAAAGGTCGGTCCTTATATAATCATAGGAATCTTCTTCATGAAGAAAACTTTCGATATAATGCGGCTCGGCTTCTTCCAAAAGTACCGGCCCTGCCATAGACATGCCCCGCATTTCCAGAGACCGGACCCGGTCCAAAAGCCTTCGCATCTCCGGCAAAAGGACATTCGCAGAAACTCCCTTCGCATTCGTCCGAAGTGTGATCGAACCGTCCCAGTCCCCTGGATCCAACTCGGTCAGGCAGAGCTCTTCCACTTCTTTCTTTTGATCTTTCCGGATCGCTTTGGCAAAATGCAGACCCTTCCGACCGAATTCATAGATCAAATGACTGCTTTTGACCGTAAAGCGGCTGGTCAGGACAGCCTCCTTGGTCCGAACCGCTTCCTTATCGACAGAAACCAAAAGGCTGTCTCCCTGGGACAGGCCCTGACCCTTGCAGAAGTCCTTTCCGGACCTTTTATCCGTATAGAAAAGCGGCATGCCCTGACGTATGGGAAGATAAGCCATCCCCTCGCCCAGGTTCAAAAAAGCAGCCGCCGGAGACGAAAGGACTCTTTCGATCCGGCCGCTATAGAGACTTCCCATTTTCATATGGGATTCTCTCGGTTCAGCATGGATCAACAGGGTCTTTTTCTCCCCATCCAAAAGGAATTCACAAAGAAAACTTTCTTCTCTTACCGGCATTTCCGTAATGATCAAAAGTCGGCTGTTTTTGGGTATGTCTTTTTTCGAAAAGGGCTTTATCATGGTCATTCTTCCTTTGCTCTCTCATCCAGATCATGCTGGAGGAGGTCCAGATAGGGGACGAGGAGGATACCGCGGGATTCAAAAAAATAATCATCCTTCAATTCCTCGATTCGAAAACTCTTTCTGCCATTTTTCTCCATGCCCCTCTTCCAGAAATATAAGGCCTCCCGATAGGTCAGATAATAATATTTCTGATACTTGGTATAGTAAAGCAGAAAAAATGCAATGCCGTTCTGCCCTTCGAAATCGCCCATGAACTTCATCTGGTGTTCATGAATATTATGGAGCGGAAAACTATCCGTCGTACACTCCTTGGCATCGAAGCAGACCGGTATGCCCTGAACTACACCGATATAATCCACGGTACTCTTTTTATCAAAGTAAGCCAGGGTAATATGCCTGGACTCCTTGTCAATGTCGATCGGTGTGATCGGTGTCGGTATCTTCTGAATCAGGGCCAGATGATTTTCCAGATAGATCTCGTTGGTCCGATTGATAAAATCTTCTAAAGTTGAACCCCGGAGTCCCCGGGAATTCCAGGTTCCCATATTCTATCTCCCAATGAAAAACCGGATGAATGGATCGAATCATATTAACAGGCTGCGGCGGATCACAGACCAAACCCGGAAAAGCTCTCCGGATCCGGGCATTCGATCCGGACTCCGTTTGGCAAAGTCAAAGCCGCCGCATGGAGGAGCTGCGAAGGATGCTTTTCTAAGACAATTCCGCCGTACTTTTTGTCATTTACAATGGGACAAGCCAGAGCCGAAAGGCTGCTTCGGATCTGATGGGATCTTCCGGTATGTAAAACAACTTCAAGAAGAGAATAGTTTCCCTTCCTCTTCAAAAGAAAAACCTCTTCTTCCATATAGAGACCTTTTTCTATCTCATGATCGAAATAGGAAACGATATTTCGTTTCGGGTCCTTCAAGAGCCATCCCCTGACAAGCTTTCTCTCTCGAAAGAGACTGCTGTCGCCGCTGACGATGCAGTGATAGGTCTTCTGTCCCTCATGAGATCTGACCAGATCAGCTCCCAAATGAAGACCACGGATCGTTTTTCCGAATAAAAGGATGCCGGAAGTGTTCCGATCCAGGCGGTTGATGACCGAAGGTCGAAAATTTTTTAAATCTTCTTCTGTCAGCCTGCACTGATCCAGACAATAACGGATCAGATATTCGTTCATGGAATCTTCTCTTTTGTCACTCTTTTGAGACAGGATCCCGGCCGGTTTATTTACCGCAAGGAGATCCGCGTCTTCGTAGAGGATCTGCAAAGGAAACGGTGCCCTGGGGTAGAAGTGATTTGCAGAAGCAGAGTGCCTTTGGACCGGATCCGAGCCGGCCATCTTAGAAAAGGTCTCGTCCGAGAAGAAAACGCGGACCACGTCACCGGACTTCAGGATCTCATTTCCACTGGCCTTCTTCCCATTCAAAGTAATATTTTTCTTTCGAAGCATTTTGTAGAGAAAGGAAGAACCTGCATTTTTTAAAATACGCTCCAGAAAGCGGATCAATTTCTGGTCTTGATTGAAGGCGCTGACTTTCAATTCTTTCATTGAACCACCTCAAGATCCATAAAATCACGGATCACACTGGAAGCCAGTTTTTTCTTCTCGGAAAGCGCATTTCGAGAAACCGGATCATCTACTGCAATGACCCGCATACCGGCATTGAGCCCGGCCTGAATGCCCTGAAGGACATCCTCAAAGACCGTGCATTCCATGGGATCCCGGCCAAGTTTTCCTGCGCAGGCCAGATAGACATCCGGTGCCGGTTTCCCGTTCCTGACCTGATCGGCTGAAATCACAGCGTCCATATAATGATCCAGACCGGTTGCTTCAAAACAAGCACGAACCAGTTCCATGGAATTGGAAGTGGCAAGTCCCATTGGGATCCCTTCCTGCTTCAGACAGTTTAAAAAATCCAAAGCTCCGGCTTTTAAGGGAATCTTGGTGCGGTACTCCTCTCTTGCCATATCATTCCAGATGGCCATCAATTCCTCCGGTGTGTCCTTTAGATGAAAGTTCTCCCGAAAATAAATGGCGGTCTCGTACATACTCATGCCGGCAATGGAAAGCTGAAGATCTTTGGGCAAAGGGAGATTTCGTTCTGCCATAAAGATTCGATCGATATCGCCCCACATTCCCATGGAATCCACCAGAGTTCCATCCAGGTCAAAGAGAACGGCCTGATTTCTTTTATCACTTAATGAAAATTTCATTGAACTGTCCCTTATTTCAAAAAAACACCCGGCATAGGCTGCCGGGTGCAGGATTTCATAAATGTATCAATTTTTATTCTTATGCTGAAAATATTCCTCCGGCAAAACATCGATCGATGGACCATCTTCCCCTGCGGAAGCCGAATCGTAGGTATTTGTAAGGCCTGGTGCAGTCTGCACGGAATCTGCATTGCCTGAAGCATTTGCCGGATCCTGTGGATTCATCTCTTCTGCTTTTCCGGCAGACGAGCCTTCTGTCTGGTCTGCAGCCGCTGCAGTTTCTTCCGGAGGCAAAAGTTCCTGCCTGTTTTCTATCACCTGATTCAGAACATCCTGCAGCTTATCGATGAAATTCTGATTCCGCATTCTGGCAAGGTCCAGAGAATTGCCGATGACCGTCTGAACTCCGCTTAAAAGCTCATCCGTATATGCAATCGCGGAGGATTTGATCTCATTGGATTCCATCGTTGCCTTATCCAGCATATCCTGAGCATTCTTTGTTGCGATCATTACGACCTGATTGGCCTGCGCATAGGCCTGCTGCATGATCTGATGCTCGCTGACCAGCTCATCGGTCTTCACCTGAGCCTGTTCGATAATTTGCTGAGCCTTCTTTCTGGCATCGGCAATGATTGCATCTTTATTATTGATAATCTTCTGATATCTGCGGATCTCATCCGGCGTTGCCGCCTTCAATTCCTCCAGATAGCCTTCCAGTTCATCCTTATTCAGAGTGATCTTATTCGAGGAAAATGCAGAAACCTTACCCTTTTCTTCAATAAATTGCTCCATTGCCTCAATAATCTGTTCAATATCACTGGCCATTAGAATGACTCCTTCTTTTTGATGCTGTATTTTTCCATAACCTTCGGAATAATGGAAGCGGGAACAAATTTTGATATATCTCCCCCATACGAAGCAAACTCCCTGACAATGGTGGAGCTGAGATAAGAATAATGGAGATCCGTCGTCAGAAAGATTGTCTCAAGTTCCGGATACTGGATCTTATTGGACTGAGCGATCTGAAGCTCATACTCAAAATCCGTAACGGCGCGAAGGCCACGAATAACACATGTCGCATGGATCTTCCGCGCAAATTCTACCATCAGCCCATCAAAAGATGTGACTTCAACATTGGGCAGTTCCTGCGTCAATTCTTTAATCATACTAACACGTTCATCTACGGAAAACAACGCGTTTTTTTGACTGTTGTTGAGTATACCGACGATCAATTCATCGAATAATTTGGCGGATCGATTGATGATATCCAGATGTCCGAAAGTGACCGGGTCAAAGCTTCCCGGATATAATGCGATCTTCATAATTTTCTATGAGCAAAGCTCATACCTCCAGATGCAGGCGTTTGATTCCTCCTGCCCGATTAGTCATAAAATGATTCATTCAACAGTTTTTCCTGATTGACAGGATAAAAAGACATGCTGGTTGGTCTTGTATTTTTTGATCCTTTCGATCGTAAATCCGAGCTCCTCCGCAAAACGAAAGTCCCGATGCAGATCCGCTTCGATAATGATCAGCGACTCCGAATCGATCAATTCACTTTCTGCCAATGCCGAAAGGATTTCTCCTTCCTTTTCATCCCGATAAGGCGGATCTAAAAAGACCAAATCAAAATGTTGTTTGGGCATGGTTCTTATGGCAGATAAGGCATCCTGTCCGATCAAATCCGTTTCTTCCTCTATGCCAAGCCTTTCAATATTCTTTCTGATACAATCCTGTGCATCTCGGCTCGAATCAACCAGGCAGGCATATCTTGCCCCGCGGCTGATGGCTTCAATTGCCATCTGTCCGGATCCGGCAAAAAGATCGAGAAAGGAAGCCCCCGGCAGACGATTGCTAAGAATATTAAACAGGGTTTCCTTGATCCGGTCTGTTGTCGGACGGGTATTCATGCCTTTCGGTGTATCAAGAAGCCGCGACCGGTATTTTCCTGCAATCACACGCATATAGAAACTTCCTTAATGATAGAAACTGCCATGGAAAGCGCCATCCGGCTTGCCTGGAAGCGGACCAGATTCCTTGTGCCATGGAAATGGTAGCGTCGAACCAAAGTTTTACTCCGATAGGAAACCGCAAGATATACAATTCCCTGCGGAATATCGCCATCCGGTCCGGGGCCTGCCACTCCGGTCGAGGCAATGCCAAGGTCTACACCATAGGTCTTTCGAAGGCCCTCTGCCATGGCTTTGGCTGTCTCATAGGAAACCACACCATGATCCTGAATAATAGAAGGATCCAGATGCAGAATCTGATCCTTTGTTTCCTCGGAATAGGTCACAAAAGACTCCGTCAGGATATCGGAAGCACCCGGAACAGAAACAATCGAGCTTACGATCATTCCGCCGGTACAGGATTCCGCTGTGGCCACAGTCTCTGTTCTTTTTTTTAAAATATGGACCAGTTCTTTTTCAAATAACATTAATTCTGCTCTTTCAGAACATCCTTATTCTTTACCAGATAGTCGATCAGAGAAACGACGGTAAGTATGGTTGCCAGGCAGATCAGGATATTGGCAAAAATAACAGCTGCCTGTCCCTTGAATAAAGGCATGATAATGAGCCAGATCACCATGGCCATCTGAGACACGGTCTTGGACTTTCCCCACATGGAAGCCGCAATGACGATTCCATTGTCAGCTGCGATCAGGCGGAAACCGGAAATAATAAACTCACGAGCCACAATAATAATGACAGCGACGGTCGGAAGCTGACCCAGGGAAAGAAGACAGATCATAGCAGAGCAGACCAGAAGCTTATCCGCCAAGGGATCCATAAACTTACCGAAATTTGTCACAAGGCCATATTTCCGTGCAATTTTACCGTCCAGCATATCCGTAAAGGAAGCCGCACAGAAAAGGACTTCGGCAATGATACGGAAGGATGCTTCATTGGGCTTAAAAAGCAAAAAGAAGATGAAAAACGGAATCATAATAACGCGTAAGATCGTCAGCTTATTCGGTAAATTCATTATTCAATTCTCCTACTAAATCATAATCATTGACTGCTGTGATGCGGACCGGGAGGATGTCACCGCTGATCAGTTCTCTCTCACAGGGGAAAAAGACCAGGCCGTCTACTGAGGGGGCATCCCGATAGGTTCGACCGACATAGACGCCCTGATCGGACATAAAGCCTTCCACCATGACAGGGAAAGTCTTCCCGATCAATGTCCGGTTCTTTCGGAAAACCAGGCCCTGCTGCGTCGACATGATTTCATCTCTCCAGCGGTTCTTGACTTTCTCCTCATGCTGGTTGGGATAAGAATAGGACGGCGTTCCCTTCTCTCTGGAATAAGGGAAACAACCGACCCGATCCAGATCCATTTCCTTTAAGAAATCAATCATTTCCTTATGCATGGACTCTGTTTCACCGGGAAAGCCGGAAATCAATGAGGTTCGGATCGCAATGTCCGGCATGGCGGCCCGAAGCTTTTCGATGGTCACTTTGATATCCTTCTGGCTGGTTTTTCTTCCCATCCGCCCCAGAATCCAATCCGAAGCATGCTGGATCGGCATATCAATATAATGGCATACCTTGGAATTCCTGGCCATGGCCTGAATCAAGGCATCGTCAATAGATTCCGGATAGCAGTACAAAAGGCGGATCCACCGAAGACCCGGAATTTCATTCAAACGATCCAGAAGCTCAGGCAATTTCTTCTCTCCATAGAGATCCGTCCCGTAAAGAGTCGTCTCCTGAGCGACCAATATCAGTTCCCTGATGCCCCGATCCGCCATATCTCTGGCTTCTTTCAGGAGCTGTTCCATGGGGACGGAACGATAGGGACCCCGTAAGGATGGAATAATACAATAAGTACAATGCTTGTCGCAGCCTTCGGCAATTTTTAAATAGTCAAAGACTCCACCTGTCGTATTGATCCGTCCCTCGGATTCATCCGGAAGGCCGGTCAAAGGCTTGATGATCGACAGATTTTTCTCTTTTCCGAGTTTAGTAACGGCTTCTACGATGGAATCATAGGAATTGGTACCAATGATCCCGTCGACTTCCGGCAGATCCTTTTGGATCTCCTCGGCATAGCGCTCACTCATGCAGCCTGCGACCAGAAGTCCTTTCAGATGGCCCTCTGTCTTATATTTTGCAAGATCAAGGATCGTATCAATGCTTTCCTGCAAAGCAGATTCGATAAAGCAGCAGGTATTGACAATGACAACATCGGCATCGGATTCATCCGCTACCAGTTCCATACCGGCCTTCTGAAGTCGATAGAGCATGTGCTCGGAATCCGACAGATTCTTGTCACAGCCCAGGGAAACAAAAGCTACCTTCATTCCTGGCTTTCTCCATCGGAAGCTGCCGTTTCAGTAGTTTCAGGATCAGAAGGATTTGTCTCGGCAACTGCTTCTGAAGAGCTATCGCTTGCATCATCAGGGATCTCGATCTCTTCTATTGTCTCTTCTTTTGTCTCTTCATAAGCTTCTTTGATCTTTTCTTCGGTCATAAGCTTTTCTTCTGGTGTCTGGATCTTCAGTAATCCTTTGTCCATTTCCTCGACTGCGATGGAAAGCGGCTTCCTCTTTTCATTTGACTTCACATCAATTAAAGGTTCATCGCCATCGATCAGCTGACGGGCACGTTTTGCTGTTGCGCAAACGATACTGTAACGTGAGTTTACAACCGGCTCGTCACCGATCTCACTGTTTTCATTCATTTTCTTCATCAGCTCAAGATAAGACGGATGTATCATGCTTCATTTTCTCCTTTCGAAAAGACGGCCAGTTCTTTTTGGATCTCATCTATGAAATCCGTGGAACGCATGGCTCTTAAGTGCTCTGCCTGGATCAGACTATGTACGGATCGTACGGCCCGGTCCAGATCATCATTAACAATAATATAATCATACTGCTCCATGAGCAGTGATTCACGTGATGCTATCGCAAGTCTCTGTGCAACGACTTCCGGCTCCTCTGTTCCCCGGCCTTCCAGGCGTTCTTTTAAGACCGCAGCGGTTGGTGGTGTGACGAACAAAAGAAGGGCCTGAGGGAAAATCTTTCGGATCTGAAGGGCCCCCTGGACTTCAATTTCCAGAATAACATCTTTCCCTTCGGACAAAAGCTGGTCTACATAAGCTTTTGGAGTTCCATAATAATTCTGATTGAAGGAAGCATATTCCAAGAGTTCATGTTCCCGAATCATCTGTTCGAACTCCTCCCGGGATTTGAAGAAATATTCTCTTCCTTCCTCTTCTCCCTGCCTCTTCTGTCGGGTTGTCGCAGAAACAGACAGAAAATACTTTCCCGGATAGTCCGAGAGAAGGTGCTTCATGATCGTGCCTTTTCCCGCTCCGGAGAAGCCCGAAAGTACAATTACCATTCCTGTTTTTTCAGCCATCGTTCTCCAGCTCCTTTACTTCCTTACTATCTCCATTCAAGCGGCCGGCTATCGTATCCGGATTCAAAGCGGATAAAAGAACCGCCCCGTTTTCCATCACAAGAACTCCTCTGGTCTTTCGTCCCTGAGAAGCATCGATCAGTTGTCCGCTTTCCTTTGCTGTCTGCATCAGCCGTTTGGCCGGTGCAGAATCCGGCGTCACCATGCAGAGGATCTTATCCGAGGAAACCATGTTTCCAAAACCGATATTAATAAATTTCATGCCGGGCTTCCTCTTATTCGATATTTTGAACTTGTTCACGGATTTTCTCAACCAAAGTTTTCATCTCAATACCGAGATCTGCCGTAAGAACATCCGTAGACTTGGAAAGGATCGTATTACTTTCCCGATTCATTTCCTGAACCAGAAAGTCCAGTTTTCTTCCAACCGGCTCACTCGATCTAAGGTCCTTTCGTAAGGCGGCAACATGGCTCTTTAATCGAACCATCTCTTCATCGATGCAGATCTTATCTGCATAAATTGTAACCTCAGAAGCGATCCGACTGTCATCGAGGTCTACATTTTCTCCTTGGAGTACTTCCTTCACCTTATCATAAAGGCGGATCCTGTAGTTTTCGATCAGTTCCGGTGCCCTCTCTTCCAATTGGCCCACAAGGAATGCCATGCGGTCAGCTTTCTCGGAAAGGTCTTTTGCCAAACGGTCTCCTTCGGCTTTTCTGGAACTGTGGAAATTTTCCAGTGCTTCTTCAATGACCGGGCGGATCTCTTCCCAAAGCCTGTCCTGATCCTCCTCGGTATCTGCCGGCAGAACAAGACCCGGCATGGTGAGAAGGCGGGAAGTCGTAAGATCGTTCCTAAGACCTAATTCCTCTGCCATCTCTTCTGCTGCTTTCCGGTAAAAGGAGGCCATGCCCCGGTCCCAGACCAGGTCAGCATCTCCTGTTTCGCTTCTTTTGATCCGAATCATAAGATCCGTCTTCCCACGGGAAACGGAATGCCCTACCAGGTTACGAATTGCCGGTTCCAGAGAATTGAATGCATCCGGAAGCCGGGTCGATAATTCAAGATAACGATGATTGACGGATTTTATCTCAACTAAGATCTGCTTCTGTCCGATCAAACGGGAGGAGCGGCCATAGCCTGTCATACTTTCCAAAGGGACTGCCTGCCTTTCGAAGCTTACATTAGAAAATTACAGAGGTAATTGCTAAAGACCATAAACAAACCTTATTATATGTTTTTTAGATAAGCCAGTCAAACCAAATCTGTGTTATGATGAACAATGAAACGATTCAAAAAAAGAAAACAGGAGACACCATGGCTTTTGACGGTTTTACAGTACATGCACTGACAGACGAATTATCCGAACTTTTGACGGACCGGCGGATTTCAAAAATTGCCCAGCCGGAACCGGAGGAGATCCTCTTTACCATAAAGATGCCACACGGCACTCAGCGGCTTTTGATTTCAGCCAATGCCAGTCTGCCCCTGATCTATCTTACATCCGAAAATAAAACAGCTCCGGCTCTTGCACCTAATTTCTGCATGGTTTTACGGAAGCATATCGCCAATGGCCGGATCAAGAAGATCGAACAGATCGGTTTAGAGCGAGTCATCCGTTTCACCATCGAACATTTGGATGAACTGGGGGATAGCCGGGAAAAATATCTCTACGTTGAGATCATGGGCAAGCACAGTAATATTATTTTCACAAATGAAGAGAATGTGATCATCGACAGTATCAAGCATATCTCCTTTCAGGTCAGTTCCGTACGGGAGGTCCTGCCCGGTAAGCAGTATTTCATCCCGACCCAGGAGGGAAGAAAAGATCCCCTGGAGGAAGATGAAAGCGGTTTCCAAAAGCTTGCAGAAGGGAAGGCTCTTCCCATCTATCAGGCCATTTATTCCTCCTATATCGGTTTCTCCCCTCTCATGGCAAATGAGCTCTGCTGCCGGGCCGGGCTGGATGGCGATCAGTCCACGGCCTCTCTGACCAAAGAGGATAGGGACAGATGTGCCCACGAATTCTCTTCCTTAATGAAGGATCTGAAAGAGAAAAACTATCATCCTGCCATCATCTATGACAAGGGAAGAGAAAAGCCCCTCGAATTCACCGTCCTGCCTCTGACCATCTATGCCGGAAGCGAAGTCAAAAACTTCCAGAGTGTTTCAGAAATGCTGGAAACCTATTATGCCGAGCGGAATATCTATACCAATATGCACCAGAAGTCTTCCGATCTTCGAAAGATCGTTCAGACTCTGATCCAGCGAAATGAGAAGAAGCTCTTTCTCCAAAAGAAGCAGCTCAAAGACACGGATAAGATGGACAAATATCGCCTCCGCGGTGAATTGCTTCAGGCATATGCCTATTCGATTCCGGAAGGAAGTAAGGAAGTTCTTCTCGACAACTGGTATGACGGAAGTAAGGTCAAAGTCAGTCTGGATCCCCAAAAGACTCCGATGGAAAATGCCAGCCGCCTCTTCGAAAAGTATCAGAAGCTGAAACGAACCCGGGAAGAGCTCTCTGTCTTCTGTAAAGAAACCGAGTCGACACTCCGCCATCTGGAATCCATCCGTGCAAATTTAGACCTCTGCGAAAACGAAGCAGATATTGCCGAGATCCGGTCCGAGATGGAAGATGCCGGTTTCGTCCATAAGAAATATGGAAAGAAAAAGAGCCGTCAGGTCAAATCTCTTCCTCTGCATTTTGTGACAAAGGATGGTTTCCATCTCTATGTCGGAAAGAATAATCACCAGAATGATGAATTGACCTTTCATTTTGCCACCGGGAATGACCTCTGGTTTCATGCCAAGAAAATGCCGGGAAGTCATGTCATACTGAAGACGGAAGGCCGCGAAGTTCCGGATCATGATTACGAAATCGCCGCAGCTCTGGCAGCTTTCTATTCTTCCGGCCGTGATAATGACAAGCTGGAAGTCGACTATCTCCGAAAAAAGAACGTAAAAAAGCCCAACGGCTCAGCCCCGGGCTTTGTAGTTTACTATACGAATTATTCCATGACTGTGAAACCTTCTGTCGCAGAAGTGGAGGAAGTAAAAGAGTCCTGATCTGTCATTACAGATTTGTATAAGTTTCATCTGCTTTCTTATCAACCAGTTTTCGAAGTCCCTTGTGACCCTCTTCTTCTAATTTCGGATCCCTCGAAAGGATCTGATCCGCATGTTGGGATGCCAGTTTCAAAAGATCACTGTCGCGGTAGATGTCTGCCATCGTAAAGGCACTATCTCCGCTTTGCCGGATCCCCCTGGCATCTCCCGGGCCACGGAGCTTCAGATCCTCTTCCGCGATTTCAAAACCATCGTAACTATGATTCATGATGTCCAGTCTCTTATTGGCGTGGTCTGCATTTTTCTTCTGGCTGTTCATTAAGATACAATAGGACTGCCACTGACCACGCCCGACACGTCCGCGAAGCTGGTGGAGCTGGGCCAGACCGAAATGGTCTGCATTTTCTACCATCATGACCGTCGCATTCGGCACATTAACGCCGACCTCGACAACCGTGGTGGAGACAAGAATCTGGATCTTGTTTAAGGCAAAATCCCGCATGACTTCTTCCTTTTCTTCAGCTTTCATCCTGCCATGAAGAATACCGACTTTGGCTTCCCCCTTCAGATATTCGGACAGATTTTTCCCATAATCCGTGACATTCTCCTGATCCAGATTTTCACTGGCCAAAACCAGGGGACAGATGATATAGGCCTGATGACCCTTTGCCACTTCCTTCCGAATAAAATTCCAGGCAGTCGGGCGCTTCTCCTCTGAAATCACAGCCGTTTTCACCCGCAGTCTCTCGCTTGGCACATCATGGATCGTGGAAACCTGCATACCGTTATAAAGGATCAGAGCCAGAGTCCTTGGAATGGGCGTTGCACTCATGACAATAGAGAATGGATGTTGGCCCTTTCGCAAAAAAGTATCTCTTTGCTTCACACCAAAACGATGCTGCTCATCGGTAATGACCAGAGCCAGAGCGTGATAGGAAACCCCTTCCTGAATCAGGGCATGGGTCCCGATAATAAAGTCTGCACTTCCATCCGCAATGGAAGCTAAGGCCTTTCGTCTTTCCGCCGCCTTCAAAGAGCCTGTGAGAAATGCAATATGAAAGGGAAGTTTGTAGCGGTCAATAAAGTCCTGAAAAGTCTTCTCATGCTGAGCAGCCAGGACTTCGGTTGGCGCCATAATGGCTGCCTGATAGCCATTTTCTGCCATACGGACCATGGAAAGAAAGGCAACAATGGTCTTTCCGCTGCCGACATCTCCCTGGATCAGGCGTTCTTCGATCGTGGAACCGCAAAAATCCCTGTTCAGATCCTCCAAAGCCTGCTTTTGTCCCCGGGTCAGAGAAAAAGGAAGATCTTCCATGATTTGGTCATAGATCTCATGATGTTTCAGGACCAGATGATTTTTTCCCTTGGCCAGGCCTTTTTCTTCCATGCGTACACTTAAGAAGAAAACCAGAAATTCCTGATAACTGAAACGCCGGATGGCATCCGACAAGGCCTTTTCGCTTTCCGGAAAATGCATATTTCGTATGGCTTCCCCAAGGGGGAGGATATTTTCTTTCGACAGGAAGTCCTCTTCCGAGAAAAGAGGATCTTGAAGCGGCAGGCAGAGATTCAATGCCTCTTCTACCGTTTTTGTCATCTTCTGGTTGGAAATGCCCTTGGTCAGACTGTAAACCGGAAGCAATCGGTCTGTCTCCTTCTGATAAGCTTGGGGAGAAAAGAGGGCAGGCTGTTCCAAACGGAATTCGCCATTCTTCTCTTGGACCGTTCCATAGATGACATAAGGCGAGGCGACTCGGATATTCCTTGAAATATAGGGCATCCGGTACCAGAAGACCGAAATGGCCTTGTCTCCCCTTGTTCCGAGATAGAACAAACCTATGGTCACATCCATGGACCGATAGTGATGAGTCACCGGGGACTTCTTAAAAAAGCCGCGAAGTGCTGCCTTATTTCCCGGCTCCAGATCCTCTGTGCTATCCACTGCCTCCGGATAAACCATATAATCTCGTGGAAAATACAAGAGGAGATCTCCCGCCCGATCGATCCCGATCTTATGGAAGAGCTCCTCTGTCTTCGCCCCGATACCATGAAAATTATGGAGCGCTGCATCTTCATTCATAACAATTCTTACTCTACACTGAAGACATAATAATAAACCGGCTGGCCGCCCTTTTCCAGTTCAATATCCATACCGGAGAAGGCCGAAGCAACGGCAGAACGAATCTCTTCCGCTTCCGCATCTGTCACTTCCGCTCCATAATAGATACTGATCAGGGCAGAATCCTCTTCCACCATCTTATGTAAGGTCTCCAGCATGACGGTCTTCATATCGGATCCGACAGAAAGCAGACCCTGATCACCCATGCCCATGAGATCTCCCTTTTGGATCTCCTTGTCATCAATGACAGTATCACGAACCGCGTAAGTGATCTGACCTGTCTTCACATGGTTGATCTCCTCGTCCATCCGCTTTTCATTTTCCTCTGCACTGTCATCCGGAACGAAATTAATGAGAGCAGTAATTCCCTGAGGAACCGTCTTGGTCGGGATCACAATCAGTTTCTTCTTCTCCTCTAAGCTTACTGCCTGATTTGCTGCCAGAATAATATTCTTATTATTCGGGAGAATAAAGATCGTGTCCGCATTGACATGAGAAACAGCATTCAAGATATCATCCGTACTCGGATTCATGGTCTGACCGCCGGAGATGACATAATCCGCTCCGATTCCCTTGAAGATCTCAGCCATACCGTCGCCGGCACATACGGATACAAATCCGAAGGCCTTCTTTTCTGCAGAATCCGGCTCTTCCACAAGAGATGGATCTTCCGATACAGGAGCCTCTTCCTCCTCGGGCTTATCAAGGGAATCCTCTTGATTTCCATTCATCATCCGATTCTTTAATACGACATCCGAAATAGATCCAAGACCGGTTGCCTTACTGATGATATCACCGGGTGCATTGGTATCCATAGAAGTCGTAATGGTATCGCCGGCCTGAGTATTTGTAACGTCGCTTCCGGCTGCTGTAAGATAGGACTTATATTTCTCTCTTTCCTCATCTGTCGCAGGCTTTGTAATCACGAGTTTGAATTCCAGATGATACTGGAAGTTCTGCTTCTTCACAACATCCTTATTCTCTGCATTCGGGTTCTCAATGGTAAGATCCACATCTTCCCCGGAAAGAACGCGGAGACCGCCCTTCAATACCTGAACAAGTCCGGCTCCGCCGGAATCAACTACGCCGGCCTGCTTTAATACGGGAAGCATATCCGGGGTCTTCTGAAGAGTCTCCTCTGCTGCAGCGACAACCTCCTGGGTCAGAACCAGTACATCCTCCGTCTGGTCTGCCAGTTCAATTGCCTTATCTGCTGCCGCACGGGCAACCGTCAGGATCGTTCCTTCCTTCGGCTTCATGACAGCCTTATAAGCCGTCTCTGCAGCCCGGTTACAAGCAGCAGCCAGGATCGGAACTGTGATCTCCTCTTCCGACCGGATCACCTTGGTGAATCCGCGGAAAAGCTGAGAAAGAATCACGCCGGAGTTTCCGCGGGCACCACGAAGAGAGCCGGAAGAAATTGCCTTACAGATGGATTTCATTTCCGGAGCATCACAAAGGCCTGCGACTTCCCTGGCTGCGGACATGATCGTCATCGTCATATTGGTTCCGGTATCACCATCGGGTACCGGGAACACATTTAATTCGTTGATCTCATCCTTATGTGCCTCCAGAGACTTGGCGCCTGCCAGAAACATTTTAGCCAGCATGCTGGCATCGATTGTCTTTATTTCCAAGATGAACCTCCTCAGTCAATGACACGTACGCCTTCAACGTGTACACGAATTTCCTTTACCTTAAGACCGGTATATTCTTCCACCTTATACTTCACCGTCTCCATCAGGTTATCACAGACCGTCTTGATGCTGACACCATAAGCAACGATGACATGGAAATCCAGTGTGACCTGATTGTCATCCAGAGTCTCAACCGTAATTCCCTTACTGAGATAGTCTCTCTTCAAAAGCTTTACAAGACCATCCTTCATATTTACGGCAGCCATTCCGACGATACCAAAGCACTCAACGGCAACCGAACCGGCATATGCAGCAATGACATCATTGTCAATCACTACTTTCCCGAGTGTTGTCTCCATCTGTCCCTGCATAAGAACCTCCAAACTGTTTGATTTCGATAAACAACAATGTAAAATCATTATAAGTCATTTGTTTCAAAAAACAAAGGCGAAATTTTTCTATAGTACTTGCTTTTTGAATTCTACTTTGCTAGAATAAGCACGTTGTGATTTGGCATCAAATCCATACATAAATTCGATCCGAGGAGGTGTAAGGCAATGGCAAAGTGTGCAGTTTGCGGAAAAGGAGCTCATTTTGGAATTAAGGTGAGCCATTCTCATAGAAGATCAAACAAGATGTGGAAGTCTAATGTAAAGTCTGTAAAGTGTTTGGTAAATGGCACCCCTAAGAGACTTTATGTATGTACATCCTGTCTTCGTTCCGGCGCAGTTGAGCGTGCATAATCTCGAGAATAGTATTTCGCGAATCTAATTCTAATAAAAAGATCCGGGTTTTGACCCGGATCTTTTTTTCTTGTGGGTTTTGACTCGGTTTTTTTCCCGGGTCTTTTTTTCTTGTAAAAAAAGGGATCCGGCCATGTAACGGATCCCCTATCAAATCAATTCTCACTCATCTACTGTCTCGCTGTCCGCATCAGAAGCCTTTTTATTCTTTCCTCCAAGATCCGCAAATTTATTGACCAGATCCGGAACCAGATTCAAAAGCTTATCCAAGCCATCCTGATGATCAATACGAACCAGACGGGAGCTTCCGTTCTGAATAATAATGACAGCATTGGGAGTCATCTTTCCGCCGAGTCCGCCGCCCCCGTTATTGCTCTTCTCCTGTTCAAAGACCCCGGCACCGACACCGAAACTGACATTGACCAGGGGAAGAATGATCGTATCTCCTACCGTGACCGGCTCACCGACCACAGTCTTTGAAGTCAAAAAAGACTCCATGCCGGAGAAAAGCGTTTCCACGGTAGACTTGAATTCTCCATTTTCCTTATTCTGGCTCATTGTTCCTTCCTCCTATCGTATGAAATAAGGTTCGCACATTTTTATCCATCAGCAGGCGGATCCCCATCAGAAGGAGGATACCAACCGGCAAATGTCCTTTGATTTTCCCGTGTCCTGAAAAGTAAGCATCATCTGCGGCAAAATCCGGCAGGATCTTAAGTCCCGGCTGATAGATCCAGGGGATCATAGAAAGGCCCCCGAGGATCTGTCCGGTCCGATCCGGTCCGGGTCCGGCAAAATGAATTTCTGTTTCATCAAAATGCAGTCCCAGCCTTCGAAGAAAAGAAATCAGCTCCCGGAGGATCTTTTTGACAGCGGCCTTGGAAGAGTTCGTAAACAATACCTTTATCATCTTCCGGAATTTATTCTTGGTGTTCTTTCTTCTCTTCTCACTCTTCTTGCTCTTTACGCACTTTTCTCTGTCTTTCTCTCCGGCTTTCTCTCCGGCTTTCTCTCCAGCTTTCTCTTCAGTCCTCTTCCGATTCCGCTTGCTGTTTTTATGACTCATCCCTTTTTTATGACTCGTCTCTTGTTTGGATCCCGGATAAGAAAACAGTTTCCAGATTCCCCAAAAGAAGCTGACTTCCAATTGAACTTTTTCTTCTTTTGAAAGTCCAAGTCTCAACTGAAAGCAATGGAGAAAACTTTTCAATGAAAATTTAGCGAGCTTTTCCTCTTCCTCCCATCGAAACTGTCCGCGGATTTTCCAGGGCACCAGGAGAAAATAGAGAAGAAAAGCAAGAAGGAAAAGAAGGATCCAAAGGATGACTTTCAGAACAGTAAAAAGGATCAAGACTGCCATAGTTTCTTCCTCTCTTCCTGTTTCTTTAGAATCTCCTTTCGAATCTCCAGTCCTCCGGTTTTCTGATAAGTCTCCTCGGCCAATTCATAGATCCGGTCAAGGCAGGAATCGAGCGTTTCACCGCTGCCGACAATGAGCCCGTCTCGTAAGTAGAGCCGGCGGAAAGCATACTCTCTCAGGCTGTAGATTTCCAGCTGCTCCGGAGAATCGAAGAGAAGAAGGATTACATAGCCAAAAACAGTCCTTTTTTTCTTTTCCGACGGCGAAAAGGACCGGAAGCACTTTCCGAAAAAGCCGGATCCCTCTCTTCTTTTTTGCTCCTTCTCCACCCTTTTCAGTTCTTGAACGCCAGGTCCATCTGATCCTGCGGTGAAATCACAATAAAATGTCATAAAGCTTCCCTCTGCAGCAATTATACCTTACTTCAGATATGCGTCAAAGACTCTTTTTGCAACCGGAACGGCAAAAGAAACCCCATAACCCTTTTTCTCACCAATCACTGCAATAGCGATCTTTTTCTGACCATTGTCTGCATATCCTACAAACCAGGAATGGGTATTATTGACACCGGTCTGGTATTCTGCAGAGCCAGTCTTTCCATAAGCGGTATAGGAATCCGAACGCAATTTTCCTGCCGTTGACTTCTCAGCCACCTGCTGCATGAAGTTCTGCAGAGTTTCTGCCTCATCCTCTGACATCAATCTCTTTTCGCTTACCGCATCCTCTTCCTTCACGACAGCACGATCGGCACTGGAAATCGCCTGAACCAGAGTGGGCTTCATCAAAAGGCCGTCATTTGCAATGGCAGAGGTGATCATCATCATATGGGCCGGCGTCACAGTTGTTCTGCCCTGGCCAAAAGCCGTCGACATCACTTCCGAATCGCCCGAATCTGCATTGATTTGAAAGCTGCTCTTTTTTGTACTTCCCATAGAAGATGGCAGGGACTTATTAAAAAGCAGACTGTCCGCTGTTTTTCTCCAGGCGGATCTGTCCAGTTTCAGACCCATCTGTGCAAAAGCCACATTACAGGAATTGACAAAGGCGCTCTCTGTTGTCTCATCCCCATGGACCTCATGGCCGGCACAGCTGATTGTATATCCGTCATGAGTAAAAGAACCGTCACAATGGAAAGGATCATTCACGGAATTTCCTTCTCTTAAGTATTCCAGTGTGGTTACAATTTTAAATGTAGACCCCGGCGCATAGAGCCCCTGCGTTGCCCGGTTTAATAATGGAGAAGAATCTTTTGATGCATCATTCAGCTTGTCCCAGTCGGAAACAATGGTATTGGGATCATAATCAGGTTTTGAGACCATGCAGAGGATCCGGCCAGTCTGGGGATCCATGGCAATGACAGCTCCCTTAGCCGAACCAAGGGCCTGATCTGCCGCTGTCTGAACCCTGCTGTCAATACTTGTGATCACGGTATCACCGGTATTCTCCTGTCCCTTCAAAGCATTCTGCAAGTGCTCGATCAAAGAAGTATGACTGGTCAGGAGTTTAAAATTCTGGCTTTTTTCCAGTCCGGTCATCCCCTTTGCACTGTATCCGGTAACAAAGGAATATTTGTCTCCTTCCGGATAGGACCGGGTCTTTGTTCCATCAGCAGCCACAGTCGTCGTGGCAATGACCTTTCCATCGCTGGTCTCTATATTTCCCCGGATCACTTTGGCAGACAGATTGTTCATCCGCGGATTATAGGAATTTGCAATGAAATCCTCACTTTGAAAGGACAGAAAATAGACAAAGTAAGCCACCATAGCCAGAAAGAGGAAGAGAAAGAGATAGGTGATCGTCGTATATTCCCGGGTAGAGGTCCCCGGTCTTCTACCACGATTCCGCCCTTTTTTCTCTGTGGTTTGAATATGAATATCCGGAAGATCCAGATACAAGTCATCATCGACATCATAAAGATCCCGGCGATTCCGATGTCTGTCATTCATTCGACTCATGAAAAATCCTCCTCATCATAAGATCCATCAGAATCTTTTCTACCAAATCCAAGGTCCCGGATCGTGATTCCCTGGATGATGGAAAACATCAGCATGGTGGACAGGAGTGACGATCCGCCGTAACTTATGAATTGCATGGTTACTCCGGTGGAGGGTATAAATTTGACCACGCCGCCGATCGAAAGGAAAAGCTGAAAGCCATAGCAGACGGCAAGACCGGTAGAAATCAGCCTGGGATACTCCTCTCGCACCCGGACTGCCGTATTCATCATAAGAATAAAGCAGGCCAGATAAATGAAAATCAGGATCACGGCAAAGAGTCCGCCGAACTCTTCCCCGATCGCTGCAAAAATAAAGTCCTTGGTCACAACCGGTACTTTATCAGGCATGCCCTGCATGAGACCGGAGCCAAACCAGCCGCCGGTCCCCATGGCGAAAAGGCCTTGCGAAACCTGGTAGCCGGAGGTATCTACGACGGACAAGGGATCCAGCCAGGCCACGATCCGGGCATGTACATGGGAGAAAAGCTTATTGGCAAGAAGTAAGAAAAGGCCGATCCCTCCGCCGCCGAGGAGAAGGATCCGAAATTTCCCGCTGTAACAATAATAAAGGATCAGATAGATCACAAAAAGAATGGCGGCCGACCCCAGATCCCTGCTGGCTACAAGGATCAGGATATGAAGAAAGGCAATGGCCGAGACTACCAGAAGAATCTTCTTTTCCTGATCCGAATTTCGGGCTTCTTCCATACCGCTGGCCAAGAATAAGACAAAACTGATCTTCACCAGTTCTGAAGGCTGAATGCGAAAAGCGCCGAAACGTAAGGCCAGTTTCGCACCCTCTTCCCAGGACCCGGCAAGTAAAACCAGAAGCAGACTTCCTATGCCGAAAATTGCATAAATAAGCTCAAATCGGGAGAAATCCCTGACGGCCCTTATGATGGCAGGAACAAATGCCGTAAGCACCAGACTTACGCTTGCAATCACAAACTGCCGGATGGCCGTATCAACTTTCAGACGGGACTGGATAATAAAACCGATGGTCAAAAGCATCCCCATGTGATTGACCAGAATCCTCTCACAATGCGGGAAAAAGATCTTATAAATCAATTGGAGAATCTGTGTAAAGAGGATCTCCGCCAGTAAAAGGATCAAATACATGACCTTCTGACTATTCAAATAGAGAACCAGATTCGCATTGATGCAGAAAAAGATCTGAGTAAGATTCATCCGATGAAACAAGTGCTTCTTTCGGATGGGACGGATCTCATTTTTTAATGCCGCAAAGGAGTCAAACATATAGATGACAAGCAGCAATAATAATGTAAAACGAGATATCGTTGTAATAGCTTCTGTCATAATACTCCATTTCTGAAATGACCTCTGGTGACCGGGAAGGACAACTCCTTCTTTTCCCCTCTCAGAAAGGCCGAAAAAGCCTGTCCGATTTCTTTGATTTGATGGGGATCTTCCAGTGTCAAAGCAATCTCATAGGCCAAAGGATGCAGTTTTTTTATCGCATGAAAATCGGAAAGGAGGCTGGTCGGAAGACTGTTGTAAATATAGTTCGTGCAGACACTGCAGCGGTTCCAAAGAGGAAAATCCTTTCCCTTTCGATCTGTCAGGCTTAGGATCTCTGACTTCTTATCACAGCCCTTTAGATTCTTGTGTGTGCAGTCTGCCTTGATCATAAGGACCTGTCTTCCATAGATCGGAAGGATCGACGTCTCATTGTCCCGATGGGCCAGTTCCTTTTCGGTCAGTTCCACCGGCATCTCCATCCGGGAAAACCCCATCGAACGGAAGGTCAAAACGATCTGATCGGACCAGGTATAGATCCGGCTGGAGAGAAGGATCTGCTCCTTCGGGATCCCCCGATCTAAAAGATAGGCCAGGCCGTCCAGAGAATGGCAGCGGAAACCCGAAAAACCCGTAAAATGAATAACGTTCTGATCCAAAAGTTTCCTTTCCCTCTCTCTTACCACCTCCGGCAGATCCAGCCAGAGGCGGGCAGTCGGACAAAGCTTTCGGAAGGATTCCACGCCATCCCAATCCCCCTTATGCTTTCCGTCAGAAAGATCCCCCTTCCTTACATCTTTTTTACCATTTCCTTCCTTTCCATTCAAAAGGAATTCTACCGGAAGGATCAGATTCCAGTCTGCCTGGATTCCTTTCAAACTTTCTGCCAAAGGAAAAAGCTGATCTGCATGTAAGAAACTTACAAAGACTTTTGGGCCCTCTTTCGAAATTTTCGCTAGAGAAAATTCGGGGCTTTTCAAAGGTTTTTTTCCTTCTGTAAGGGAGGAAGAAGTCCTTCTCTCCTTCTTTTCTTCCCAATCTTTCACGGCCTTTTGCCGCTCTGAAAGACAGGGACCATTCTCCCGGATCAGAAGCCGGGTCAATTCTTCAATGGCCTCCCGACGGAGCTCGTTTATGGCACTGACCGGAACAAAGGCATCGCTGGACAGACTAAGATCTGTCTTTTTCGAAAGATAGGGCGTTCCACCGAGCTTTTCCAGCTGTTTTCTTACCTTATCCTCGCTTAAAGGAGCCTTTTTTGCCACTTCGACAGGGTTGATACTCTGTTTTTGGACTCTTTTCCCCTGACAGCGGATCGAAATTGACATGGGCCTTCCACTTTCGATCAAAGCCTCTATTTCCACAGGGATCTTACGCTCCTTCAAAAGGGGCAGCGAATCCAGTTTTGCTTCATGACTGGAATCTTGGAAGGTCATCAGTTCTTTTCCGTTTCTCTCTCGTAAATAGAGATCCGTAAAGCCATGTCTGCTGCCGGCGTCCCGTAATAATTCATGTTCTCTTTTGCTGACAGAATAATTCTCTGCCCCATCCGAAAGATAACGATCCATGGCCTCCCGATAAACGGAAACAACGGTAGCCGCATATTCTTCGGATTTCATCCGCCCTTCGATCTTATAGGAATAGACACCGGCCGCATCCATTTGAGGCAGAAAATCGATCAGACAGAAATCCTTGGGGCTTAAAAGATAGGACCCCGGTGTCTTCTGCCCCTTGATCTGATAAGGCAGGCGGCAGGGCTGGGCGCAGCGCCCCCGGTTTCCGGACCTTCCGCCTAGGAAACTGCTCATCAGGCATTGGCCGGAATAACAGACACAAAGCGCACCGTGAACGAATGCTTCAATTTCCATACCGGTGTTCTGATACATTTCTTTCAATTCCAGAAGAGACAGTTCCCGGGCAGCCACGATCCGCTCGACCCCTAAACTTTTCAGCCAGCCAGCCCCCAGAGATGTAGTAATACTTGCCTGGGTACTCATATGAATGGCCAGGCCCGGGAAGGAAGACCGGATCAGATCAAGGACACCGAGATCCTGAACCAGGACCGCATCCAATCCCATTTCATAAAAGGGACGAAGATAGGAATATAATTCTTCCATCTCCCGATTCTTTAACAGGGTATTGACCGTAAGATAGGCCTTCTTGCCATGCAGATGGGCATAATCGATAGCATCCGCACTTTCTTCCAGAGTAAGATTCCCGGCATAAGCTCTGGCGCCGAAAGAAGGGCCGCCGAAATAAACGGCATCGGCTCCCGCATTGATAACGCTTTTAAAGACCTGCAGATTTCCGGCAGGTGCTAGTAATTCCATTCCTTTTTCAGACATTGTATCCTTATTCTCTCAAAAATATTTGATATATGTGTCAAAAGCAGCTGTCCCACTCCATGATACTTACGGAATGAAAAAGGGGACAAAGCGCAATCGTTTTTGTCCCCTCATAACTTGTTTTCATTCCTCTGTTTTCAATCTTTGTTGTCGGCTTTCGACCCGAGCAGGGCATCTTCCAAAGATGCTTCCAAGCGGCTTTTCGAAAGTCTCAGCTCTTGATTTTCTGCTTCCAGTGCCTTTTTTTCTTCTTCCAGCTCCTGGGTATGGATCTGGTTAGATACAAGCTCCTGCTTCAGATTGGTGATCTCCTGATCCTTGTATTTCATCGTTTCTTCGCTATGAAGGACCTGGTCTCTGGCTTTGAAATAGTCATCCGCTATATTCAGCTCCAAAAGCACCGTTCTCATATCGTTTGTCAGATTCCTGTAATAGGGGACCTGCTTGGTAGCTTCGATCTTACTGTTAATATAGGACGCAACCTGCTCCAGATACTCTTTTTCTTCATATCCGCTCAGGGTATACATCTTGTCCCCGATAATGACATTTACACTCTTTTTTGCTGACATGCGAAAACTATCCTCCTCAATAATATCTTATTATACCTTTAATACTCAGCTTTTGAAATATGAAAATGTTCATAGGCCAGATCGGTTGCCACCCTTCCCTTGGGCGTACGATTGATGAAGCCGTTTTTTACCAGATAGGGTTCATAGACTTCCTCAATGGTACCGCTGTCCTCACTTAAGGCCGCAGCCAGCGTATCCAGGCCGACCGGACCGCCGCCGAATTTTTCGATGATCGTAAGGATCATATTGCGGTCTGTGGAATCAAGCCCCATGGAATCCACATCTAAAAGTTTCAGGGCTTCCCGGGCGATCTCCTTTGTTATGGTTCCGTCGTATCGGACCTGGGCATAATCCCGGACCCGCTTTAAAAGGCGGTTGGCGATTCGCGGTGTCCCCCGGGAACGTCTTGCCATCTCCAAGGCACCTTCTTCTTCGATTTTCACATCCAATTTCGAAGCAGATCTTAAGATAATAGTCTTCAGTTCCTCCGGCGTATAGAACTCCAGATGAGAAATCACACCGAACCGATCCCGCAGAGGTGCGGACAAAAGTCCCGCCCTGGTTGTCGCCCCGACTAATGTAAAATGAGGCAGGTCCAAGCGGATCGACCGGGAGGTCTGCCCTTTTCCGATCATAATATCAATGGCATAATCCTCCATGGCCGGATAAAGAACCTCTTCGACCTGGCGGTTCAGGCGGTGGATCTCATCAACAAAAAGAAGATCCCCCTCCTGTAAGTTCGACAGAATAGCTGCCATATCTCCCGGTTTCTGAATGGCAGGTCCCGATGTGATCTTAATATGAACACCCATTTCGTGAGCAATGATCTCCGACAGAGTGGTCTTTCCCAGTCCCGGAGGGCCGTAAAGAAGGACATGATCGAGGGATTCCCCGCGTTCCTTTGCGGCGCGGATATAGATGGCCATGGTTTTTTTGACCTTCTCCTGTCCGATATATTCGTCCAGTGTTTTGGGACGAAGAGAGTTTTCGACTTTCTCATCCTCTGTCTGAACCTGTGTTGATATGATCCGATGTTCCATGTCTGCTCCTGCTATTTATGAGATCTTCAGCCTGATTTGCAATATCTTTCCAATTGATCAGATCTTAAGTCCGATCTTCTTTAAAATTTCCCGGATCCAGCTTTCGGTATCCATCTTTGTATCAGCCGGAAAGTCACTCATGGCCTTTAAAATTTCCGTAGAAGAATAACCCAGAGACTCCAAAGCAAGGATAGCATCCTTCCTTTCCTGATTCCCCTGATTCCCTGCCGGGTCTATATTTCCTTCGGAAACCGGACCGTTATTGGTCGGCTCCAGCATGGAAGTAAGATCCATTTTATCCTTCAGATCCAGGATGATCCTCTGAGCGGTCTTCTGGCCGACACCCTGAGCCTTAGACAAGAGCTTTACATCGCCTCCTGCAATGGCAAAACGAAGGTCATCCGTCGTCAAAGTCGAAAGAATCGTAACAGCCGCCTTAGGGCCGACTCCATTGACTCCGATCAAAAGACGAAACAATTCCAGCTCATCCTTTTTCAGAAAACCATAGAAAGCAAAGGCATCTTCCCTTACCTGAAAATAAGTATAGATACGAAGCTGTCTGCCCCGCTCCAGGCGGCCAAGGTCCCCTGTCGGCATAAAAATCTGAAACCCCATCCCCTGATGGTCCAGAATGATGGAATCCGATAGAATTTCTTCCACACTTCCGTTAATATATGAAATCATGAAATGAAAACTCCTTTCTGATCCGGCAGCCGCCGAAGGACCTCCACGGCAGTAATCCCGATCACAAAGCCGGCCGCCATTCCTCCCAGACTAAGGATCGGGAAGTAGAAATATAAACCGGGACTTTGCATCACAAGGGAAGCCAGAATGATCTGCCCCAGATTGTGGGTCATGCCCCCGGCCATGCTGATCGTGATAAGGCGAAAGCACCTGCATCGTTTCAAGCCATACATGAGAAAGAGACTGGCCATCCCTCCAGAGAGACTGTAAAGGATCGAGAAGGGATTCCCAAATAGAAAACCGGAAAGCAGGATCCGGACGATACTGACAAAAATCGTATCCGGCAAACCGGTTCGATACAGCATCATCAATACAGAAAGATTGGTCAGGCCAATCTTCAGTCCCGGCACCCCGATTGGAATCGGAATCAGACTGTCCAGATAGGACAACATCAGGGAAAGGCCAAGATAGGCTCCCAGTATTACTATTTTTTCGGCCGGTCGATTTGATCTGTACTTTTCCATCTTAAACGAATTTGAAACGATCCTTTCTTGTCCTTTTCGATTCCCTGATATGATCGATAATGCTTCGCTTCCCATCAATTCGCAATCGAATCATAGTCGGATCCTTCTCCACCCAGAACTGTGACCACAACTTTATGGGGCAAACAGACAATGCTTTGACCGTCTGCATGAATTTTCCCCATTTTCACACAAAGCTGATCCGGACAGTCTGCATCCTCCATGAAGACATAGCCCTTTTGGATCCTTACGGTATTGATCCTCTTTCCTTCCTTATTCTGAATTCGAATCGTCCGGTCCTTGTTCAGAGGATAGGTTCCAAAGGTCTCTCCCTTGACCTGGATCCGAACTCTGGCTCCGGTCTTTTTCGATTGGAGCAATGGGAAGAGAGATAAAAGAGCCGTAAGAAGAAGCATCAGAAGGATCAACAGGATGTCTGCCTTGCCAAAATAATGGAACTTCTTTTTTTGGTCTATATTTCCCGCCAATCCAGACTCATCCTTCCATCTCACCGATATAATAGAAACCATGGCATTCCGTCAATTTGACCGGAACGATCTGTCCGATGAGGTCCGGACTCCCCGGAAAATGAACAACCGAATTGTTCTCTAATCGTCCGGTCACAAAGCCCGGAGTCTCCCGGTTGACACTTTCGACCAGAACTTTTCCGGTCTGTCCCTCCAGGGCCATGGCCCGCTCTCTGCCATACTTCTGGACTTCAGTAAGGAGGCGGGAGAAGCGCTCCTTTACCACTTCCGGCGGAACCTGATCCGGCCGGTCGGCCGCCGGTGTCCCGGACCGCTTGGAATATTCGAAAGTGAAGGCACTGTCGTAACGGACACGTCTTACCACATCCATGGTCTCTTCAAAGTCTTCTTCTGTCTCACCCGGATAGCCGACAATGATATCGGTCGACAAGGCAACATCCGGTATTGCTTCCCGGATCCGCCGAACCAGATCCAGATAGGATTCCTTGGTATACCTCCGGTTCATGTCCTTCAGAATACGGCTGGAACCGGACTGAAGCGGAAGATGAATATGATGACAGACATGCCTGGAACTTGCAATGGTATCGATCAATTCCTGGGACAGATCCTTGGGATGGCTTGTCATGAAGCGGATCCGTTCGATCCCCTCTACCTCATCTACATCATGGAGCAGTTCTGCAAAGGAAACGGGAGGATCCAGCTCTTTTCCATAGGAATTGACATTCTGTCCTAAGAGCATGACCTCTTTGACGCCGTCCTGTACCATCTTTTCGACCTCGGAAAGAATAGCCTTGGGATCCCTGCTCTTCTCCCTTCCGCGAACGTACGGGACGATACAGTAACTGCAGAAATTGTTGCAGCCGTAAGAAATATTGATCCCGGTCTTAAAGCGATATGTTCGGTCAATCGGCAGATTTTCTACCGGCTCATCGCCCTTTTCCAGGACATGGACCGTTCTCTTTCCTGTCTTCAGATTCTCTGTCAGAAGTTCCGCCAGCTCATGGATATTATGGGTACCGAACATGATATCTACAAAGGGATAACTCTGTTTGATCTTGTCCACCACTTGTTTTTCCTGGATCATGCAGCCGCAAATGGCGATTTTCATATGAGGATTCTTTTCCTTATAACCATGCAGTATGCCTAATCTTCCGAAAACCCTGTTATCAGCGTTTTCCCGGACGGTACAGGTATTATAGACAACAAAATCAGCGTTCTCGGAATCAGACTTTTCATAACCGATGTCCTCAAGAATGCCACGCAATTTTTCCGAATCTCTGGCATTCATCTGACAGCCGAAAGTTGTCACATGGAATGTCAGCTTACGACCGGCCTCCTCCTCTTCTCTTTTCAGAAGTTTCCTTGCCTCCCCGATAAAATAATACTGGCGCTCCGGCTCAGTGGTTGGAATCTGAACTTGATTCTGCATATCATTTCCTTTTCTAAAATTTATAGATCTTTTGATCTGTTACCAGATAATCCAAAGGCATGTCCCAGTCTTCTGTCGGAATACGATCTTCGACCTGATGTGAAAAAGCGGTGCCGATCCGTATGATCTGCGGATGCTCTGCAAAAAAGCGGTCATAGAAGCCGCCGCCATATCCGATCCGGTCTCCCTTTCGGTCAAAGACCAGACCCGGCGTAATGGACAGAAGAAGCCTGTCCTCGTCTGATAATGCGTGTTTTTCATCCGAAAATTCCGGTTCCGGGATCTGCATGACCCCCGGCCGGAAGGAATCCATGGAATCCACCTGAAAAAAACGGATCTCCTTCTTTTCCAGATCTGTGACAGGAAAATACAGATCCCGTCCATGATCCATCCATTCCTGATAAAGTGGAATCAGATCGATCTCATTTCCGATCGGATAATAACAAAGCAGGGACAGGTCCTCCGGGAAAGAATGGATCAGCTTCCTGAGATGACGGCGAACCAAAACAGAAGAAAAGCGGACATGATCCGCAGTCATATGATTTCTCAGAGCCTTATGAAAGCGTCTGCTTCGGTCGGTCTCTAATTTCGTTTTTTCCTCTGATCCTGCCTTCCTCATCCGATATCATCCTCCAGAAAATCAATCAAATCAAAATCTTCATCCAAATGCGGTAAGAAGAGACTTCCTTCCACAGAACCCTGAAACATCCGATGGAGAACGCCGACATGGTCTGCATTGGCAATCAGCATGGCGATGCCCGAATTTACAACAATTTTTGCTGCCCGAAGCTTGGTGGACATACCGCCGGTTCCGACATCACTGCCCGGCTGGTCACTGGCCATAGAAAGAATATGATCATCCAGTCGATCAATCAAAGGGATCAGCCTGGCATCCGGATCCTTTTTGGGGTCATTGCTATAGAGGCCGTCAATATCCGAAAGAAGGACCAGAAGGTCTGCATCTGTCAAAGCAGCCACCATGGCAGACAAAGTATCATTGTCGCCAAACTGGATCTCATAGGTTGATATGGTATCATTCTCGTTTACGATTGGGATCACACCCTCTCGAAAGAGCTCATTGAAGGTATTCTGGGCATTTTTTCTGGAAACATTATCGATCATGGTCGCCTTGGTCATTAAAACCTGACCGGACACCTGACCATATTCGCGGAAAAAATTCTGATAAACAGACATGAGCCTGGCCTGACCGACTGCTGCAAGGGCCTGACGCTGCGGCAGGCTTTTCGGCCGTTCCGTGATTCCCAGATTCTGCCTTCCGATTGCAATTGCACCGGAAGAAACCAGGCAGACATCGAGTCCCCGATTCTTTAAGTCCGAAAGTTCCCGGACCAGGTGCTCGATTTTCACGAAATCCAAATGACCGGTCTCCGGATGGGTCAGGGAATTGGATCCGATCTTTACAATGATGCGATGGATCTTTGAGAAATCAAAACCGGCGGCAGCTATGTTCTCCCGCCCGGGCCGATTCGATTTGGTATTAGTAACATTTGACATGATAAATTCCTTTCCAAACGTTATTACAATACCATATTTGATCATTTTTCGCACTAGAGGATGAAAATAAGCCCTGTCTTTCGAGTGGAAAACAGGGCTTATTTTTCTTCTATTTATGATGGTATTCAATTGATGGTAAATTGGCAGAGAATGAAGCAGGCCTTCCTAAGAAGTCTTTATAAGAAGTCTTTCTTATTCCGAAGCTGCCGAAGCTCCGACCGGATCAGCTGTCTTTTCTTCAGAGGGAAGGCGAACCTGACCGGGCTGGAGAAGAATGATCTTTCTCGGACACTTCTCAGCACAGATACCACATCCCGTACATTTTGACTGGTCGATCTCTGCAATATTATTTACTACATGAACCGCATCCGAAGGACAGTTCTTCTCACAGATCCTGCAGGCAATACAGCCGACGCTGCATTCCTTCATGACATCCTTACCCTTTTCCTCATTTCTGCAAGATACGACATAGGCGCTGTCATAAGGAACAAATGTGATCAGATTCTGAGGACAAGCCTTGATGCATTTCCCGCAAGCCTTACATTTCTCCTTATCCACACGGGCGATTCCATCGATGATGTGGATCGCATCAAATTCACAGACATTGACGCAGTCACCAAATCCCATGCAGCCGAAACTACAAGCCTTATGGCTGCCGCCCGGGACCATCTTTGCTGCAGCGCAGCTCTCAAAGCCACTGTAAAGATAGCGGTCTTTTGCCTTGGTACAGTCGCCGCTGCAACGGACATAGGCAACTTTCTTTTCTTCTTTTCCGGCTTCCACGCCCATGATGCCGGCAATGATTTTCGCAACCGGCTCGCCGCCGACCGGGCACTGATTCACTGCTGCCTTTCCCTCTGCAATTGCCTTGGCGCAGTCAGCACATCCGGCAAAACCACAGCCGCCGCAATTATTTCCGGGCAGTGCGTCTAATACAGCGCTCTCCTTGGGATCTACCTTGACTTCAAATTTCCTGGCGGAAAAGGTCAGAAAGAAGCCGATCAGACATCCGGTCAGACCGATCAATACGGTCGCAATGATGATTCCATACATAATCTACTCTCCCTTCCGCTTCAGACTCCGGAGATCATTCCGGAAAAGCCCATAAATGCGATTGCCATAAGACCTGCCGTAACGACTACAATCGCAGATCCCCGGAAGGCATGAGGGATATCATTGGATTCGATCTTCTCCCGGATGCCGGCCATGATAACAATGGCAATGGCAAAACCAACGGCAATACCAAAGCCGTAAACCGTACCGGTCAGAATATTGTATTTATATTTCACAATATTCAAAGCTGCTCCAAGTACACAACAGTTGGTTGTGATCAGTGGCAGATAGATACCCAGGGCACGGTAAAGGGACTGTACATTCTTTTTCAGGAACATCTCAATGAACTGAACCAGAGCCGCAATGACAAGGATGAATACGATCGTATTCATATAATCAAGATTCAAAGGTTTCAGGATGAATTCATGAATGATGCTGGTTACCAGGGAGGAAAGAGTTACTACGAAAATAACAGCTCCGCCCATACCTGCCGCTGTGCTGACCTTCTTCGATACACCGAAGAAAGGACAGAGGCCGAGGAACTGGCTCAGCACGACATTATTCACAACGGAGGACGAAATCAGGATTAAAATTAAGGTTTTCATTTCTTATCCTCCTTATTCACTGAAATAGTTTCTTTTGTATTCGCTTCTGCTTTGGCGGAAGTGGCAGCCTTTTTCTCTTCTTTCTCTGTCTTCTCTGACAGGGTATTGGGCTGCATACCGTGGCAGGAAGCACGAAGAGCGCAGCCACTGCAATCACCGGTATAAATACATCCCTGTGCAGGAGGAAGCGGCTTTCCTTTTGCAGCAGCCTTCTCTCTTACGATCTTCATGACGGCGATCAGGATCGCCATAATAAAGAAGGCTCCGGGAGCCAGGCCGAAGATGGAGATCGGTGTATAGCCGGCCTTGCCTGTGGACGGATCTGCCAGAGGAAGAATCTGAATACCGAAGATCTTACCCTGAGCCAGGATCTCACGAACTGCACTGATCAAGGTCAGGGATATGGTAAAACCAAGTCCCATACCAAGGCCATCGAAGAGGGAAGCGATCACACCATGACTTTTTGCGTAGGCTTCTGCACGTCCGAGGATAATACAGTTTACAACGATCAGAGGAATAAAGATTCCCAGGGAATCATAGAGTGCCGGTACGAAACCCTGCACCAGGAACTGAACAATCGTAACCAGAGTGGCAACAACTACGATATAGGCCGGCATACGAACCGTATCCGGGATGATCTTTCGGAGTGCCGAGATCACAACATTCGATAGAACGAGAACGGCTGTCGCGGACAAGCCCATACCAATGGCATTAAATACGGTGGTGGTGATCGCAAGGGTAGAACACATACCCAGCATCAGAACCGTAGTCGGGTTCTCACGGAAAATACCATTCCAGAGCCGTTCCAGAGGAGTATCTGCCTTAAGCTTTTTCATCTTACTTTCCTCCCTTAAGCTCGCTGTTATAATAGGTAAAGCCGGCATCCACTGCAGTAGTCATTGCACGGGAAGTAATGGTTGCGCCGCTGATTGCTTCGATCTCATTTTCTCCCTTCTCAGAGCCATGCTTTACAACACTGTAATTACCGTTTTTCAGTTTCTTAAACTGATCACAGAAATCTTTATCGCTGTTTGCATCATCTTCCGTTGCCTTCATTCCAAGACCGGCCGTTTCGCTGATCGAGGTAATGGAGTAACGGGTCATATTTCCATCCTGATCGATTCCCATGGAGAAAGTAATATCTCCGCCGTATCCAGCAGACGAAGTCAAGGTAATGACATAACCTATATTCTTGCCCGAAGAATCCTTGGCTTCCACGACTGCATTGATGGTATCCTTATCAAAGCCTTTCTTATGAATCAAAGCGGTAGCCTTATTGGTATCAAAGCCCTTCACTTCATCAAATTTCTTCGCCTTGGGAAGAACTTCGCGATAAGCCTCCTGAGTGGCCTTCTCCTGTGCCGCTGCAATCGGTTGCTTTGTCACTTCATGTGCAGTACCAAGACAGAAACCGGAGACCAATGTGATCAGAGTCAGAATCAGTGCGTCTTTTGTGCCTTTCTTCATTTCGTCTCCCCTCCCTTCTTCTCTTTTACGATACCGAAAGCAGTCGGAACGGTAACACGCTCGATGAGAGGAACAATCAGATTGGAAATAATGATTGCATAACTTACGCCCTCTGCAGAGCTTCCGAAGATCCGGAACAGTCCGGTCAAAAGACCGAGAAGAATTCCATAGAGAATCTGTCCGTTAGGTGTAATGGGGCTTGTGACATAATCGGTTGCCATAAAGAATGCGCCGAGGATCAGCCCGCCTCCGCAGATCTCTTCGATCAGGTAAGTCAAATCAAAACCATGTCCGCCAAAAAGCAGAATGAAAACAGAGAAGGAGATCAGATAAGTTGCCGGGATCCGAAGCTTGATCACGCCGGTCAGAAGCAGAATGATCGCACCGATCAGAAGAGCAATCACACTGGTCTCACCGATCGTTCCGGCTTCCGTACCTAAAAGCATCTTGACCGGATCTACGGACTGGCCTGCCTTCAAATTGGCAAGCGGCGTTGCTGTTGTCACACCGTCGTAGCTGAAACTTGTCATCTGCTGGGTAAAGGACAAAAGCAGGAAACATCTGGCAGCAAGCGCCGGATTCATAAAGTTCTGTCCCAGACCGCCGAAAAGCATCTTGACAACAACAATAGCGAAGAATCCACCCAAAACCGGAACAAACCAGGATACGGTATGAGGCAGGTTCAGACCTAAGAGCAGGCCGGTCACAACTGCCGACAGATCGCTGATGGTGTTCTTCTTATGAACAATTCTGTCATAGACATATTCCGAAGCCACGCAGGAGCAGATGGATAGAACAAGCACCAAAAGAGCTCTGGGTCCGAAATTAAAAATACCGAAGATCGTCGCAGGGAGAAGTGAGATAATCACCCAAAGCATAATCTTCTGTGTGTCCATCTTCTCTCTGACATGGGGAGAAGACGTTACATGTATCAGTTCACTCACGGATATTCACCTCTTCCTATTTCTTCTGCTTTCTCTTGTCTGCCAGAATCTGTTTCTTCATGGTCCGGATCTCCTGAGCCAGAGGTCTTCTGGCCGGACATACATAAGAGCAGCTTCCGCATTCAATACACTCAAGTCCGTATAATTTCTCAAAAGATGCCTTATCTCCATGCTCTGAGAGCTTGGACAGATGGGCCGGGAGCAGTCTCTCCGGGCAGGCATCTACACAGCGTCCGCAGTTAATGCAAGGCGTTGTCTCATACTTGGATGCTTGGTCCTCTGTAAAACAAAGTAAGGCGGATGTTGTCTTGGTAACCGGAACATCGAGATCAAACATTGCAAATCCCATCATAGGACCGCCGGAGATCATCTTGGCTGCAGATGCCTTGAGTCCGTCTGCAGCATCAAGGATTTCCCGGATGGAAGTTCCGGTCAGAACCTTGAAATTCCTCGGATCTGTAACTGCATCGCCGGAGACGGTAAAGATCCGATCCATCAAAGGCTTTCCAAGCGTTACCGCATCATCGATTGCACAGATCGTTTCCACATTGTCGACAATACAGCCCGCATCTGCCGGAAGCATCTTGGAATTGATGTCTCTGCCGGTAACCGCATGAATGATCTGACGCTCACCGCCCTGAGGATACTTGGTCTGAAGCTCTGCCACAGTGATCCTCGGGATATCCTTAACGAGTTCTGAAAACTTCTGCAGGCAATCCGGTTTGTTATTTTCAATTGCCAGGATCCCCTTGGCATTGTCGAAAAGGCTTAAGATGATTTCCATACCCCGGACCAGTTTTTCAGGATGCTCTACCATCATCCGGTAGTCACAGGTGAGATAAGGTTCGCATTCTGCACAATTGGCGATAATATAATCGATCTTTGCAGGGTCCTTCGGTGCAAGCTTTACATGAGTAGGGAAACCTGCGCCACCCATACCGACAATACCGGCATCCTTAATCTTCTTAAGGATTTCCTCTTTGGAAAGCTTATGGAAATCCGGCGTCTCCTGATAAGGCACTTCCTCATACTGTCCGTCATTCTCCACGATGATGGCATCCACCATATCGCCGGTTGCATTCCGATGTTTTTCCAATGCCTTGACCGTACCTGAAACAGAACTGAAAACCGGTGCCGATACGAATCCACCGGCTTCTGCCAACAACTGTCCCCGTAAGACATGATCTCCCTTTGCCACGACAGGCTTAGCCGGAGCACCAATGTGCTGCGACATAAGAAAAGTCAAATCCCCCTTGGGAAGCAATTCTTTGATTGGCTTGTCCTTCGAGAGATCCTTCCCTTCAATGGGATGAACCCCTCCCTGAAACGTATGTAAGCCCATGAACTGACCTCCTTTGTATTACGCATACAATACAAATTTCTAAACCTATGATGTCGAAGTCAAAATCCCTTAACAAGACAAGATATAATACTTATAAAGTCTTTTGCTTCTGTTCATCATTATAACACTTTTTGTAAAAATCAATAGAAATTTGTCATGTATTTTGTATGGAATTATGCATTTTGTGAGAACCAATCTTTTAATTGTAAAAACTGTTATACGATATGCACAAGAAAATGGCCATTTTCTAATTATATGTTAAATATTTAACAACTACCACTTAAGAAATGCAGGCAAGAGGCAAATCCGTTATAATGCATATGTAGTAATCAGGTGATGACAGGTTGAAAGCTGCTTTGTAAGCTTCTTTGGTAGATAAAATGAAAGAAATTACTTATCCGAAAAAAAGAATAGAAAGGACTCCGACGGCCCTAAGACAGCTGACAGGAGATGATCTCTTTTTGGATATTGAGACAACCGGCCTGTCCTCAAAACGAAATAAAATCTATCTGATCGGGCTTGGAAAGTTCAATATAGAAGATTCCACCATCTCTGTTCGTCAATTATTTGCGGAGGAAGAAAAGGAAGAGGAAGCTATTTTAAAAGCCTTTCAAAAGGAATTGGAAGGGACCGCTTCCATTATTACCTTTAATGGGAATCGATTTGATCTGCCCTTTCTGAGAGATCGGCTTCAGGTTTTCGGTCTGGATCCCGGTCCTTTGGAAAAAATATTGAAAAAAGATCTGTATCTGGATTTTAAACCGGCAAAAAAGTATTATAACCTGCCTTCTCTCCGCCAGAAGTCGATCGAAGCTTTCCTTGGTATCCAAAGAGAAGATGAAAAAAGCGGAAAAGAGCTCATCCCCATTTATCATGCCTATGAGAGAACCAGATCCTCTGACTTGTCCAAATTATTACTTCTTCATAACAGGGACGATGTCTTAGGGATGGTTCCTCTCTTTTTGATGTATGACTATATCGATTTCCTTGGCCAAAGCCCGGACCGGCAAGTTTCCTCGGAAGAACAGCTTTTGAAAAACAAGCTTTTAAAAATACATCTTTCCATCGAGAAAGTCCAGCCGGACATCAAAAACAGCCTGGTTTTCTTCGGAAATACCGATTTAATCCTGCCATCGGAAGTACGCTATCGGGAAGACTGTCTGCTTCTAAGTCTGGATCAGGGAAAGGTCAAGGGCGTTCTCCTTCCGGAAAGGCAAGACCTTTACTTTACTCTCCCGGATTATAAGAATTATTATTATCTCCCGGAAGAAGGCCGGATCCTGCCCAAGGTTCTGGCGGCCAGCCTGCCAAGAGACCGCTATCGAAAAGCCAGAAAAGAAGACTGCATGGAAAAAAGTCATGGCCTCTTCCTCCCTCTCCTGCCCGGAATAAATATAGATCATTTTGCCAATCAGCGTATTTACTTTAAAAAGGAAGAGCCGAAGAAGAAGTTTATCCGTCTGCCGGATCAGGAAAACGAAGCCGAGCAGATTCGTATCATAGAAAAATATCTCAATCTCTATCTTCTCTCCCGTTTTCAATGATTGATCCGGCGCTCCACCCTTTTTTTGATCCTGTTCTTCTCCATGTGTCAGCAGAAAAATAAAAAGTTCTTTGCTAAAAAAAGCCCCAGGGATCATTCCCTGGGGCTTTTCATTCGTATTCAGATCAAAATCCGATCATCAATTACTGGTTCTTGTAGTCGTCGACATTGACATCTGCATAATCAGAATTTTCATTATCCTGATCAAGTGCCTTGATGCTGAGGGAGATCTTGTGCTCGTTCTCACGAAGCTCAACAACCTTAGCGGTAACTTCCTGACCAGTCTTCAATACATCAGAAGGCTTGTCAACATGTTCCTTGGAAATCTGAGAAACATGAAGCAAAGCATCGATGCCCGGTTCAAGCTCGATGAAGGCGCCGAAGTCGGTCATACGTGCAACCTTACCGGTTACAACGGTACCGATAGCATACTTCTCAGCAGCACCGTTCCAAGGATTCTCATCATCAAACTTACGGGAAAGAGCAATCTTATGTCCGTTGATATTCTTAATGAAGACACGAACCTTATCATCTACATGATAAAGCTTCTTCGGATTATCAACATGGCCCCAGCTCATCTCAGAGATATGAAGCAGACCATCTACACCGCCAAGATCGATGAATGCACCGAAATCAGTTACATTCTTAACGGTTCCTTCAATCACATCACCAACATGGATGTTCTCGAAGAATTCCTTCTGCAACTCTTCCTTCTTTGCAACGAGAAGCTGCTTACGATCACCGATGATTCTTCTCTTTCTCGGATTGAACTCGGTGATAACAAATTCGATATCCTGACCATTGTACTGATTCAGATCCTTAACATAAGTATCAGCAACAAGACTTGCAGGTACGAATACTCTTGCATCATCAACAACAACGGAAAGACCGCCGTTCAGCACCTTTACAACCTTACCGGTCAGTACTTCGTGGTTCTCAAATGCTTCCTTCAGCTTCTCATTGCCCTTCTCCTGAGCAAGTCTTCTGTAAGAAAGAACAACCATATTGTCATCATTCTGTGTCTTAACAACGATTGCTTCCATGGTATCGCCAACTTTGGCAACGGTTGTAAGATCAAGATTGGAGTCATCAGAATATTCATTCCGAGTAATTACTCCATCGGACTTATAACCGATATTAAGATCGATCTCATCCGGCTTTACCGCAATAACGGTACCCTCTACGATTTCCCCGTTGTGAATCGTCTTGAACGACTCGTTCAGCATTTCCTCAAAGCTCTGTTCTGGCATGTTTCCTGAACCTCCTGAATAATTTTTTGTGGCGTCGATGCCCCTGCTGTTATTCCTACGCTGTCAATGGATTCGATTACGGACAGATCCAGGTCGTCTCGAGATTGTATAAAGAAGGTCCGGGGATTGATCTCTTTGCAAATCTCGTAGAGCTTCTGTGAATTAGAACTGTGTTTACCGCCTATAACAATCATCACATCAACTTTATCCGCAACGGCTGCCGCCTCATTCTGGCGTTCAGCTGTAGCGCTGCAGATCGTATTCAAACAAAATATACTATAACCTTTATTCTCAATAATTTCAACAAGTTCTTCAAATTTCTTGTAATTAAAGGTCGTTTGAGAAACCAGACAGATTTTTCGATCCAGAGGCAGATCGATGGCTTCTGCTTCCTCCCTGGATCCTATTACTTCATAATCATCTCCGGGGATCCAGCCGATAATGCCTTCCACTTCCGGATGCTCCCGGTTTCCGGTAATAATGATATGGTAGCCCTTTTTGGCATATTCATTGACGACCCTGTGAATTTTCAGAACAAAAGGGCAGGTTGCATCCACGACATCAAAGCCATCTTCCTTGAGTTCTTCCATGACCTGAGAGGAGACGCCGTGAGAGCGGATGATCACCGTTCCTTTTTCCAGGCGGTCCAGATCACAATTCTCGTCCATAACCCGGACCCCGCGGGCTTTCAGATCATCCACAACAATTTCATTATGGATGATGGGCCCATAGGTATAGATTGGACGGCCATCGGCCTTTTCAATTTCCCTCTCCACCGTATCCAGGGCTCTTTTCACTCCGAAACAAAAGCCGGCGCTCTGTGCCAGAAGAACTTTCATAGGTCTTTCTCCTTTTGATGTACAAGACTTACGATCTTCTCTGTTACTTCTTCGATCGTAAGATCCGATGAATCCAGAAGAATGGCATCTTTTGCCTGGCGAAGAGGAGCAATGGCCCGGTTCATATCCTGCTCATCTCTTTTTTTCACATCTTGAATAATGTCATCCAGATCGGCCTTCTGCCCTTTCGAAATCAATTCATCATAGCGTCTCCTGCCGCGGATCTCGGCACTGGCCGTCAAAAAGATCTTCACATCCGCATTTGGCAGAACAACCGTTCCGATGTCTCTTCCATCCATAATAACCGACTGCTTCCTTGCCAGATCCTTCTGCAGATTCAAAAGAGCCTCCCGAACCTTGGCATAGGCGCTGACACGAGACGCAGCCGCACTGACCTCAGGCGTCCGGATATAGGACGTCACATTACAATCATTGACCAGGACCGCCTGTTCTCCATTTTCATAAGAGATCTTCACGGAAAGTTTCTCCGCCTCTCTTGACACAGCGGACTCGTCCGAAATGTCGATCCCCTTTTTCAGCATATGATAGGCCATGCCACGATACATAGCACCTGTATCGACATAAATATAGCCCAGCTCCTTTGCGGCCCGTCTGGCAATCGTACTCTTTCCAGCTCCGGCAGGTCCGTCAATCGCAACATTCATTATTTTCATCTTCGATCCTCTCTACTCCTTTATTCATCAGATCCCGTCACCGGCAAGAAAGCCGGTGGAAAAGGCTGCCTGCAGATTAAAACCTCCGGTAAAGCCATCGATATCCAGAACTTCTCCTGCAAAATACAGACCACGAATCTTCTTTGCCTCCATGGTCTTGGGAGAGATTTCTTTGACAGATACTCCTCCTTGCGTCACAATGGCCTGACGGAAACCTTCGGTACCGGTCACTGTCAAATGAAAATGCTTTAAGACATGAACCAGTTTCTCTCTTTCTTCCTTTGTAATGTCATGTGCTTTCTTCTCCGGTGAGATCCCGGTTCGGGCTAAGAGGACAAGAATCATCCGGGCAGGAAGCAGGCTTCCCATAATGGTATGCAAACTCTTGTTCATCGCCTTGTCGAATTCTCTAAGCAGTCTCTGATCTAACTGTTCCTCACTTAAAGCCGGTTTAAAATCAATGGCGGCCGGAAGGCTTCCCATTTCTTCCAGATATTTCCCGCATCTGGCAGAGGCCGTTAAAACCAATGGCCCTGTAATGCCAAAATGGGTAAACATCATTTCGCCCAGTTCCCGGAAGGATTGCTTTTTCGGATTCTTTCCAAAGGGCATCGTCAGACTGACATTCCTAAGAGACAGGCCCTGAAGTGCATAGATATCACTTTCCTTTGTCTGGAATGGAACAAGGCTCGGACGAAGAGGTGTGACTTGAAGGCCCGCTTCCCTGGCAAAACGGTAACCGTCACCCGTCGATCCGGTTGTCGGATAAGACAGACCTCCCGTGCAGACAATAACAATATCCGCCTTCACTTTCTGACCTGTGGACAGGATCAGGCCAAGGATTTCATCTTTATATTGATCCTTTCCCTTCACAGATAAAGAAGAGGACTCGTCTTCGGAAATCGGTTGTAAGGCAAGGTCCTTCACTTCTGTCCGAAGGCAGATTTTCACATGAAGACGCTTTAATTGCCCTTCCAAAGCCTTGGTAATGTCCGATGCATGATCTGAGACCGGGAACACACGATTCCCTCTCTCCACTTTCAGAGGGATTCCTTCTTTCTCGATCATTTCCATCAGATCCTGATTGGTAAATCGATAGAGAGCACTGTAAAGAAAACGCGGATTACTAACAAAATGAGAAAAGAACTCATCGATAGGAGCCGCATTGGTACAATTGCAGCGGCCTTTCCCCGTAATGTAGATCTTCTTTCCCAACTTCTCATTTTTCTCATAGATCGTTACCCTATGACCCTTTCGGGCGGCAGCGATCGCGGCCATCATACCGGCGGCGCCGCCACCGATGACTGCAACTATCATAATTCCTATCCTTTTCCTATTGAATGATACTATAGGGATCAAAAGTACCTTTGCCGGATGATTCTCCCTAAGGCTTAAGTCTCATCCTTCTTATATCTTTTCGACAACCGGATCTTCACCGAATCATCGACCTTATCAATTTCATCGCTCTCATAGACCTGATACTCGTCCCAGATATTCTCCAGTTGACCCAAAGTCTCAGCAACATCGTTCTGTTTCTTCATGCAGAGAGAAACGATCAAGGCATTAATCACAGACAGAGGCGCTACCAGGGAATCCACGATCGATGCCATATCACTCTTGGCAATCAGATTGCAGGAAGAATAGAGATTCATCGGGGAATTCACGGAGTCCGTAAGTGTGATCACACGGGCACTCCGATTATTGGCAAATTCCAAAGCTTTTAAAGTCCGCATGGAATAGCGGGGAAAACTGATGCCGATGATTACATCCTCTTCATTGATCCTGATCATCTGTTCGAAGATTTCACTGGAACTGTTGGTATGAAGAAGAATGACATTGTCGAAAAGAAGATTCAGATAAAAAGCAAGGAAAGATGCTAAAGGAGCACAGGACCGGATGCCGATGACATAGATCCTTCTGGCCTTTAAAATCGTATCTACTGCAACTTCAAAGGCTTTGTCGTCAATCTCCTGCAAGGTCTGCTTGATCTTCTCTTCGTCTGACTGGAGAACAGACTCCAGAATTTTCGACTGACTGATCCGTCCATAAGTCACTTCCATCCTCTGAATCGAATTCAATTTATTCCGGACCATCTCTTCCAGCGCTTTTTGGAAATCCGGATAGCCCTTATAACCCAGAGTCATTGCAAAACGAACAACCGTAGATTCTGAGACTCCGACCGTCTCACCCATTTTGGCAGCTGTCAGAAAAACCGCCTTATCATAATTATCTGCTATATAATTCGACAGAAGTTTCTGTCCCTTGGACATACGGCTATAATGCCGGTTGATCCGATTCATAAGATCACTGTTTGTTGACATATCTTGATCCTTAAAATGCCAGTCCGTTTTGATTCGCGTTTTATTATAACATAAAGAAAGCGTAAGAAACAGAAAGACAAAAGCTCTGCTTTGGACCCTGATGGAATCCAAAGCAGAGCTTTTCAATTTGTTTTATGTACTGATCAGTTGACGATCAGACCGGATAAGCACCGTTCTTGGTGTCAGCTGCCTTTGGATCTACGCCGGTCTGCTGAGCCTGACGATACTTGAAGAACTCAGTTGCAACCTGAGGGAACAATGCATAGGAAAGAGTGTCCTCATCCTGCTGCTTGTAAGGAGCAACTGCCTTCTCCATCTCAGGAAGCTGTGGCTGTAAGAGATCTGCAGGTCTGCAGGTGATTGCTTCGGATTTTCTGTCTCCCAATGCCTTCTCTACGACTTCCGGATTGAAAGGCTTAACGGTCTTTCCATACTTACCAAGAAGAAGATCCTTGGTCTGATCGGTAACGACCTTATAACGCTCGCCCATCAAGACATTGAAGACCGCCTGAGTTCCGACGATCTGAGAAGAAGGGGTAACCAGAGGCGGTTCACCGAGATCCTTACGTACTCTCGGTACTTCTTCCAGAACCTCTCTCAGCTTGTCTTCCTTACCCTGCTCCTTGAGCTGGGAAATCAGATTGGAAAGCATTCCGCCCGGTACCTGATAGAGGAGAGTTTTGATATTAACACCCAGAACCTTGGTAGAGATCCGGCCGTTTGCAATATACTTCTCACGAATGGGCTGGAAGTAATCAGCTACTTCAGCAAGAAGATTCTGATCCAGTCCGGTATCGTAAGGCGTATCCTTGAATGCCTCAACCATAACCTCGGTAGCCGGCTGGGAAGTACCCATGGCGAAAGGAGAAATGGCGGTATCGATGATATCGCATCCTGCTTCAACTGCCTTCATGCAGGTCATGGAAGCAACACCGGAAGTATAGTGGTTATGAAGCTCCAGAGGCAGATCGGTTGCAGATCTTAAAGCGGTGAAGAGCTCGGATGCAGCCTTGGGAACCAGAAGTCCGGACATGTCCTTGATGCAGATGGAATCTGCACCCATTTCTTCAATGGCTTTTGCTTTCTCCACCCAGTAATCCAGGGTATAAGCATCTCCAAGAGTATAGGACAGAGCAACCTGCGCATGTCCGCCCTCTTTCTTAGCAGCCTTGACAGCGGTCTCCAGATTACGAAGATCGTTCAGACAGTCAAAGATACGGATGATATCAATACCATTGGCAATGGACTTCTGTACGAAATACTCAACAACATCATCAGCATAGGGCTTGTAGCCGAGAATATTCTGGCCGCGGAAAAGCATCTGCAGCTTGGTATTCTTGAAGCCGTCTCTCAGTTTTCTCAGTCTTTCCCACGGATCCTCATGAAGGAAACGAAGGCAGGCATCGAATGTAGCACCGCCCCAGCACTCTACAGCATTATATCCGATCTTGTCCATGGTAGGGATGATCGGAAGCATTTCTTCTGTAGTCATACGCGTTGCCATCAGAGACTGATGGGCATCACGAAGAACAGTTTCTGTAATTTTTAATGGTTTCTTTGTGACTTCTGCCATTGTTCATTCTCCTTTATATTAGACACCGAAAATAGCCATGAATACACCGGCAGCTACGGCTGTTCCGATAACACCGGCAACATTCGGTCCCATGGCATGCATGAGAAGGAAGTTGGTCGGATCTGCTTCGGCGCCAACCTTCTGGGAAACACGGGCACTCATAGGCACCGCAGAGACTCCGGCTGAACCAATCAGAGGATTGATCTTACCCTTGGTGATCCAGCAAAGGAGGTTGCCAAGCCAAATACCAGCTGCAGTTGCTACCATAAATGCGATCAGACCCAGAGCGACGATCTTCAGTGTGGAAACATTCAGGAAGGCTTCTGCAGAAGTAGATGCTCCGACAGAAGTACCCAGAAGAATTACGACGATATACATCAGCGCATTGCTGGCTGTATCGGTCAGCTGACGAACAACGCCGCACTCTTTAAAGAGATTGCCAAGCATCAGCAAACCGACAAGCGGTGCTGTGGTCGGAAGGATCAGGCAGACAATAATGGTAACAACGATCGGGAAGAGGATCTTCTCGAGCTTGGATACCGGCCGAAGCTGAGCCATATGGATCTTACGATTCTTTTCCGATGTAAAAAGCTTCATGATCGGAGGCTGAATGATTGGAACCAGAGACATATAAGAATATGCTGCTACGGCAATCGGTCCCATCAGAGAAGACTGCCCCAATTTTCCGGCCAGGAAAATGGATGTAGGGCCATCTGCTCCACCGATGATGGAAATTGCAGCTGCTGCCTTATCGTTGAATCCGAGAAGGATCGCAACCAGATAAGCCATGTAAATTCCAAACTGAGCACCGGCACCCATCAAAAACGAGATCGGGTTAGCGATCAGAGGACTGAAGTCGGTCATTGCTCCGACTCCCATGAAGATCAGGGAAGGCAGGATCGACCATTCATCCAATTGATAGAAATAATAAAGCAGGCCACCGACTCCATTGGAAGTCTCAGCCGGAGATGCGATGATATCCGGATAAATATTAACCAGAAGCATGCCAAATGCGATCGGAACCAAAAGAAGCGGTTCAAAGTCCTTCGCAATCGCGAGATAGAGGAAAATCCCTGCTATCACGATCATGATGAAGTTACCGACAGTCAGGTTCGCAAAGGCAGTCTGATGGAGAAGGTTACCTAACGTACTTGCAACGTAACTCATGTAAATTCCTCCTGAAAGTCAGATTATTCATTCATTGTAGCGAGAAGATCTCCAGCCTCAACCATCTGACCTTCAGAAACCTCGATGCTGGCTACAGTGCCGGCCTTCGGTGCAACAACCGGGGTCTCCATCTTCATGACTTCCAGAGTCAGGATGGGATCGCCTGGCTTTACAGCATCACCGGGCTTGGTGTTGATCTTAAAGACTTTTCCGGATGCACCGGCATCAATCTTCAGAGAACCTGCTGCACCGGCTGCCTTCTTTACCGGAGCCTTGGGAGCCTGTGCAGGTCTTGCTGCAGGTGCGCTTGCTGTGCTTCCGGTCTCTTCTACAGTTACATCATATGCTGTGCCGTTAACGGTAATGGTATAGCTTTTCATTATAAATTCCTCCTGAACACTAATTAATATCTTCTCCGGATAGAACGGACAACAAAGTCATCGGTTGTCATTCCGGTCGACGCTGCGACGGCTGCGGCAATCACTGCAACCAGTTCGCCATCATCCGCCGTTTCTTCCGTTTTTTCGACTTCTTCTTTTACTGCAGCCTGCTTCTCAGTATCTTCCTGACCGGAGAATTTCTTCTGCAGATAAGGAATGATCCGGAAAGCGTAGATAACGAGGCTGATGATGATCAGTACCGAGAACACCACCAGCATGCCCATCAGCACATTCAATGCTGCCTTAGACATGGTCTCTCCCAGGGAATAGTCCACGTTAACATTCATGGAGGTCAGTTTCATCCGGTCTCCGAGAACATTAAAGGTAAAAATGACCTTACCGGTACGCTTGGCATAACTTACAGCCTGTGTGGCTGTAACAGTCTTTCCTGCCTTTTCAATCTTGAAAGTGCCAAAGCCCTTCAAATCACCGAGCGTCTCTGCATTGTCGGCCCAGTTCTGAAGAAGGGTCTCATACATTACATCCTGTTCCTTTTCCGTACCCGTTGCTGTCTCGGAAGCGGTCCGATATTGCTCGGCCTGCTTGGCCGCATCCTCTGCGGAGATCTGAGCCAGATTCGTTGTCATGGACTGGACGCTCTCTTTCAGAGAGGATCTGGAATATCCGTAAACCCTGGACTGTTGATCGATCGACTTGCCGCAGGAAACCAGACTGAGCATCATGACAAGCATGCAGGCGAAAAGGATGAGTCTTTTCTTCATTTTCATAAGTACCTCACTTACTTTGTGCCATGCTTTTTATAGGTCTCATCTTCCTGTTTGGTGCAGAGCATTTCAAAGCCTGCAATCAGGTACTTTCTTGCATCTGCAGGATTTACCAGGCGGTCAATATAGCCGCGACGAAGTGCATTTACGACACCGGACTGCTTCTCATCGAATTCTGCTGCAACCTTGGAAAGATCTGCTTCTTTATCATCTGCACAAATAAGCTTTGCAGCCAGGTCTGCATCCATGATCCCCATTTCGGCATCGGGGAATGCCAGGCAGAGATCTGCGCCGACGGACTTGGAATTCATAAGAATATAAGCTGTGCCGACTGCCTTCTTTGTGATCAGATTGATCTTCGGAACGGTAGCCTCAGACAATGCAAATACAAAAGCAGAAAGTGCCTTCGGCAGAGTCTTTTCAGAATGAATACTTGCTTCATAACCAGACACATTTGTAAGAGTCAGGATCGGAATGGAGAAAGCATCACAGAAACGGATAAAGTCTGCTGCCTTACGGCATCCGGCGGTTTTCAGCTTGTCTTCCTTATTTCCTACAACTCCTACCGTCTGACCATCCAGCTGAATGAAACCGGTAATAAAGGAGGTTGCGTAACCTTTCTTGGTCTCAACAAAGACATGGTTATCGGAAAGTTCTTTTGCAATCTCACAAGGACAGCTGTCTTTTGTAATTTCAGATGCACGGTTCAAATCGTCTTCACAGTCATTGAAGCATCCGTCTTCCAGATTAGACCCGGGAAGAATGGTAACCAGCTTCCGCATGGAATCGATGATCTCATCCTCACTTCCGATACCGTCAACGAGACCGGTGTTCTCGTACTGGAACTTTGCGGAAGCACTGTCACATTGATCAACATTATTTCCCGGAATGGCATCCGGTGCATTTAAAAAGAGTTTCGCATCCTCAGTCATGAAGACAAAGTCGCTGACTCCTGCCAGAGTCGACATACCGCCACCGCATTTTCCAACGACAGCTGTGATTTCCGGTACAACACCGGAAGCCTTGACTGCTTCCTGGTAGATGGATCCGATGCTTTCCAGAGCATCGAAGGATTCCTGCAGACGTACACCGCCGCAATCCAGAAAACCGATCACAGGGGCTCCCATTTTTACTGCCATCCGGTAAATATTCCGGATCTTTCTTGCATGCATCTCACCGATCGTACCGCCCAGTACTGAGTTGTCCTGGCTGTATACGAAGACAAGATTGCCATCGATCAGGCCATGGCCGGTAATTACACCGTCCGATGGGGTGTCATCTTTACTCAGGTTAAAATCCGTATTTCGGCTGGTAACGCCTGCGCCGAGCTCTACGAAACTGTTCTCGTCGAGCAGACGCTGGATTCTCTGAGCTGCAAGACTGTTCTTACGTTCACTCATGCTGCTATCCTCCATAAAGCTGATAAATTTCATACGTAATGTATTTTATCCCAATTAGAACTGCAAAACAACAAGTATTCCGTTAAAAAATAGACAATTTCGACGGTCTGTATGGACTCTTACTTCTTCCTCTTTCAATCATTCGGTCTTCCTTTGTCAATCATTGTCATTCCAAAGGAAAAGTTTCTTAAGTCTTTGATCCGTCAGATGACAGTCCGTTTTCCAGGACTTCCCTGGCCTCTTCCTTTGCTTCCTCTTTAAATTCTTCGACTTTGACCGGGTCAATGACCGGAAGCTCCTCCAGGCTCGAGATACCGAAAGCGCGTAAAAACTCATCGGTCGTCCCAAAAAGGATCGGTCGTCCGGGTGCATCCAGCCGCCCCAGTTCTTCCGCCAGTCCGTATTCCACCAATTTATTGACCGCATGATCTGAAGAAACCCCCCGGATCTTCTCGATCTCTGCCTTTGTCACCGGCTGCTTGTAAGCAATAATGGACAAAGTCTCCAGAAGGACCTCTGTCAGAGCATATTTCCTGGGCTGCCTGGCCAGACGGATCAAATAGGGATAGGCCTCCCGGGACGTGGACATCTGGAAGGCATGATTGACCTCTTGGATCCGGATGCCGCGTTCCTCCCTGTCATAAGAAGTACGAAGCTCCTGGGCCAATTGTTCGGCCTCTTCCTCGCTTATGTCCAGGGCCTTAGCCAGCTGACCTTTTGTCACCGGACTTCCCATGGCAAAAAGGATCCCTTCGATTGCGCGAAGCTTCTCCTTATGTATCTTCTCTTTCTCTTCCATCCTCTCACCATCTTTCTTTTATCTGCTTTCATCCTTTTTGATCTTAAGATCCGCTATGGTCCGCCAGATTCGATGTGATCTCGATCTCGCCGAAAGCCTCCTCCTGACGGATCTTAATCTGTCCGGTCTTCATCAACTCCAGGATCGAAAGGAAAGTCACGATCACCTGAATCCGGGAAGACTGCCCGGAAAGAAGCTGACGGAAGGAAAATTTGCGATGGCTTTTCGCATAAACCGAGAGCTCCTGCATTTTGTCTTCCAGAGAGACCTCTTCTTTTTCGATCTTCCCGAATTTAGACCGAATCGGATCGACCCTGTTTTCCTTTTGACGAAGGACGGATTCGAAGACCCGGCCCAGATCCTTCAGTGTCAGTCCATCCAGAAGCTCATCAATATCCACCGGTTCCTCATAGGTCCTCACTTCGGAAGGAATGTCCGGATCATGGTAATAAAGAGGGGCTGCTTCTTTCTGCAGATCGGCCAGCTCTTCTGAAATGCTGCGATACATCTTATATTCCAGGAGTCTTTCCACCAGTTCCGATCGGGGGTCTACTTCCTCTCCCTCCTCGTTTTTCTCCTGAGGCAGAAGCATGCGGGACTTAATATCGAGTAAGGTTGCCGCCATAACCAGAAATTCACTCATGATATCCAGATCCGCCTGTCGCATGGAATCCAGATATTCCAGATACTGATCCGTGATATCGGCAATCGGAATATCGTAAATACTGACCTTATTTTTATCGATCAGATGTAAAAGAAGGTCCAGAGGGCCATCGAATGCCTCCAGATGTACACTAAGTTCCATAATATTCTCCATTTCATCCGACGAACGAATGAATTTCCTTTTTTTCCGTCCAAGTCAGGGGAGTCTTAAGCCCGAAAGTCTTCTGATTCCAGGGAAAAGCAAAACCAGACAAAAAGAAATCGGGGCTTTTCTTATGCCCCGATTTCTCCTTCTTATATAGTCCGTCATATGAATGACAGAGGAAAGAAATCTTCGTCATCCATGATCGATCGATGAAAACAGGACTTATCGCTCTTCTGCAGGCAGGTCCTTGATGCTGAAGGACATGCGTCCCATCTTATCCTTACCCATGCAGATGACCTTTACGACATCGCCAAGAGTCAGAACATCCTCTACCCGGTCGATACGCTCCTTGGCGATCTTACTGATATGAACCATACCTTCTTTTCCGGGAGCGAACTCAATAAATGCACCGAATTCCTTGATGCTGACAACCTTGCCGGTCAGGATCTGTCCCTTATAGAAGTCTGTTGTGATGATTTCGATCAGGCGCTTGGCTTCCTCGATACCATCCATATCATTTCCGCAGAGATCCACACGTCCGTCATCGGTAATGTCGATCTTCACACCCGTGCGTTCGATGATCTCATTGATGGTCTTACCTCTCTGTCCAACCACATCACCGATCTTCTGAGGATCGATGTTCATGGAATAGATCTTCGGAGCATACTTGGAAAGCTCCTTACGGGGTGCTGCGATTGCCTTGGACATGCAGGTGTCCATGATGAAGTTTCTGGCCTCATGGGCTCTGTGGATAGCTTCCTCTACGATCGGACGGGTCAGGCCATGGATCTTGATATCCATCTGAATGGCTGAAATGCCCTCATGGGTACCGGTTACTTTAAAGTCCATATCACCGAAGAAATCTTCCAGTCCCTGGATGTCTGTCAGAACGATATAATCGTCATCTGTATCACCGGTCACCAGTCCGCAGGAAATTCCGGCAACCATATCCTTCAAAGGAACACCGGCTGCCATCAGAGACATGCAGGATGCACAGGTCGAAGCCATGGATGTGGATCCGTTCGACTCGAAAGTCTCGGATACGGCACGAATGGCATAAGGGAATTCTTCTACCGAAGGAAGTACCGGAACCAGGGCACGCTCTGCCAGGGCACCATGTCCGATCTCACGGCGTCCCGGTCCTCTGGACGGCTTGGTTTCACCTACCGAATAGGAAGGGAAATTATACTGATGAATATAACGCTTCTCGGTGATATTCGGATCCAGTCCGTCGATCTTCTGAACTTCAGACAAAGGAGCCAGGGTCACAACATCACAGATCTGTGTCTGTCCACGGGTAAACATTGCAGAACCGTGAACTCTGGGAATCAGATTCACTTCAGCGGAAAGAGGACGAATCTCGTCAATCCTTCTTCCGTCCGGACGTTTGTGATCCTTTAAGATCATCTTACGTACCGTCTTCTTTTCATACTGATATACCGCATCATCTACCAGAGGAAGCCAGTCTTCATTCTCAGCATATGCTTCACGGATCTTCTCTGTGATCTGCTTTACATTTTCCTCACGAGCCTGCTTGTCATCGGTAAAGACAGCTTCTTCCATCTCTTCAGGAGAAACAATTTTTTTCATGTCAGCAAACATCTCAGCCGGTACTGCAACACTCTCATAGGTGAACTTAGGCTTACCAACTTCAGCCACCATCTGATCGATCAGAGCAATGATGGTCTGGTTTACTTCATGAGCCTTATAGATTGCTTCGATCATCTTGTCATCAGAGATCAGATTGGCACCTGCCTCGATCATGATGACCTTATCTCTTGTGGATGCAACGGTAAGCTCCAGGTCTCCTTCATCCCAATCTTTCTGAGATGGATTGATAATGAACTCGCCATTCTTCATGCCGACCTGGGTCATAGCACAGGGGCCGTCAAAAGGAATGTCGGAAATTGTGGTTGCCATAGCGGTACCGATCATTGCAACCAGCTCCGGACGGCATTCCGGATCTACGGACATGACCATATTGTTCAAGGTGACATCATTTCTGAAATCCTTAGGGAAAAGGGGGCGCATAGGACGGTCGATGACACGGGCTGTCAAAACCGAGTTATCTGATGCCTTTCCTTCTCTCTTCTTAAATCCGCCCGGGAACTTTCCGACCGAATAGAATTTTTCTTCAAATTCAACGGAGAGAGGGAAGAAATCAATGCCTTCTCTCGGTGCATCGGATGCTGTTGCAGTGCACAGAAGGGTTGTCTCACCATACTGAATGAATACAGCTCCGTTTGCCTGTTTTGCGACCTTGCCGACCTCAACTCTGAGAGGACGACCGGCCAGTTCCATTTCGAATGTCTTTACCATCTCACGTCTCCTAACGATTCTCTTGAGGAAAAAAGAATATCCTCTTACATTTAACTAAAGAAGCGGAACGGCATGCTTTGCTGTTCCGCTCCTCTTAAGGCTTCTATTATTTTCTGAGGCCAAGGCGCTCAATCAGGGATCTGTAACGCTCGATATCAACACTCTTCAGATAAGCAAGAAGATTTCTTCTCTTACCTACCATCTTCAGAAGTCCGCGTCTGGAATGATGATCCTTAGGGTTCTGCTTCAGATGCTCCGTGAGCTCTGTAATACGCTCTGTCAGAATGGCTACCTGTACTTCAGGTGAACCGGTATCGCCGGCTGTTCTTGCGTACTCATTGATAATAGCTGTCTTCTTTTCCTTTGTAATCATGGTTTTCCTCCATTTGTTCTTGCAGGGATCCTGCAAATTTATGCCCGAATCAAGCTGCGGTCGGAAATTCCGTCAACTGAACTCAGGTCAGCACCGTGTTTAAATATATCATAGCTTCTTTAGGATGTAAACCGGATTTTTGCTTCCATCCCTATTTCCTTTGATTAAAGAAATCCAGAGCAGTATGCGTGTCCGAAAGGATCTGCTGTTTTAAAGCTTCCAGGGAGTCAAATTTCATCTCCGGTCTTAAATATTTTAAGAAAAGGACCTTGGCCTCTTTCTCATAGACATCCGCCTTAAAATCCAGAATGTGGGTTTCCACACCCATCTGTCCCATCTTCTGAACCGTCGGTTTGACACCGATATCCGTCACTCCGTGGAAGATCCTGTGGTCAATTTCAACCTCAGTAATATAGACCCCCTTGGGCGGCAACAGTTTCTCCGTCGGCGGGAGCTGATTGATGGTCGGAACCCCCATACCGGTCCCGATATGATTTCCATGAATGATTTCGCCCCAGATAAAGTAAGGATATCCGAGAAGTTCATTGGCCTCTTCGATCCTGCCCTTCTCGATATCTTCCCGAATATAGGTCGAGCTGATCTCTCTCCCATGGAAACGGATCTTATCGATCACATCGAAGGTAAAATCATATTTCTTCGACAATCTTTCCAGAAGTTCAAAATCTCCTGTGCCCTGATAGCCGAAGCGAAAATCACGACCGACCGCCATATATTTCATAGAGTAGCTTGTAACCAGGATCTCAATGAATTCCTCCGGAGAAAGCTTCATGAAGCGATCCGTAAAAGGGCATTCCAGGAGATAGTCTATGCCGCGGCTTAGAAGCTCTCCCTTTCTCTCCTCCCGGGTCAAAAGACTTCTGCCTTTCTCATGATCGATCCGATTTTTCGGTGGAATGTCAAAGGTGACAAGGCAGGAAGCGAGATCCTTCCTGTCACGGATCCGGTCCAGAAGAAGATCATGGCCCCGATGAAGGCCGTCGAATTTTCCAACCGAAACGGCTGTCGGCCGATCGATCCTGCTGTCAAAAAAATTGGTAATATATTGCATGTTTTTTCTCGTCTATTCTAAAAACATCTTGACCGCTCGATAGACCGATTCTTTCTTCTCGAAAATACCGGCAAATGTCACCTGATCCGACAGATAGAGAAGGATCCGGCTGTCTTTTTCATTCCCGGCCAGAGATCCGGGAAAGAAAAGAACTTCCTCGGCATAAACAGGATTTCCATTTTTAAGATATCGGTCTGCTTTCGGAAGAACAAATGCTTTCGGATAAGGAAAGATCTGATCCAGGGGAATCAGGGCTTCTTCTACCCTCCCCTGATCCGCCAATTCCTGCAGATCTTCCAGACGATATGCATCATTTACATCGACCTGTCCGATCTTTGTCCGCCTTAAAGAAGCCATACAGCCTCCGACTCCAAGTTTCTCTCCGATATCTGAGCAGATGGTCCGGATGAAAGTTCCTTTGGAAACATGGGCCGTGAAAACGACTTCCGGCAGACGGATCTCTTCAATGGTCAGCTCATAGATCTCGATCGGAACGGCTTTCCGCTCGATCACCTGTCCCTGTCTTGCCAGCTCATAGAGCTTTTTCCCGCCGATTTTCTTGGCGGAATACATAGGCGGGATCTGACTCTTCTGCTCTTTTATCACGGAAAAAGCCTCTCGGATGGGTCCCTCGCTGACTTCCATGGCCCGATCCGTGGCATCGGATAAAACCTGCCCGGACAAATCCTCCGTATCGGTTTTCAGACCAAGGCGAAGAACGGCCCGATAGGTTTTGTCGTGATCCGAAAGAAGAGGCACTGCCTTGGTGCCTCTTCCGATAAATACTTCTAACAAACCGGTCGCATCCGGATCCAGGGTACCGTTATGACCGATTTTCTTTTCATGCAGCATACCGCGAAGCTTAGCCACGACATCAAAGGAAGTGAACCCGGCCGGCTTGTCAATCAAGATGCATCCGCTTTTCATTTCCCTTCTCCTTGATAGAAACCGCCCTTCCGAAGCTGTTCCTCTATTGCAAGACTGATTTCACGAATCACCTGATCCGGATCCTGGTCCTTTTCCACACGGAATCCGCTGGCCTTGGCATGACCGCCGCCATGATAAAGTGAAGCAATCTCTGCTACATTTAAGATATCTCCCTTGGCGCGAAGACTTCCCTTATAAGATCCATCCGGATTCTGATGGAGAAAGATGGCTGCCTGAACACCTCTGGTCACCCGAAGCTGGGAAACGATACCCTCGGTATCCATGGGATCTGCCTGGCAGGTCAGAAAATCTTCCGTCGTTATGACCGAAGAAATCACAGAGCCGCTTTCGTTTCGTTTTGCCTTCAAGAGAGCCAGACCCATAAGGCGGTTCTCTGCAAAAGATTTCTCATTAAAGACCCGGTCTACGATAGCCGGATAGTTGATCCCGAGATCCATCAGCCGGCCGGCGGCCTCCATGGTACTGTGATGAGTAGATGAATACTGGAAGAGGCCCGTATCCGTTACCATACCGGTATAGAGGCATTCAGCGATCTTTTGATCCAAAGAATCCTTGGGAAGGAGGTCATAGATCAGTTCACATGTCGATGATGCTTCCGGATCAATATGGTTCAAATCGGCAAATCCAGGTGTTTTGGAAAGATGGTGATCGATGCAGATCGTCTTTGCACCGGAAAGATATGCTTCCGAATCACCCAGACGAGCCGGTTCACCGCAGTCAACCACAAAAAAGAGGTCAAAAGGATCTTCTTTCTGACCGGGCAGTTCGATTTTGTCTGCATTGGTCAAAAAGCGAAAACAGTCCGGAATGGGCTCCAGAAAAGCGTGAAGATCCTTACCCGGAAAATTTTCCCGAATAAAATTGTAGATGGAAAGGACACTTCCCACGCAGTCTCCGTCCGGACGGACATGGCCGGCAATACCGATCCGGTCTGCATTTCTGACTTCCTCTTCCAGATCAAAGCTTTTATTCATACCCATCATTGTCACTGATCCTTCTTTTTTTCGGAGTCATTCGAAAAGGGAGATTCCGGATCGGAAAGGTCCGAAACCTTCAGACCATGATTCACTTCATCGATCATCTTTGACATATGGACACCATAGGCAATCGAAGTATCCAGATGAAAATAAAGCTCCGGTGTGTTTCTGAGATTTACCGTACGGGCAAGTTCATGACGGATGAAATTCTTGGAACTGTTCAAGCCTTCCATCGTCTTCTTTTCCGATTCTTCATCTCCTAAAACACTGATCCATATCTTACAGGTCTTAAGATCCGGGGCCACCTCGACTGAGGTCACCGAAGTGACCGGAGCGATGCGGGGATCCTTGACCTTGTTACGGATAATATCCGAGAGTTCCCGAAGGACCTCCTCATTGATTCTGATATTTTTAATACTATTTTTACGCAAGTTATTTCTCCTTTATTACTCGCGCGGAACCTCGACCATCTTGTAAGCTTCCATGATATCGCCTTCCTGGATGTCCGAAGTGTAATCCTTTAAGACAATACCGCATTCGAAGCCTGCCTTGACTTCCTTGACATCATCCTTGAAGCGCTTTAAGGAAGACAGATCTCCGTCAAAGAGCTGATCCTTGCCACGCGTCAGGCGAATCTTACATCCGCGCTCGATCTGGCCGTCATTTACAACACATCCGGCAATCAGACCGATACCGGAAGCCTTGAATGTCTGGCGAACCTCTGCATGGCCGATGACCTTCTCCTCATAGATCGGTTCCAGCATTCCCTTCATGGCATGCTCAACATCTTCGATCGCATTATAAATGACATTATAAAGATGAATATCAACATGTTCTCGCTCCGCAATATCCTTGGCTACCGCATCCGGGCGGACATTGAAACCGATAATAATGGCATTGGATGCAGAGGCAAGGACAACATCGGATTCGGTAATGGCACCAACGCCGCCATGAATAACTTTCACAACGACTTCATCATTGGAAAGCTTCTCCAGAGACTGCTTGACAGCCTCTACGGATCCCTGTACATCCGCCTTAACGATCACATCCAGTTCCTTCAGACTTCCGGACTTGATCTGATCGGACAGATTCTCCAGAGACATTCTGGACCGGCTCTCTTCTACGAGCTTATTCTTTTCTTCATTGACAAATTCCTGAGCAAAGCTTCTGGCATCCCGATCGGAATCATGAACCAGAAGGATCTCACCTGCAGAAGGCACTTCATTTAAGCCCTGGATCTCTACCGGAACAGAAGGTCCTGCAGACTTCACTCTGCGTCCGTTTTCATCGACCATGGCACGGACCTTACCGTAGGAAGAACCGGCGGATACCGGATCTCCGACATGAAGAGTTCCGTTCTGTACCAGAACCGTTGCAACAACGCCACGGCCTTTATCCAGCTGGGACTCAATGACAATGCCACGGCCCTTGGCTTTCGGATTGGCTTTTAATTCCATGACATCCGCTGTAAGAAGGATCATATCCAAAAGATTGTCAATTCCTTCATGTGTCTTAGCGGATACCGGACAGAATACCGTGCTGCCGCCCCAGTCTTCCGGGATCAGCTCATACTCGGAAAGTTCCTGCTTGACGCGGTCGATATTGGCATTCGGCTTGTCGATCTTATTGACTGCAACAATGATCTCAACACCTGCTGCCTTAGCATGGTTAATGGACTCAACGGTCTGGGGCATCACACCATCATCGGCTGCAACGACCAGAACGGCAATATCCGTCGAATTGGCACCACGCATACGCATGGCTGTGAAGGCTTCATGACCCGGTGTATCCAGGAAAGTGATCTTACGTCCGTTGGTTTCTACCACATATGCACCGATCTTCTGCGTAATACCACCGGCCTCACGGTTTGCGACCTTGGTATCACGGATGGCATCCAAGAGGGAGGTCTTACCATGATCGACATGTCCCATAACAGAAACAACAGGAGGTCTCGGAACCAGATCCTTCGGATCTTCTTCATCAGAATCCTTCAGGAATTCCTTGATCAGATCCACCTTCTCCTCGTGCTCACAGAGAATGTCATAATCCATGGCAATTTCTTCTGCCTTGTTATAATCCAGACTGGTATTCAATGTAATGACAACGCCCTGGAGGAAGAGTTTCTTGATGATCTGGGAAGGCTCGATCTTCATCCTCTCGGCCAGCTCACGTAAAGTGATATGATCCGGGACCTTAATGGATTTGATCTCCTCTTCCACTGTTTCCTTCTTGTTCTGAGGCTTTTTATTCTTCTTGCCGCCGTTCTTCTCCAGATTTACATAGCGTTCCTGATTTTTGTCATTGTAAGAATTCCGGTCTTTTCTGTCATTCTTCTTCCGGTTATTCTTCCGGCTGTCCTTTGCATTTTCTCCGGAAACCTGAGCGCGGTTATTTCTGTCGTTTCGATCATTTTTCTTGTGATCGTTTCTGTTATTTCTGTCATTTCTTTCCGGCTTGTCATTCTGTACATTCCGGCCGTTTCTTCCGCCTCGGCCATTCTGCTCTTCATGATTTCGGTTCTGGCGGCCTGTAAGGGAAGAATGATTCTCCTCCGGCTTTTTCTCTTCGAAGGCCTTGGAAGCTTCCTTTTCTTTGTTCTCAGCCTCTTTCGCAGCTTTTGCCAGAGCCAGAGCCTCCGCCTCTTTCTTTTCTTCTGCCAGTCTTTTTTCTTCCAGTGCTCTCTGTTTTGCTTCTTCGGCTTCACGCATCTTCTGCTGTTCTGCCAGAGTCGGTTCTCCCTTCCGGGTTCCATCCGCACGGATCGGGCCGGATCCGCTTCTCGGCTTGATCAGAGGCCTTGCCATGGGATTTCCATTCGGCCGCTGTCCATCCCTTCTATTCGGCTTCCTTCTATCATTTCGTCCGTCATTTCGTCCGTTCGAAGAGCCTGTTCCATTCGAAATGGAGCGATCATTCCGCCCGTTTTTTCTGTCTCCATTCGATCCTCCGGCAGATTTTGCGCCGTGATGATCTCTGAATTTGCCGGAATACTGGGCATTAAAAACCGCTGTGATCGTAGGTTTCTTCTTAGGCGCTTTAACAGCCTTTGCCTCCTCAGTTTCCTTCTTTACCTCTGGATTTTCTTTATTCACAGGCATTGATCCTTCTTTCACCACATTTCCTTCTGTATCTTTTCCCTTGGTCTTTCCCGAATTCCCCGGGTTCTCTGTCCGAATGGACTTCATGGGATGCACGGTCTTTTTCACAGGTTCAGCAGGCTTTGCGGCATTCGTGCCGTTTTTATGAAAATGCTCCATAGCCTTCCTTGCCGACTCCTCATCAACACCGGAAGATACGGATTTCAGTTCCAATCCTGTGGAGTTCAGATACTCCAATACATCCTTGCTTGATGCTCCAAGCTCTTTTGCGAGTTCATGAACTCTCATTTTTGCCATGCTTCACCCTCCGTTTTCATATCCTCTTCAATCAGTTTCCGTAAGGCATCTCCAAGACCGGGGTCGTTGACACAGACCGCCGTTCTGTTGGTCTTACCGATCGACTGACTGATTTCATCAATGCTTCCATCTATATAGATCGGCGTTTCATAGAAACTGCACATGTCCTGATAGGCTTTTAAGGTTCGTTTGGAACTGTCTTTTGCAACCAATACCAGAAATGCCTTTCCTTCCTTCACAGACTCTTCCACCTGGTAGTTTCCGCTTTTTAGTTTTCCGGATTTCTCGGCAATTCCGAGCATTGATCTCAATTTTTGAATCATTGTTCCAGTTCTTTCCTCACCTGATCATATACTGCAGGATCTACAGCCGCTTTTAGAGATCTTTCGATCAGTTTTTTCTGTATTGCCTTGTCAAGGCAGGACTCTGACTTACACAGATAGGCCCCGCGGCCATTTTCCCGTCCTGTAGGATCCAGACTGACGGATCCGTCGGTCTTACGGACCAAACGAAACATCTCCCTCGGATCCCGGATATTCCCGCAGGCAACACATCTCCTCAAAGGTCTCTTATTCTTCGTCATCCTGACTTCCTTCTTCGTCTTTCGGATCTGTTTCCATGGGCTCTTCGCTCGTTTCCTCCGAAGTCTCGCTATCATCCATAAGAAGATCATCATCGGATGCATCCTCTGTCACGAGGTCGTCCTCATCTTCGTAATAGCCGTCTTCATCATAATATTCTTCATCCATATCGAAGAAGTCGCCAGACTCTCTTGCCTGGGTCTCGCTCTTGATATCGATCTTATATCCGGTCAGACGGGCTGCCAGACGAGCATTCTGTCCCTCACGTCCGATAGCCAGGGAAAGCTGATAATCCGGAACAACGACCTTCGCTGTCTTTTCTTCGGAATCAGCGATGACAGAGATGACCTTAGCCGGTGACAGAGCATTCTCGATCAGGCGGGCAGGATTCTCATCCCAGTTGATAATATCGATCTTCTCGTTATGGAGTTCTTCCACCACGGCATTGACACGGGTTCCGTTCATGCCGACACATGCTCCAACCGGGTCTACATTTTCATCATTGGACCAGACTGCCATCTTGGTACGGTTTCCGGCTTCTCTGGCGATATTACGAATCTCGACGATGCCATCGCGGATCTCGACAACTTCCTGTTCGAAGAGACGGCGGACAAGGTCCGGATGGGTCCTGGAAACATAGATCTTGGTTCCGCGACGGCTGTCCTTGACGTCCAGGACATAGAACTTATAGCGGTCATTCGGCCGGTAGCTCTCACCGCGGATCTGCTCTCTCTCGGTCAGAATGGCATCTGCCGTACCGAGATTGATGCTGTAGGACTTACCGATCTTACGCTGTACAATACCGGTGATCACCGTATGATTCAGCTTGCTATACTCTTCCAGGATGATGCGGTGCTCTTCTTCATGGATATCCTGCATCATAACGCCTCTGGCTGCGCTGGCTGCGATACGGCCAAAGGTCTTGGAGTCGATCTCTTCGGTATAGACCTCACCGATCTTATAGCTTCCGTCCTTCTCCTGTGCTTCTTCCAGGGAGATCTCGGTTTCCGGGTCCTCCACAGTCTCTACAATGTTCTTGGAAGAACGTACATGATATTCGCAGGTATCCGGATCAATGTCGACTGTGATATTGTCCGTACGATCATAGGTATTCTTACAAGCCGTCATGATGGCGCTTCGGATGGCATGGAAGACGATCTCTCTCGGGATATTCTTCTCCTCCTCAAGCATCTTGATTGCCTTCTGCATAATGGCATTACGGCCGGCATTCCGGGCAACTTCACCGATATTCTGGAACTCAACCTCTTCCTTGACAATGTCACCGACGGCATGATTCTTCTTATCGATCATGGAGGCTTCTGCCGGAGTTACCTGGGTTGGACGATCAGTGATGGGATCCGAAACCGTAAGTTCGCGGATCACATGATAATCACAAGTTTTCGGGTCGACCATGACTGTGATATTGTCGGCTGTTCCGAAACGGATCTCACATTTTCTCAGAAGCTCACGCTTTACGCCATCGAGCATCAGGGATCGATCCAAGCCTTCCTCTCTCTCAAAATCCTTTGCTGCATTCAGAAGGTCCTTTTTGTTCTTTGCTGCTTTTAACTTTGCCATTTCTTCCTCCGGTTATAATTTACTCCACAAACGCCTGGTTGATCGCCGAAATATCGCTTCTTTGAATTGTAAGTTCTTTGTCCGGCATTTTCAGGGTGATTGTATCATCGGTATAGGCCTCTAAATCGCCCATGAAATATTTCTCTCCATCATAAGCCTTATAGGTCCTGACTTCGATCGGTTTCTTCAGATTCCTCTGATAATCCTTCTCTTTCTTCAAGGGACGCGTCAGTCCGGGAGAGGAGACTTCAAAGGTATAGGCCTCACTGATATAATCTTCCCGGTCCAGGATCTCATTCATTTCCTGTGAAACTGCCACGCAATCATCCAGTTCGATCCCGCCCGGCTTATCGATATAGGCTCTAAGGAAATACTCACCAGCTTCCTTTACAAATTCCACATCGACCAGTTCGAAGCCCATTCGATCCAGGATCGGCTGCAGAAAAGCTTCCGTTTTCTTTTCGTAAAGCTCTGATTTCTTTGACATAGTCCCTCCAGAAAAAGCTCTGTAAACCAATCAAATCTTTCTTTTCCTGTCAAATATAGACCAGACCAGGGAAAGACTTTGAAAATACCACAATACGCAATTGAGAGTGGACGTTCCCGCCCACTCTCAACCAGCTGTTACGATTCTAAAATAACACAGAACCATAGATCATACAAGTAAAAAATAAGTACCGGTTGAAAAACCGGTACCTTAGGGTTGGGCTATAAAAGTAGTTCGTAGGGGAGTCGAACCCCTGTTTTCGCCGTGAGAGGGCGACGTCTTAGCCACTTGACCAACGAACCAGATTGTTGACCCGGTTGAACCGCGTCAACAATAGATACTATACAGGATACCGGGATAAAATGCAAGTACTTTTTTTAATTTTTGATTACAGTATCAAAAGGTACAATTCCCACTATAATCATTTCCTCTCCTGCATCAGTCTTCGTATCCGTTCGGATTCTTCTTCTGCCAGTTCCAGGAATCTCTGCACATCTCAAGGATACCGTACTTTGCCTTCCAGCCAAGCTCACGTTCAGCCTTCTTCGCATTGGAATAGCACTGAGGAACATCTCCTTCTCTTCTGGGAGCAAACTCATAAGGGATCTTCAAATCGTTTGCCTTCTCAAAATTATTGACGATATCCAGAACGCTGTAGCCGATACCGGTTCCCAGATTATAGATGGAGACACCGCTGCCCGGCTCCAGTTTCTTCAAAGCTGCTACATGACCGCTGGCCAGATCCATGACGTGAATATAGTCACGAACGCAGGTTCCATCCGGTGTATCATAATCATTGCCAAAGATATTCAGATGATCCAGCTTTCCGATGGCAACCTGGGTAATATAAGGCATCAGATTGTTGGGGATGCCGGAAGGATTCTCTCCCATCAGTCCTGTCGGATGAGCGCCGATCGGATTGAAGTAACGAAGAAGAACGACATTCCATTCCTCATCTGCTGTATGAAGATCGGTCAGGATCTGCTCAATCATCCACTTCGTCCAGCCATAGGGATTGGTGCAGGTTCCCTTCGGGCACTCTTCTGTGATAGGAATCTGGGCAGGATTACCATAAACCGTTGCAGAAGACGAGAAGATGATATTCTTGACACCGGCCTTTCTCATCTCATCAACAAGAGTCAGGGTACCGTTGATATTGTTATCATAATATTCTACAGGAAGATGTACGGATTCGCCGACAGCCTTTAATCCGGCAAAATGGATAACGCTCTCAATGGAATTCTCATGGAAGATCTTCTTTAAGATCTCACGGTCTCTGATATCTCCCTGATAGAACTTCAGCTCCTTACCGGTGATCTCTCTGACACGCTCCAGGGATTTCCGGTTCGCATTACAGAGGTTGTCCAGGACAACGACTTCCTTACCATTATTCAAGAGTTCCACACAGGTATGGCTGCCGATGAATCCGGCTCCTCCGGTTACTAAGATTGCCATAACACTTCCTCCTTTGCCTACGTCTTAATACAGTAAAAATGGTGGCTGCTTTCGCAGGCCACCATCCATTGTATTATGCAATCTTTTCTTTTGCAACATCACAAAGCTTTGCAAATCCTGCAGAATCACTTACTGCAAGGTCAGCCAGCATCTTACGGTTTACTTCAACACCGGCGAGTTTCAAGCCATGCATCAGCTTGCTGTAGGAAAGTCCGTTGATTCTTGCTGCTGCATTGATACGAGCGATCCAGAGAGAACGGAACTGTCTCTTTCTTTCCTTACGTCCTGCATAGGAGGAGGTAAGAGCTCTCATTACAGACTGCTTGGCTACACGGTACTGCTTGGATCTTGCTCCACGGTAACCCTTAGCCATTTTCAGTACACGATTATGTTTTTTCTTAGCGTTTAAACCGCCCTTAATTCTTGCCATTTATGTTTCCTCCTGTCCGAATCAGAGATAAGGTAAAATCTTCTTCATATTCTTAACATTGGTTTCATCTGCATATCCGGCCTTACGAAGATTTCTCTTACGCTTGGTGGACTTCTTTGTCAGAATATGGCTCTTAAAAGCCTTACTTCTCTTCAGATTACCATTTGCTGTGAGTTTGAACCGCTTTGCAGCTGCTCTCTTGGTTTTGGTCTTAGGCATAACCTATTCCTCCTTAGTTCTTTTTCTGTGACAAAACAATGCTGATACTTCTGCCTTCCATCTTCGGTCTCTTCTCAACGACAGCCACGTCCGAAAGGGCGTTGGCGAAGTCATCCAGAATATGCTGAGAGGTCGAGATATGAGCCATCTCTCTTCCACGGAAGCGAAGCGTTACCTTAACCTTATTTCCCTTCTCTAAGAACTTGCGCGCTGCATTGGTCTTAGTCGAAAGGTCGTTGGAATCGATATTGGGAGACATACGGATCTCCTTCACTTCGATGGTCTTCTGCTTTTTCTTAGCTTCCTTCTCCTTACGGGCCATCTCATAACGATACTTACCGTAATCAATGATCTTACATACAGGCGGCTTTGCTTTCGGTGCTACTTTGACAAGGTCAAGATTCTCATCCTGAGCCATCTTATAGGCATCTCTTGCAGACATGATTCCAAGCTGTTCTCCATGAGAACCGATCAGACGAACTTCCTTATCTCTGATCTGTTCATTAATCATTAAATCGCTAATTGGTGTTACCTCCGTAAGTCTTCTCTCCGCATTCCGCTTCCACTGCCCGAGGTCTATGTAAAATATAGACCGAAGCAATAAAAAAGTGGATAGGCAGGCTATCCACAATCATACATATCTCTTCGAAACAGATCAAAGAAAACATCATGAACACTAAGTCACATTTCCAGTGCTTAGGTGAGAGTGGATACTCTGCTTTCTTGTTACAACATTGATATCCTACCACGCCCCTGCCAGCGTGTCAACTGCTTTCTTTCGCTTTCTTTCGCTTTCTTTCGCTTTCTTTCTTATAAGCTTTCGGATTTTTTGAAAAAGGCCCTATACCGCCATCTGTCAGCATCTTTCCATACAGACCGCTTCAGCGTTTTTCCTCTTCCATTTGAATTTTTCCGCTCAGATCATCGATAAACTGCTGAGCTGTCCGGCCGGAAAGTCCGCCATGAGACAGTTCCCACTGGTTCGCTTCCAAAAGAACTTCTTCATCACTGATGTTCAGTCCTGCCCGGTCTCTCAATCTGAGAACAATCTCCTGAAAGCCCTTGGGGGACGGAGAGTCATAATAAATCTTGCAGCCGAAACGATAAGACAGAGACAGCTTCTCCTGAACAGTATCATTCTTATGAAGATCGTCATATTCTTTCTTGTCACCGGCAATCTCCCGCACCAGATGTCTTCTGTTACTGGTCGCATAGATCAGAACATTATCGGGTTTCTTTTCCAGGCCGCCCTCGATCACTGCCTTCAGATACTTATAATCCGTTTCAAATTCTTCAAAAGAGAGGTCATCCATATAAATGATAAAGCGGTAGTTCCGATTCTTGATCTGGCCAATCACTTTGTTCAGATCCCGGAACTGATGCTTGAAAATCTCGATCATACGGAGTCCCTGGCCGTAATACTGATTGATGATGGCCTTGATCGATGTAGACTTTCCGGTCCCGGCATCACCGAAAAGAAGCGCATTGTTGGCCGGAAGTTTCTTCAAAAAGGCTTCCGTATTATCCACCAGCTGCTTCTTTTGATATTCATAGCCCACCAGATCGGACAGACTGACATGAGCGATTCTGGTGATCGGAACCACATTGCCCTGTTCATCCACACGGAAGGCCTTATGAAGGCCGAATGTGCCGATCCCGTAGGACTGATAGAAATCCAGAACCGAAGCGGCAAATGTATCCAGGTCCACTGCCTCTTCCAGCTTATGACAGAGATCCATGATACAATCCCGGATCCTCTTATTGAAAAGATAGCCCGACTCCGGATTATCCCGATAATCCGTCAGAAGAGCGATTTCAGAGAAGTCCAGGAAATCTGAATACTCATGCTCCAGGTGGAAAAGCTTCATGAAAAGTTCCAGATCGTGACGACCTGCGCGGGAAAGGGAGCCTCCACAGTCGCCCCGCATTTCACAGGCTCTGGTAAAGGCATTTTCATGGTTCACAATGAAATTCGTAAGAAGGGCATGATAGAGATTTCCATAGAAGCCATGAGAGGCAGCCATCTCGATCAATTCATGGATCCTCTGATAGACTTCTTCCTCCGGATAAGCGCCCTGGGGTTTGCAGAGGATCTCACTGTAGCGGTAAATCACGTCCGACGAATCCGCCCGATAAAGAAACATATGATTCATCAAGTTTTCCATAACATGCCTCCTTCTTAATAATTGCCGAGGATCTGGATGGAGTTTGCCTCCTCCGACAGTCCTGTCAGTGCATTCTGAACTGCTTCATCATTTAAGTTGCCTTCCAGATCTACGAAAAAACGATAAGCCCAGGGACGATCCTTAATGGGCCGGGATTCAATACGTGACATGCTGAGTCCGTTATAGGTGAAATTGGACAGAACATGATAGAGAGATCCGGAATTGTCATTCAGTTCAAAAGACAAGGTCAAAGTCTTTGCATTGATAAAAAACTTCTTCTCTGAGGAAACAATAATAAACCGCGTTGCATTGGTCTTATCATCCTGAATTTTCTCATCCAGGACCTGCAGTCCATAGAGATCGGCGTTGATCTTCCCGGCAATGGCAGCCTGATCCAATCGCTTATCATCATGGACTTTTTTGGCTGACATTGCTGTATTGAGAAGGGATCTGGCCTCAAACGAAGGATGCTGATCCAGATAATCACTGCATTGAAGCAGAGCCTGAGGATGGGAATAAACCACCCTGATGTCCGACAATTTAGCGCCCGGGAGGGCAAGTAAGGCATGGTCTATCTTTATCACCTGCTCACCGATAATGGCAAAATCATACTCCGTCATGAGGTCGAAGTTCTCACTGATCATGCCGGCGGTAGAATTTTCAATGGGAAGGACAGCGTAATCGGCCCGATGATCTTTCAGATCCTCAAAGGCTTCCCTCCAGGTTTTGACCGGATGGGTCTTATTATGCTCTCCGAAGAATTTGACCAGGGCAGCCTGGCTGTAAGCACCCTCGACGCCCTGGTATGCAATTTCACAGCCATGGAAATCAAAACCGGATTTGCACTGAAAGCCGAAATCCTTGCGAAGGCCATTCCTGGAAAGGATCCCATACTGTTTCTTCCGGCTGCCGGACATGATCGAAGAAAAAAGTTCCCTGATACCCTGACGAGTCAGGGGGTCCGCCGAGAGATTGGAAAGGCCGGTCAGCTTTTCCTCTTCCCTCTGCCGGTCATAGATCGGCCGCCTTTTTTCCATCTTGAAGGCGGCCACTTCGTCCGCCAGATCCATCCGTCTCTCGTAGAGATCTACGATCTTTTGATCGATCGAATCGATGTCTTTTCTGATTTCTGTAATATCTCTCATTTTCTTTTTCCTTTTTCTCAGACATTCCCGGAAGCATCCAGAAGATCGAAAATCGACAGCTGATCATCTTCGGGAAGGTTTTGAATAATTCCAAGCCGCTCCATGGTATCAATGATCGTGGAAGAGACCTTGCCTCGGTTCTTCAAATCATTCTTCGATGTAAAGGGCCGGCTGTTTGCTGCAATCTGCAGAGACTCTGCCGCTGAATCGCCCATGCCTTCCAGAGAATTAAAGGGAGGCAGGAGTTTGCCGTCGATGATCTGGAAATAACGGGCATCCGACCGGTAGAGGTCCATCGGTAAAAATTCAAAACCTCTGGCATACATTTCCTGAACCAGCCTCATATCGCCGTAAGTTCCCTTTTCCTTCGCTGTCAGTCTGTCTCCCTTGGCATCGTAGGCTCTTAAGGTATCTTCCAGATGCTGTTTCCCAAGACACATGATCTCATAGCTGAAATCCGTGGCACGGATGGAGAAATAGGCAGCATAATAAGCCAGGGGATAATAGACCTTACAATAAGCTACCCGCCAGCCCATCATAACATAAGCTGCTGCATGTGCCTTGGGGAACATATACTTGATCTTCTCACAGGACTTGATATACCAGTCCGGAACGCCATGTGCCTTCATGTCTTCGACATATTGCGGCCATTCATTGCACTTTCCCTTGGCAACAACGCCTTTCCGGACCCGCTCCATAATGGTAAAGCTCTCCTCGGATTCCAGCCCCTGATGGATGAGATAAACCATGATGTCATCCCGGCAGGCGATACAGGTGGAAATGGTTGCTGTCCCCTCCTGGATCAGGGTCTCGGCATTGCCCTGCCATACATCGGTTCCATGCGAAAGGCCGGAGATTCGGATCAGGTCCGTAAACTCCTTTGGTTTGGCTTCCATCAGAAGTCCCATGGCAAAGTCGGTACCAAACTCCGGAATACCAAGAGTTCCCAGAGGACAATTCTTCCAGAGATCCTCCGGCTTTACTCCCAAGGCATCCGTATTTTCAAACAGGGACATTACTGTCCGATCATCCAGGGGAATATCTGTCGGATGGAGACCGGTCAGATCCTCCAGCATCCGGATCATGGTCGGATCCTGATGACCCAGGATGTCCAGTTTCAGAAGATTTGAGTCAATCGAATGATAATCGAAATGCGTTGTGATCACATCACTTGTCATATCATTGGCCGGATGCTGAACCGGCGTAAAGGTATTGATCTCCTCTCCCATGGGCAGAACGATGATTCCGCCCGGATGCTGGCCGGTCGTCCTGTGGATCCCGACACAGCCCTTGACAATCCGGTTGATCTCGCACATTCTCTTATGGATGCCACGCTCCTCAAAATAATTCTTGACATAACCGAAAGCCGTCTTATCCGCCAGGGTGCCGATGGTTCCTGCCTTGAAGGTCTGGCCTTCGCCGAAAATAACCTCTGTATAACGGTGGGCCTTGGCTTGATAATCCCCGGAAAAGTTCAGATCGATATCCGGCTCTTTATTTCCTTTGAAACCGAGGAAGGTCTCGAAGGGGATATCGAATCCCTGTTTGGTCAGATAATGACCGCAGCGGGGGCATTTCTTATCCGGCATATCACATCCTGCCCGGCCCGAAAAAGCCTTGACCTCCTCAGAATCAAAATCGACATAATGGCAGTGCGGGCAGAGATAATGAGCCGGCAGAGGATTGACCTCGGTGATGCCGGCCATAGTCGCGACAAAGGACGACCCGACCGAGCCTCTGGATCCGACCAGATAACCATCTTCATTCGACTTCCAGACCAGTTTCTGGGCAATGATGTACATGACGGCATAGCCGTTTCCGATAATGGAATTTAACTCTCTCTCCAGACGGGCAGATACGATCTTCGGAAGATCCTCGCCATACATCTCATGGGCCTTATCGTAGCAGATCTTTCTAAGCATTCCATCGGAATTTTCAATAACCGGCGGGCACTTGTCCGGCCGAACCGGTGCGATGGGTTCACACATATCCGCAATCCGATTGGGATTCTTTATGACCACTTCCTCTGCCGCTTCCGCGCCAAGATAGGAAAACTCATCCAGCATCTCCTGAGTCGTATGCAGATACAAGGGCGGCTGAGGATCCGCATCGTCGAAATGCTGACCGGCCATCAGAATTCTCCGATAGATCTCATCTTCCGGATTCAGAAAGTGGACATCACAAGTCGCACAGACCGGCTTATCCATAGCTTTCCCAAGTTCATAGATCCTGCGGTTCAAGTCCTGTAGATCTTCCACGGAATTGACCACAGAATCTCTCGGACTGTCAATCATATATTGATTATTCCCGACCGGCTGGATCTCCAGATAATCATAGAAGGAAGCAATCCTTTCAATTTCCTGTTCCGGGCGACCGTCATGAATCGCCGAATAGAGTTCTCCGGCGGAACAAGCCGAACCCAGGATCAGGCCTTCCCGATATTTATTAATCAGAGATCTCGGCATCAGAGGACGTTTCCGGAAATACTTTAAATGGGAAAGAGAAATCAGGCGATAGAGATTGATCCGTCCCAGATCATTCTTTGCAAGAACAATACAGTGATTGCTATGAAGCTTTCGAATGGATTCCTCTTCCAGTTTCATGGACTTCTGGATCTCTGTCAATTTCGTCAGGCCGCGGTTTCTAAGCCTGGTCGACAGAGCATCGAAAATCCAAGCCGTACATTCCGCATCATCGACAGCCCTGTGATGATGTTCCAGAGAAACCTTCAAGGCCTTAGCCACGGTATCCAGCTTATAATTCGACAGGTTGGGAAGAAGGACCCGGGCCATTTCCACCGTGTCCATATAGGTCACAGGAGCCTCTAAGCCCAGCCTCTTGCAGTTGGCCTTAATAAAGCCCATGTCGAAATCCGCATTGTGGCCGACCATAATGGCCCCTTTGCTGAATTCCAGGAATTTCGGAAGCAAGGTCTCGATGGATTCCGCATCCTTTACCATATCATCCCGGATACTGGTTAATTCCGTGATCCGGTAGGGAATGGGGATCTTGGGGTTTACAAATTCCGAAAATCGATCCTTTACTTTCCCTCCGGAAAAACGCACGGCACCAATTTCAATGATCCGGTTTTTTTCTGCAGAGAATCCTGTTGTCTCCAGGTCGAAGACAACAAAATCATCATCCAGGCTCTGATCTTCTCCGATTGGATCGGTAACAAGGCGGCGGATGTCATCCACCAGATAGGCTTCCACTCCATAAATGATCTGCGGCGCATCCGGATCCTTCTGTACGGCATGATAGGCTTCGGTGAAGCCCTGTACATCGCCGTGGTCCGTAATAGCGATAGCCCTGTGTCCCCAGCGTTTGGCCTGGGCAATAATATCCCCTGCCGTGCTGACGCCGTCCATATCACTCATCTTGGTATGACAATGGAGCTCTACCCTCTTGACCGGAGCATGATCCATCCTTTTTTCCTGGAAGTCCGGGATCTCCATCATGCCGGAGATCTTCTGAAGCACCAGATCATGGTCGAACGTATCAATGGACGGAACTCCCCTGACTTTGATAAAAGCGCCATTATGCAGTTTTCCATTGGTCAGGGCCTTGGCCTGATCATTGCTTACAAAGATCTTACAGGTAATGGAATCCGTAAAATCAGTAAGAGAGAAGATCAGGATCGTTCTCTCGTTTCTGATTTCCTTGGCATCCAGATCGAAGACCTGCCCCCGGACGGCAATGGTTCCAATTTCGCCCTGGACATCCTTTAAGGCAGTAACTTCCTCCTCGATATCCCTGCCATAGAAAACTGCCGGATTGTTCGAACGTACCAGAGGGCGTTCCCTGTTCTGATAAGTTCTGGACTCTCTGCCCTGCTCGAAGGACCCGGATCGGCCTTTCCGATTCTGATCCGGCTCTTTTTGTTTCTGATCCTTCTTCTGATAGGAATCCGAAGAGGCTCCTTTCCCGGAAACAGTTCCGGATCCTTTTTTTAATGTTTTCTTTTCGCCGGTCTTCTCCCCTTCTCCGATAATATCCTGATCGGAATTCTTCTCCTCCTTGACTTCCTCATAACGGCGGCTGATGCTTTCGATCTCCTGCTCAATCAATTCTTCGCCCCGGTCTTGCCTTTCCTCCTCATCCGCTTCCCTGTAGGCCACATCGCAGATGACATCCAGGCCACAGCGCTGGCAGAGAATCTTCGTCAGAATGTCAAGAATGGTCTCCTCAAACATATGAGAGGCCGCATCATCCGGAAGGGTGATCAGAAGATGACGGTCATCCGTAAACTCCATCTGACCTCTGGAGAGAACTTTATAAAGGATAATATTGTTTTTATAGATCTCTGATCGTATGGAGTCTTGATAGAGGTCAAAAAGAGCCTTGGGCGAATATCGACCAGAAAGTTGAAACTTCTCAATGATATGAACCTTCACCTTGTCCTGAAAATAGGTCTCTTCAATATTCTTCTCCAATTTCCAGATCCGGTTCTTGGGGACAAGGGCATAGGCCCGAAGATAGATCCGCATGAGATCGCGGGCCGGATTGGTCGTAACCCGGCTTACTCTTGCATCCTGAAGCTGCTTGTCCAGTTTCCCATTGCGGGAAAGCTCAGGAAAAAGTTCTGATAATAAGCGATCTTCTGCCAACTCTTCCTACTCCTTCCAGGTTTTTATGACTTAGCCTGTTGACCTTTTTTGCTTCTCTCGGCAATCAGGCGATCCAATTCGATTCTTAATTCCTCTAAGAGATCTTCCTCAGGAACTTTACGAAGTACTTTGCCATGTTCTAAGATCAAGCCCTCGCCCTTGCCTCCGGCGATACCGAGATCCGCCTCTCTGGCTTCTCCCGGGCCATTCACAACGCAGCCCATGACAGCAACCTTGAGATCCAGTTGGATATCCTTCACCATATCACTCACTTTATTTGCAAGACCGATCAAATCAATCTGGGTTCTACCGCAGGTCGGACAGGATACCACCTCCACACCGCCGGAACGAAGGCCGAGTGTCTTTAGGATCAGCCGGGCCGAACGAACCTCATCTTCAGGATCTCCGGTCAGAGAAACCCGGATCGTATCGCCGATTCCCTGAGACAGGATCAGAGAGAGTCCGATGGCCGATTTGATATTTCCGGCTGTCACATTTCCGGCCTCGGTAATACCTACATGAAGAGGATGATCGGTCTGATCTTTGATCAATTCATGTGCCTTGACACACATCATAACATCCGATGATTTAATGGAGATCACCAGATTGTCATAGCCCATATCTTCAATGATCCGAACCTTATCCAGAGCAGACTCCACCAGGCCTTGGGCCGTCACTCCGCCGTATTTCTCGATCAGATTCTTCTCCAGGGATCCGGAATTCACCCCGACCCGAATCGGAAGATTCCTTTCCCTGCAGGCATCAACAACTGCCCGAATCCTTTCTTCGGAACCGATGTTACCCGGATTGATCCGGATCTTATCTGCCCCGTTTTCAATGGCTAAAAGTGCCAGTCGATAATCAAAGTGGATATCCGCAACCAGTGGAATATGAATCCTTTTTTTGATTTCAGAAATGGCTCTTGCCGCTTCCTTGGTCGGAACAGCACAGCGGATAATGTCGCAGCCGGCTTTCTCCAATCGAAGGATCTGAGCTACCGTCGCTTCCACATTCTCCGTCGGCGTATTGGTCATGGATTGGATCAAAATCGGATGGTTTCCACCGATCACCCGGTCGCCGATCCTTACTTCTCTGGTTTTCATCCGTTCAAACATTCCTTATTTGTCTCCTCTCAGAATAGCTTCATGATATCACTGATCATGACAAGTACCATAAAGCCCATTAGAATAGCAAATCCGGCGAAATTGACTGCCCCTTCCAACTTTTCAGGTGCCTTCTTCTTCGTGATCATCTCCACCAGAAGGAAGACCAGCCGTCCTCCATCCAGAGCCGGGAAAGGAAGAAGATTCATAACACCCAGATTTGCCGACAGAAGAACCGTCAGATTCAGCATCTCCATGACAGCAAAGAAGATGCTGACCGCCAGGGATTGTTCATAGGCATCTCCTATCGTTTTCACGATACCGACCGGGCCGGACATATCGGTGACTCCGAGCTGACCGGTGAAAAGCATCTTTAAGGAGCCGAAGGTCACATAGATCAGATAGCGGACCTGGTAGGCGCCGTAACGCATCGCTCCGAAGATATTGGTCCGGACGCTCTTCGTTCCTCCCTGGATTCCAAGCAGATAGGCCTTACTTTCCTTATCATAGCGGGGCCTGATGTTGTAGGTCTTTTTTACGGTCTTCCCTTTCGATTCCCGCTCGACTGTCACAGATAAGGGTTTCCCGCTGTGCAGCATCGTATAAGCCCGCACTTCTCCATAGAAATGAATGTGATAGCCGTTGATGTCCGTGATCTGGTCGCCGGCTTTTAATCCCGCTTCCGCTGCCGGATAGCCGTCCATCAGCTTTTCAATTTTGGCCGGCTGATAACCGACACAAGCGACAAGGATCACAGCTAAAATGTAGGCCAATAGAAAATTAAAGACAGGGCCCGCTAACACGACCAGAAAGCGCTGCCAGGCAGGCTTCTTCTGAAAAGAGCGCTCGTCGGACGTATCCTGATCCTCTCCTTCCATGACGCAGGCGCCGCCGAAGGGAAGCAGATGGACAGAGAAAAGCGTCTCCCCTCTTTGAAAGCCAAATAATCTCGGACCCAGTCCCAGCATGAATTCATTGACACGGATCCCGCAGCGTTTGGCCACGAAATAATGTCCGAATTCATGGAATATGACAATGAAACTGAAGATCAGTACCGCAATGATTATTTTCAATAAAGTATCCTCATTTGTAATTCTAAATTTCAGATCTTCGCAGCATGAAGAACAGCCTCTCCGGCTTCCTTTTCCGTTTCCAGAATCTCTTCCAGAGACGGATCCGGACGGAAGGTCACATCTTCCATCGCTGCCTGGATCAGATCCGGAATCTCTAAGAATTCGATCTTTCGATCCAGAAGCAGGGCTACTGCCTTCTCATTTGCAGCATTGAATACCGTCGGAATATTACCTCCCCGGTCCATGGCCTCATAGGCCAGTCCGAGACCGCGGAAAGTCTCCATGTCCGGTTTCTCAAATGTAAGGCATCCCAGGGAAAAGAGGTCAAGCTCCGGAAGATCCAGAGGCAGGCGATCCGGATAGCTCAAGGCATAGGCAATGGGAATTCTCATATCCGGTATTCCAAGTTGACCAATCACTGCCCCATCTTCAAACTCCACAGCAGAATGAAGGATACTCTCCGGATGAACCAGAACCTGAATCTCTTCTCTTTTGACACCAAAAAGCCAGCCGGCTTCCATGACTTCCAAGCCTTTATTAACCAGTCCTGCCGAGTCAATCGTCACCTTGGCGCCCATATCCCAGTTGGGATTCTTTAAGACCTCTTCCAGCCTGACGTGTAAGAGATCCTCTCGCTTTTTCCCTCGGAAAGTGCCTCCGGATGCGGTAAGAAGGATCTTCTTTAAGCGTTTCTTCGGGCTTCCCTGAAGAGACTGGAAAATCGCCGAATGCTCGCTGTCAACCGGCAGGATCTCGGCATGATATTTCTTAGCCATAGGCATGATCAGATGCCCTGCCGTAACCAGTGTTTCCTTATTGGCCAAACCGATCTTCTTCCCTGCCCGAATGGCTGCCATCGTCGGTTTAATTCCAAGCATACCAACGATACCGGTAATTAAAATATCCGATGCCGGATCTTCTGCCACCCGGATCAAGCCCTCCATGCCGCTGTAAACCGGAAGCGAAAGATCCTTCAGACGGGTGCGAAGATCCAAAGCCTTCTCTTCTTCCCAGACGGAAACAAAAGCCGGATGAAATTCCCGCACTTCTTTTTCCAACTGGTCTATATTTCTCCCGCAGGATAAACTTGTCACTTCATAAGCTTCCGGATGCTGTCGTATGACATCCAGAGTCTGGGTCCCGATCGAACCGGTAGCCCCTAAAATTGCAACTTTCATATGAACTCCAAAATACTTTCATTCGAAATACTTCCATTCGAAATACTTCCATCCAAAATACTTCCATTCGAAATACTTCTGATGTCAGGAAATGGTCCTCCCCAACAGCATAGGATCGATTGAAATTTTATCCTTTGAAATCTGTAAGATCAAACCAGATAGACTGCCAGGAAGTAAATGATCGGCGCCGTGATGATCACGCTGTCGAAACGGTCAAGAATACCGCCGTGTCCCGGGATCAGCTTACCGTAATCTTTGATATCATAATTTCTCTTGATGGCAGATGCTGCCAGATCACCGATCATGGAGATCAAAGCGCCGACTGAGGAAATCAATCCTAAGATCAGAATCTCCCGGCCACCGATCTGCATCTGGCTTTTAAAAATCAGACTGTAAATCAATGTCAGAAGGAAAGCCCCGGCGACACCGCCAATAGCACCTTCGACAGATTTTTTCGGACTTAAGACCGGTGCCATCTTATGCTTTCCAAACAGGCGGCCCACACAATAAGCGCAGGTATCACAGCCCCAGGAGCAGAGGAAGATCAGCCAGACAATGTATTCGCCGTTTGTGATCTCACGAGTCTGATAGATAAAGGACAACATGATCGAGACATAGAATACGCCGAAAAAAGACGCCATGATCTGTCTGGAATGATATTTAGGATAGGTCAGGACAAAGCAGGCCAGAAGCAGGATCAAAAAGGCAATGACCAGGATCTCCAGATTGGGGAGAAATTGGTATAAGAGGTCAAAGTAGTAAAGGACGGTAAAAAGATAACCCAATATACCGACCGGCTTCTTATTGATATCAAATACTCGATAGAGTTCCATGAGGCCGACCAGGGAAATGGCGCAAGTCGATGCGAGAAGAACCCTTCCTCCCGTGATAATAAAAAGTAAAGCCAGAGCGACCAGAACAATGCCGCTTAATAATCTGGTTCGAAACATAAAATCTCCTTTCTTATTCTACTCAAAGTCCACCGAAGCGGCGGTTTCTCCTGTCATATTCTTCCACTGCCTCTTTCAGGCAGTCTGCATTGAAGTCCGGCCAGGGAGTCTTGGTGAAATAGAATTCTGAATATGCAAGCTGCCAGAGGAGATAGTTGGACAGCCGTTCTTCTCCGCTGGTCCGAATCATAAAGTCCGGATCAGGAATTCCTGCCGTATCCATATGAGAGGACAGATCTTCTTCTGTCAGATCCTCCGGCTGCTTTCCGGCATCCATAAGGTCTCTCATGGCTTTTCTTGCCGCACGCGTGATCTCATCCCGGCTGCCGTAATTGATAGCGATCTGAAGATTCAGGCCGGTAAAGTCCTTCGACAGGTCTTCCAACTGATCAATTGCCTTCTTTAAGTTTTCCGGCAGACCTTCCGGATCTCCGAGAATGCGGACCCGCATATTATTTTCTACGGAAAGTTTCATACATTTCTTTAAATAAGTCCCGAGCAGCTTCATTAGAGTAGAAACCTCATCCGACGGACGTTTCCAGTTTTCCGTAGAAAAAGCATAAAGCGTCAGATATTTGATTCCGATATCGTCCGCAGCCTTGCAGATCACTTCCACATTTTTGGCGCCGGCTGCATGTCCATAAGTCCGGGGCATGCCCTTGGCCTTGGCCCAGCGTCCGTTTCCATCCAGAATAATTGCAACATGTTCCGGAATCTTCATATATTCCTCCATGATAAAGTACGAGGACACAAGAAACCCTCGTGCCCTCGTAAGTCTGTTCTATCGTCCAATATCAGACAGTCATGATTTCCTTGATTTTTTCCTCAATCAGACCATCCACTTTCTTCGTGAACTCGTCTGTCATCTTCTGCACCTCGGTTTCCTGATCCTTCTCTTCATCTTCGGAAATTTCAGAAGCCTTTTGTGCCTTCTTTAAAGCGTCCATAGCATCCCGGCGGATATTTCGAACAGCGACCTTGGCCTCCTCACCTTTTTTCTTGATGTCCTTGGCCAGATCCTTACGATGTTCCTCCGTGAGATCCGGGAAAACCAGACGAATGGTCTTGCCATCATTGGTCGGATTGATTCCGACATCAGAGATCATGATTGCCTTTTCAATCTCCTTCAAAAGGCTGGGATCCCAGGGCTGGATCTGGATCATGCGAGGTTCCGGAACGGTAACATTGGCTACCTGCTGAATCGGTGTCTCGGCTCCGTAATAGCTGACCATAACCCGGTCTAAGACATGAGGGTTGGCACGGCCTGCACGAATCGCATTGAGTTCTTCCTTGAGATTCAGGATACTCTTCTCCATACGGTCTTTATTTTCAGATAAATTCACTGCCATAATGATTCTCCTTGATCATTTTTAAAATTTAAGAGCTGCAGTTTTGATCTTTTTCATCAAGATGTCATGCCGAAATTCTATTTCATTTCAGGCTGTAATGGAAGTTCCGTCAAAATCCTGATTCAATGCTGCCTTCAGAATACCATCTTCTTCCGAAAGGGCAAAGACCTTGAGCGGCATTTTATTCTCCAGGCACATAATGGAAGCGGTCAGATCGATGACACCGAGTTTCTGATCAACAAGGTCCTGAATCGGAAGGCTGTCATACTTCTTTGCATTGGGGTTGGTCTTGGGATCGGAATCGTAGACACCATCGATTGCCTTGGCAAGAAGGATCTGATCCGCACCGATCTCAACAGCGCGAAGAACCGTAGCTGTATCGGTCGAGAAGTATGGATGTCCTGTGCCGCCTGCAAAGAAGGTCACTGTTCCGGCATCCAAGGCAGTATTAACCGCATCAATGTCAAAAAGATGGCTGAAAGCGCCACAGACAAAGGGGGTGTAGATCTCGGTCTTCATTCCCTCCCCACGGAAAATGTCTGATACATAGATACAGTTCATAACGGTAGCCAGCATACCAATCTGATCTGCCTTGGAACGGGTCAGCTCTTCTCCGGTACGCCCTCTCCAGAAATTTCCACCGCCGATGACGATTCCGACAGAGAAGTCGTGATCGATCAGTTTCTTTACTTCCTTTGCGACGGTCCGAACCGTCATTTCATCAAAACCGGTATGCTTCTCTCCCGCCAGAGCTTCACCGCTCAGTTTCAGGAGAACACGTTTCTTATTACTCATTTTTTCATCCCCTTTGCATCTTTCTATTGGACGGACACCCGACTTTATATATCCGTCAAAGCGCGAATTTCTTAAAAGCCAAAATCTATCTTACCATAAGAATACTTTCCTTTTCAATTACTTCAGGCTCAGAAACTGATCGACATTATCGATGGTCACTTTCCGGTAGTCGACATAGGTGCTCTTTCCATCCGTCATGGAGAGTCCCCTGAGGTCTTTCCCTTCAAAGGCACGGACAGCAATATCCATCACCTTATCCGCCTGAGTCTTGCCATCATTATAGACAGTTCCCTGAATCAGTCCTTTCTTAATATCCGAAAGGACCTCTTTCGCCCCATCTACACCGAAGATCACCGGATAAGAAGTTCTCGAGAGATTCCTTTTCTGCAAGGCATCCAAAACGCCGAGTGCCATATCATCATTATTGCAGAGCACCAGTTCAATCGAATTCCCATAGCTTTCTAAGAGCTGATTCATCTTATTTTCTGCCTGGAGCCGGCTCCAATTGGCTACCTCATAGGACAATTTATCCAAAGGAATTCCGTTATCCAAAATGGTATTGATCGATCGGTCTGTCCGGATGATTGCATCCTGATGGTTAATTTCCCCGCGTAAGACCACATATTGGATCTTCCCATCATGATTTCGATCCACTTCCGGATGCTGTTTCAAATACTCCACGCACTCCTGGCCCTGGATCTGGCCGGACTGGGCAGCCCTTGCTCCAACATAATAGAGCCCGTTCCAGCGGTTCAGGTCCTGCAAAACCAGCTCACGATTGAAGAAGATCACCGGGATATTATTCTTCTTGGCCATATCGATAATATCCATGGGGTCATTTCGGTCCACAAGATTCACGGCCAGAACATTACAGCCATTGTCGATCAGGTCCTCCACCTGGTCATCCTGAATATTTTGTTTGCTTCTCGCATAACGAACAGAAACTGTAATCTGAAGCTTTTCGCCGGAAGTTTTTGATCTCTTCTTCGCCTGGGCAATAAGTTCATCGGTGATCTCTTTTAAAAAGAGATCTCCTTCATCGTAGATCACGACCCCAAGCTTCAGTCTTTTTACATCCGACGTTTCGACGGTGCCGCAGGAAACAAGACAAACTGTCAAAGCGATCATAAGAAGGGCGGAAAGAAAGCGCCTTCCATTGTTCTTAAAAAAGGATTTCATCATTTATTCACCTATTTTCCCTGCATTCAAAGATTATGCGAGATGATATAAAGCATATCCTGATTTTCCTTTTTCATAAGATCTCTCATTCGTAAAAGCCGAACCGGAATCTTATGATTGCTTTCTTTGAGAAGGGAAACTTTAGAGAAACCGCTGAAGCTTCTGGCGGCCTCATATCCCATATCGAAATCATTCGGGAAGACCAGACCCTGAAGATTCCCTTCATCCAACTGGTAAACGGCATTCATGCCACGGCCGAAGCCATAGAGAACCGCTCGATTCAGATCGCCATTCTTTTTCATCTGTGTCGAAAGTTCAATCTGTCTGTCATCCAAAGCGACGATGATTTCCGTTCGGTTTCGAAATTCTGAGATCTTACTTGTGACCTCTTCGTCCGAAGCAGATCCAAGTTCCCAGGAAAATGTCACTCCGCTGCCTTTCAGACCTTCTTTTAACCCTAAAAACAGCTCCTTCTCGCTTTGATCCGCCGGATTTGACCGAAGAACTCCCAAATGCTTTTCACTCAGATTCGAAGAATAATCCGTAAGGATCATCCCGGCCAGTTGTTTCCCGTTCTCTCTGGAATCGTTTTGTGTCGTCCGAACTTTCTTGGTATGACCATTTCCCAGAAAAGCCAGGGGAGTCCGACGAGCCAGTGTTCGAATCTCTTTTTCTGCCTCTCCATTCAGCGGCCAGACAAGAAGTCCATTCGTTCCCTCTGCCAGGGTTTCTTTCACGATCGAAACCTCATCCTCTGCAGATTCAAAGCTTCCGGTAGAGATAAAATTCAGGCGGATCCCGGCTTCCGAAGCTCCTGCCTTCAGCCCTCCCTTCAGGGCGGTCCATTTTTCATTTTCCGAATCTTCCAGAATCACAGCAACCTCTTTCATCTTAGGAGCTGAATTTCCCCACATAAGCTTCGCCAGGAAGAAAACAGTCAGACCGACAAGAATCAATTCTGAGATGAGAAAACCCTTCTTTCCCTTCATTGTCCCTCCTCCAGTCTCTTTCTGTTTTCCTCTGTAAAGGGAATGGCCGGCAGATGCAGTGTCACTTTTGTACCTTCGTCCGGCTCACTTTGAATGATGAGACCATATGCCTCGCCGAATTGAAGGCGGATCCGGTTATTCACATTCTTCAAACCGACGCCAGATCCATGCCGTGGAGTCTTCTCACCCCCGGTCAGAAGTCCTTTGACTGTTTCTTCTGTCATACCGATTCCATTATCCTTGACATGGATGTAGATATCCTTATCGGAAATTTCTCCACTCACCTCGATCAAGCCGTCCCCATCCATGGTCTCTACGCCATAATAAATGGCGTTTTCCAGAATTGGCTGGAGAATGAGCTTGACCGTGCAATAGGTCTTGATTTCCTCCGGAAGATGAAATTGCACTTGAAAGCGATCCTTATAACGGTATTTCTGAATATTCATATAACTCTGGGCATGCAGCACTTCATCACCAATGGAAATGATACGATTGCCCTTGGATAAGCTAATCCGAAAGAGTCTTGCCAACTGAGTGATCATATAGACAGCTTCTTCATTTTTCTCTCCTTCTATCATCCAGGTAATGGAATCCAGGGTATTGTAAAGGAAATGCGGGTTGATCTGGCTCTGCAAAGCATCCATCTCACTTTTCTGCCGAAGTCTTTCTTCTTCTACAATCTGGTGCATGAGACGATCGATCTCTTCATAGGACTTCTGGATACTGTCCCCCAGGTGACGAATCTCCGGGGAGCCACCGATATAGATGGTCTGTCCATCCAGTTTTCCGGCCTCAATGGACTTGACCGATTCATCCAGAGCCAGAATGGGCCGGGCGATTCGGATTGCAGCGATCCGGTTAATCAGCAGGACGGTTGCAGAAGTCATGGAAAGAATGAAGAAAAGAAACCAGACATTATTGATCATATTCTGAGTCAGGGTCTTGCCCGGAATCACACTGACTAATTTCCAGCCGGTATAGGTGATCGAGCGGATACTGATGTAATCCCTTCCCTTCAAAGAAGCCTTAGGAAAGCTGCCATCCTCATGGCGGATAGCAAATGTTGCAGAGGGTTCTTTCTCATAACCTTCCAGGATCGGCACCTGCCTGGGATGATAGATGAGATTTCCCTTATCATCGCATATGTAGTAATATTGACCGCCCGCATTCTCATTGATCTTCTTCATGATCCGTTCCAGACGGCTGTAATCCAGATCTACAAGAAGGATCGCCTTTTTCGGCCGGTCTCCTTCGGTCAGATAGATCACTCTGGACATAGAAACCGTCCAGTTATAGCGGGAACTATCGTCCTGAAAAAGATTCTGGACATGAGGAGCAGAGACATAAAAACTTTCCGGCTTATCTAAAGCTCCCTGAAACCACTCCTGATGACTGACATCAGGATCCTCTTTCTGTTTTGCCACAGGTTCTGCCAGAAGCAGGCTTCCGCTTGTATCATAGAGTGCAATGGACAAAATGGCATCCTTATTTGCTTCATAGAGGAGATAGAGATTCTTGGCCACAAATGGATCCGAAAGGGAATTACCCGAAAGCACCTCATAATCCGCCGTATCCGAAATACGGCGGGCCATAAGAAGGTTCTCGTCCAGAGATGTTCCCGTCTGCTGGAGAATTGCTTCCGTGCTGCTTAATGCCGTTGTACGGACACTCGTCCGAAAGCGAAACATAAAGAGTGATCCGAGAATCACAACAATGGCCAAAGACAAGGCAGAAAAGGAAATCATGAGTGTCGACTGGATCCCATTGACTGTATGGCTTTTCTTTAAAACCATAATCCTCTCACGGTAAAGTTCCAGGCGGCTCTTGATACGTTCTCTCACATTCTTTTGTTTTTTCTCATTTGTTTCTTTCCTGTTATTTCGCATCTTCTACCTGTTTCTGACGAAATCTGGACGGAGAGACCCCGAAGGCCTTTTTAAAAACATAACTGAAATAATTCGGATCCTCATATCCGACTTTCTTACCGATGATATAGTTCTTATCATTGGTAAGTAAAAGCAAATCTTTCGCCTTCTCCATCCGATAACCGGTCAAAAAGCTTACAAATGCCTCTCCCGTCTCCTTCTTGAAAATACTGGAGAAATAGGATTCCGATACGCCCAAGGCCTTACAAACCGATTCCAGGGAGAGGTCGGCTTCACTATAATGATCCCGAACATAGTTTTTGGCGCCTTCGACATAAGACAGACTGTTGGAGGAACGAAGGCGGCTCATGGCATCCATCATGGAGAGAGCGGTTCCTTTCAGCCATTCCCGAAGGGATTCCGCATCCAATTCAATAAGCTGCAGAAAAGGATCTTCTGTCAGACCCGATTGTGTCAGAATTGCCTCCATGGAGATCTCATTGCCCCTGGCAAAACGATACAATGCAGCCAGAAGATTACTGACCTCCATTCGATACTGCTTCACCGTTGATGAGAGACGGATGATCTTATCAATCACGTCATCCGAAGCTTCTGTGACAACATCCTTCTTACCCATCCGAATGGCTGTAAAAAACTGGTGAAAATCTCCCTCCGAAGAAATCTCATAATTTGCTTTTTCTTCCGGTGCTGCTTCACGGATATTAATTGCCCGTCCTGTTCCGTACAAAACACGATAGGAAACCGCTTCTCTGGCACCGAGATAGGAGGTCTGCAAGTCTTTGAGATCTTCTACCGGTCCACCGATTCCGGCGGTCACAACAGCTCCAAGAACCCGTCCGGCGCTTCGAACGATCCGGTTACAATCATCCGTCAATCTGGTCACATCCTCCGCAGATGGCATGCGGACCAGCATGGCAATATCTCCACGATATGTGAAGAAATCCGCATCCCATTTCTGCTTCATTTCATCCGTAATATACTTCCAGACCGAAAGCTGAAGGACCGAAGGATGCATACCCTCCGGAATATGATGGGAGCTGACATGAAAAATACAGAAGCAGTAACCGCCCGAAGATTCTGCCACCTGATAATCCGCTCTATATTTATCAAAAGAGTCCTCCGGTATTCTGCCCTCAATCAGCATGATATAGAAATTGGACTGGATCACCGGCAGAGATTCCATATAGAATTCCTGAAGCATACGGACATTCTGCCGTGCGCTTCTTTCCTCATCCATGTTTTTCTTAAGCTCAGTCAGAGTCTTGGTAAGTTCAATGGAACTGATGGGCTTTAAAATATACTCCGAAACCTCCAGATGAACGGCTTCCTTGGCATATTCAAACTCATCGAAGCCGGTAAAAAGAAGGATACGAAGATCCGGAAATTCCTTTCTCAAACGGCGCGATAATTCCAGACCATCCATATAGGGCATCTTGATATCTGTTATGACCACATCCGGCATCTCTTCTTCTGCAATCTCCAGAGCCTGGACACCATTCTTCGCATATCCGATGACAGAAAATCCAAGGTCCTCCCAGTTGACCTTTTTCTGCATGACATGGATAACATCCTCTTCATCATCTACAAGTAAAACACGATAGTCTGCCATGACTTTCCCCTTTATTTTCATACAAATATTTATAGTCATTGTAGCATAAAAAGACCCGTCACAAAATGCTATCTGTGACGGGTCCTATTTGTATCTGTCTGGGAGAAGATAATTCTAGTCCTTACTTCTTACGGATATACTTCAGGCAGTCCAGAGTAACTGCAGCAAGAATAATGATACCTTCAAATACGAACTGGAGGTTGGTATCAACGCCCAGAATCGTAAGAGAATAGGTCAATGCCGTGAAGATCAGAACACCGACAACAACGCCGGAAATCTTTCCAATACCACCGGTGAAGGATACGCCACCGACAACGCAGGCTGCGATTGCATCCATATCCCATCCTTGTCCGTACGCTGCAGATCCGGAACCAACCATTCGGTTACATTCCAGCCAGTCGCCGAAGCCGTAGAGAATACCGGCAAGAATAAATGCACCCAGAGTTACACGAAAGACAGAGATACCGGAAGCCGATGCAGCCTCAGGGTTACCTCCGACTGCATAGAGATTCTTGCCGAAAGTCGTCTTGTTCCATATGAACCATACAATGGCAATCGCTGCAACCGCCCAGATAATGATGGTCGGGAATCTGCCGTTGATCTTCGGAATGACCATAGCAGGAATCTTCTGATCGATGGATCCGAAGGATACACCCTTGGTTGCATAAGTAACCATACCGAAGATGATCAGCATGTTGGACATGGTTGAAATAAAGGGGTGCATCTTGAACTTTGCGGTGAAGAAACCTGCGATCGATGTAAAGATGGTGCAGAGAACGATGCAGACAAGAAGTGCCAGAATTGCTCTTCCTGCCAGAGGCATCTTGGTCAGATCAAAAACCTTACCGAAAACAGTACCGGTATTAGGTCCCTGATGCATGATAATGGTAGAAGCCACCATGCCCATGCCAACCATACGGCCAACGGAAAGGTCGGTACCGGTCAGAAGGATCAGTCCTGCAACACCCAGGGCATAGAACATTCTCGGCGAAGCCTGCTGGAGAATATTCAGAATATTATTATAGGTGAAAAGCGGAGAGCCCTTAACCATCGGTGTAACAATACCCAGGATGACAAAGACCATAATGATAACGAAATACAGACCATTCTGAAGAAGGAATTGCTGGGCGTTAAAAGTATACTTGTAATTCTCTCTTCTCTGAGCCATATTCTGTCCGAAGGTGAAATGGGACATACGGAGCTTGTCGATCAAATGATAACGATAGACAAAAGCCTCATGCTCTTCATCCTTTACGGCCTGGAGTTTCAGATCCCGACGCATCTTCTGATCATAGAGACGGTTCTTATAGACATAATTCTCATCCTTGATCTCCGCCTTGTCGCTTGTCTTGGACAATTCGGCTTCATGCTCATTCTTCAGTTTTCCGATGGCCTGCTCATAATCCTTCTCGATGGCCTGTCGTTCTGCCTCACAGGATGCTTTGATCGGTTCCAGATAATCCTTGTCGAAATGAGCATTGATATAAGTCTCAGCTTTCTTGACCAGGGCATCTACCTCTGCCCGGTTCTTCGACTCAACTTCCCTTGCCTTGGCCAGAGCCTCCTTATCTTCGGCGATCCGGTTTGCTCTCTCCTCTTTGTTCAAAGACTTATCATCTTTCAGAAGGATCATGTGATTTTCCAGCTGACGCACAAGTGTTGCACCATCCGCTCTTAATTGATCGATCTCATCCTGTATTTTGCCGACATACTCATCGATCGGCTTCAGGAGTTGATCCTTATCCTCCTGTGTCAATATCGTATTTGCCATAGCTTTTCTCCTTATATCCTATTATCAGAGATACTTCGCGCTTAATCGTAAGAGCTCTTCCTGATCGGTCTCTTTGGTATTCACAATGCCGGCCAGGTGTCCGTTACTCATCACACCGATTCGGTTTGTAATACCGAGAATTTCAGGCATTTCAGAAGAAACCACGATAATGGTCTTGCCCTGTTTTGCCATCTTAATGATAAGCTCATAGATCTCATACTTGGCACCGACATCGATGCCTCGGGTTGGCTCATCCATCAGAAAGACCTTGGGATCCCGCTCCATCCACTTACCGAAAATAACCTTCTGCTGGTTACCGCCGGACAGGTTGGCAATCATATCATCCGGTCCCATGGTCTTGGTATGCATAACGGAGATTTCATTCGAAGTTGCCTTTATCATCTTCGGACTGCTCAGAGCAACTCCCGACTTATAATGATTCATGTTGGCAATGGTGGTATTGAAAGTAAGGTCTCCCTTTAAGAAGAGTCCGTTCGCTTTTCTCTCCTCTGTGATCATTGCAAATCCGTGATCCATGGCATCTTTGGAACTGTTGAAGTTACTAAGCTTGTCATCGTAGTAGACACGACCGGAAGCCCGGGTCCGCATTCCGAAGATTGTCTCCAGAAGTTCGGATCTGCCTGCGCCGACCAGGCCGTATAGGCCGAAGATTTCTCCCTGACGAACATCAAAGGTGACATCTTTTAAGAAAGGCGCAAATTTCGTCGACAGATGCTGAACCTTCAGAATCGTCTTACCCGGCTTGTTATCCACCGGAGGAAAACGATTGTCCAGAGACCGGCCGACCATGGCTGCAATCAGCTCATTCATGTTGGTTTCTGAAACCGGCTTTGTCATCACAAGAGAACCATCCCGAAGGACCGATACCTCATCGCAGATCTCGAAAACCTCATCCATCTTATGTGAGATATAGATGATGGAAATACCTTGTTCCTTCAAAGCCCGCATCATTTTAAAGAGTTTCTCAACTTCCGGAACGGTCAAAGAGGATGTCGGCTCGTCCAGAACAATGATTTTCGAATGATAGGAAATAGCCTTTGCAATTTCAACCATCTGCCGCTGAGAAACGGACATATATTTCATGGGCTGAGTCAGATTCACCGTCATATTGAGCTGGCGGAAGAGATCCGATGCCTCCTTTTTCATCCGTGCTTCATCAATGACACCTAACGATGTCTTGGGATAGCGTCCCAAAAAGAGGTTATCAACGACACTTCTCTCCAGGCATTGGTTTAATTCCTGGTGAACCATGGCAATACCATTCTCCAAGGCCTCTTTGGGTCCGGAGAAATTGATTTCCTTACCGTCCAGAATAATTCGTCCTTCATCCTTCTGATAGGTACCGAACAGACACTTCATCATGGTTGATTTACCAGCACCGTTCTCTCCCATCAGACCCATAATGGATCCTCGTTTCACATCCATATTAATGTGATCCAGAACCCGGTTACGGCCAAAGGACTTGCACATTCCGCGAATCGATAAGATAACATTATCTTTCTCTTCTGCCATATGTATACTCCTGTACTACTTAGAATCGAAAAAACAGTCACAACAGATCTGTCACAGAATCCAATTTTACAGAAAGTCTTAGGGGGTATTGACTTTTCTTTTTCATTGTAGATCCTGTAGTTGAGATCAGAGATTTGGCTCTCATGTCTCAGAAGATTTGAAAGCGGAAGGTGAAGAAAATGATACAGAATAAAATCTGATTGTCCTATTTTGTATTCTCCATCTTCTTCCGTCTCAAAAAAGAGAGGAGGCAGCAGGAGACGACCTCCTGATGCCTCCTCAAATTATGCTGCATTTTACTCTGCAGCCATCCTGTTAACAGTTATTACTGATTCAGGATTGCGGTGTAGGATGCCGCATTATCGGTCTTAACCATGTTGATTGCAAATGCATCATACTGGCTGGGGTTACCAAGACGGTTTGTGATATTGGACTCCGTCTGGCCATCACCACCAATGTAGTCAACATCAAGATTCAAAAGCTTGTCATACTTCTTCAGAAGCGGCTGATAAGTAGAACCAAGGAAGTTATCGGAGGAGTTATAGATATCCAGCCATACCTTCTTCTTGTCACTCTTCACCTGATTGCTTACCGGCTCATAGGTCTTGGTAGAATCGGTGAAATCCTTGTAGTTATCAGCGGTAACAGCAACGTTCAATGCATAGAAGGAACGATTGTCCTTATCATATCTGTAAACATCATCTGTCAGAACGTTTCCTGCATCATCCTTTGTTGCAATGCCGGTCATGACATCCTTGCCGTCCAGAGCATTTCTTAAAACACGCAGTGTCAGATAAGCCTGAACGTCAGCATGCTGGCTGATGGTTCCGCCGTAGCCGTCTGCAATTGCTGCAACTGCATCGGAGTTTGCATCATAGCCGAAGGTAGGAACCTTGTTGTCCTTGGACCATGCATTGAACATGGACATTCCCATACCATCATTATTGGAGATGACCAGATCGATCTGATCACCGAAAGAAGAAGACCAGGTACCAATTGCATTACCTGCAGTAGCTGCATCCCATGTAGCACCTGCAGAGTTCTTCATTTCCTGAGAAGCAAGCTCACGAACCTTCAGTCCTCCTACACTACCGTCCTGAACATCCTTAGAGGATCCGTCGGTGTTGGTACCAACCGGCTTGTAGTCGATGTCGTTTCCGTCCTTAACCCCTGTGCCAAGTGCTTTACGAACACCTCTGGTACGAGCAATCGAATCGTTATGTCCGATATCACCGATTGCAAGGACATAACCGATGGTTCCGTCATGATTCCGGTCCAGATCAGCTGCATGTTTCTGAATGTAATCTGCAACCATCTTGCCCTGGAGTTCAGCACCCTGATTCGCATCAAATCCGACATAATAAGTATTGTCGTTGAAATGAAGTGCATTGGAATCCAGCTCACCGGTGGAGCTGTTGGACGGCTGACGGTTATACCATACAACCGGCTTATCCTTATTGGCTACGCTGCTCGTGGATTTTCCACTGCCTTTAGAGCCACTTCCCGAAGATCCGCAAGCCATCATTGATGCTCCAAGCACACATGCCAGAGCTGCTGCAAAAATTCTTTTTTTCTGCATGTAAAAACCCTCCTTTATCAAGCACCCCTTGTGCCTCATCTGTTTTACAAGGAATACTATAAGGATTTTTGATCTTGAAAAACATAGAATATTTTAATGACCATCTTAGATATTCTAAGATTTTTTATTGATCCTGTATAATATATATAAAAACAAGGCTTATCTTTTGTGCATTATTTCTGGTTTGTGAACATACAGCTATCGAAATACGAAAGAGACCTAAAAATTGCACAAAAAAGCCCTGCCACAAGGCAGGGCTAAAAGATTTTACTTTCTGGCAACCGGCAGAGATATTTTATCGATCCGGCGAAGCTCTTCCTCCGAGAAATCCGGCTGTTTTAAACTATCCAAATTCTCGAGAATCTGCTCCGCTTTCGATGCTCCGATCAAAACCGATGTCACTTCCTTCGAATGAAGGACAAAGGCAAGCGCCATCTGAGGAAGGGTCTGACCACGTTCCTTAGCCAAAGCATCCAATGAACGAATGGCTGCCTTCTTTTCCTCTGTTAAGTCGCTCGCATGAAGGAAGCGGCCATCTCTGGCCATTCTGGAATCCTTAGGGATGTCCTTCAAATACTTCTCGGAAAGGAGACCCTGAGCCAGAGGAGAAAAGCAGATAATTCCCATCCCGGTTCTCCCTGCGCTCTCCTTTAATCCGTTGTTTTCGATGGTTCGATCCAAAATCGAATAACGATTCTGATGAATGATAAGTGGCAGGTGGATTTCCCTTGCAATCTGAACAGCCTTATCTGCCATTTCCCCGTTATAATTGGAAAGGCCGACATAAAGAGCCTTGCCGGAACGAACGATCTGGTCCAGAGCCATGATGGTCTCCTCAATCGGTGTATTCGGATCCATTCTGTGGTGATAGAAGATATCGACATAATCGAGCCCCATGCGTTTCAGAGACTGATTCAGAGATGCGATCAGATATTTTCGCGATCCCCAGTTTCCATAAGGACCCGGCCACATATCATATCCTGCCTTCGTAGAAATAATCAGCTGATCCCGATAAGGCATGAGATCCTCCTTTAGGATCTGACCGAAATTCGTCTCTGCTCTTCCATATTCCGGGCCATAATTATTGGCCAGATCAAAATGAGTAATGCCATGGTCAAAGGCCGTAAAAAGGAGCTTTTTCATATTGGAAAAGTCACTGTTACAGCCGAAATTATGCCAAAGTCCCAGAGAGATCTTAGGAAGCATGAGACCGGATCTGCCTACATGTTGATATAAATCGGTATTGTCATAACGGTGTTCATCTGCCTGGTAAGTCATTTCTTGTCCCCCTTATTTCATTATTATTTCATTATTTCCAATTCCAATCATCTGAAAATGTTTCAGTATGAATGTCAAAAACTTTTAATACCCGAATCAAAACCCATCCTATTTATGAGAAAGGATCTCATGGCGCAATCGAAGATCTGCCTCCTCATCATGGGCTCGATAGGCTTCGTAGAGTGCCTTCTGATAGACGAGAAAAGCATGGTCAAATTCCGGAACGGTATCCTTCCATAAGAATTCAGCCCCATTGACCGAGGCCCAGACATCCTGGGCAGACCGTCTGGCTCTCTCCTTCTCCTTAATGGTGATCAGACCAAGGAGTTTCTTTCCATAGCCCGGCTGATCCATCGTTGCGACGTAACGGCATGCCGAATCATAAAGAGCCTGATAGAGGCAGGCATCTGCCCTCTCCTGATCCAGTCCCTTCCGAACAAAGGTCTGACAGAGCAAAAATCCGAGCGCCTCCCAGATCTCCCTGGCTTTCCGAAGCCTGTTTCTGGCATTGCTGTAATTGCTCCGGCTGTCTGAGATCGTGATCAGAGCCGTAAAGCTCTCAATAAAGCGATCTCTTTCCCCGAGGTCTCTTCTTCCATGACAAAGCTTTTGGATCTCCTGTCTCAGCCCCTCTTCTAATGTTTCCTGCGTCTCTTCCATGCTGTCCCTTCTCCTTTATATCAATGTTCAAGCGATTCCTCATAGTCCGAAATTCTTCCCGCATCTCCTCCGGGATCGTCCTGGATTCTATGATTTTCTGCAAGGTCATCCTCTGAATCGTGGGATCCAGGGAATTATTCCGGATCACCGGCATCATTTCTTTTGGAAAATGGAGATAACATTCTGCCATGGCCCAGGCAATCGCCATTTTTGCATAGTACTTGTCTGCCTGCATTTCTTCCAAAGCTTCCACCGTTTTAGAAAGCCAGTGATCATCAATATAATAATCCAAAAGCATGACTGCGGCAAAGCGCTGTTCGTATTCCTTATCAGAATGAATGTAGGGCTGCAAAAATAAGAAAAACGGCTCCTGGTCTTTTTTTACAAATTTTAAGGTTGAACAGCAGCTGTCGCAAACCGACCAGCTATTGATCTTCGGGACAAAGCCCCGGATCAGATCCAGCCTCTCTTCCATCGGGCAATTCATATAAGCTATGATCATACCCTGAAGCATCAATTCTTCCAGGCAGTTATCCGAAAGCTGTTTTAGATTCCATCTTCCATCTTCCCGGGCAAGCTCTTTTGCCATTTTTCGAAGCTGTGGCAGACGAACACCAAGTATAGATGTGACGCCGGGAAGAAGACCCGAAGAAAATTTCCGATAGTCTGCATCTGCATGTTTTTCCAATTCTTTTCGGATCTCTTGCCGACTCCTTTTCATCTTGTGACTTCCCTTCTCCTTTTCATCCGGCCGGTCTCAAATCATTGTACAACAATGTCACCGTTTTGTGATCGAAGGGTCATGTCTTTTTCCCCTTTTCCGACTGTGATCTCCGATTTCGAATCAGGACTTCCGTCATAGATCCCGTCAGCGATGGAGATATCTCCTTCTCCTCCGGTCAGATGATAGCGGTATTCCGACAAATGATCTGACGGTTTTACTGACAGATCACCCGTATCGCTGGTCAGATCTGTTGTTTCAAAGCAGATCCTCTCTGCCGTCACATCTCCATTTTCAGAAGAAGCATGAAGAGAATTGCCATTCCAATTGGAAAGGGAAAGATCCCCGTTTTTACTATCCAATTTTACTGCATCTCCTGTGGCAGTCTGCTTGGAAGATAAATTCAGATCTCCATTCTTGCTGGAAATATTTACCGCCCCGATCGTAAGTTCCTGATCAAAAGCCACCGTAACATCACCGTTTGCTGTCGAAATGTCCCATTCTCCCATCGAAGAAAGCTCTTTGGGAACAATCACTGTCAGAAGACCTGTGGGAGCCTTCCCGGTCGATGGATCTGAAATAACAAGGACATCATTCTCCATATGATATACCGGAAAGCGGGACTTGTTTCCTCGGTAGCTAAGTGAATAATCCGCACCGTTTTCCAAAGAGACATCCGCATTTTTCAGCTCGATCCTGACACTGGAAAAAGGTTCGATCTCCTTTTTTGTTGTCTCGTTTCCTTCATTGTAGAAGCCGAAGAAAAAATCATCGTCAGAGATATGTAAGACCGGCATACCTATACGAGTAAAAGTACCATAGCAGATTGCTGCGATCGTTGCCAGCGATAGAAGGGTGAGATAAATATTTCTTAGATATCTCTTTTTCTTTTCCATGAAATTCACTCGCCTTTCTCATTTCCAAAGATCGTATGGATCAGGTTATTGACAATTGCTGCAATCGGCCAGATGATCCAGCTGATCGCCCAGGAAAAGGTCAGAAAGCTGATGATCAGATAAGCGCAGACGACGGTTGGCCAGTAGAGAGACATGAAAGCCTGTAGTCTCGGATGATTATAATAAACATCCCTCTGCCCTTCTGAGAAATAGCCCTCCATCTTCTGCCGGCTATTGAGTCGTAAAAGGCGGGCATAGCCATTCTCTCTGCCGGAAGCTGCAACCAGAATAAAAACTGCTATACCAACCATGAAAAGAAGGATCGTCACACCGATCCCGGCGAAAAATGCTTCCCTTTTCCACATGCATAATACAATCAGTGGTATGTAACAAGTACAAAAGAGAATGACCGCAATGGTCCGTTCCAGGATCACCGTGCCATGCAGTTGATTTCTGGCATCATTTACCATTCCGGTCGTAGAATAATCGATGCTGCAAGCTTCTCTTTTCAAAAAAGCCCATTTTCCCATCTTAAGTCCGCTGTAGGTACAGAGCCCGACACATGCCGCGATTGCCAGGAAAAGAAAGACCAATCCCAGAATAATGAAATTTCGGCCATTGGAGGAATGCAGGGTAGCAGCAAGGATGACTCCACATGGAGAAACAATGGCAAGGAATACACCAAGCCCCCGCAGCATACTGCTCAGAGTTGCATCAAAGAGATAGGAACGAACCTCCTCTTCTGTAACCTTACGAGTATTCGAAAAATATACACCTTTATCATGTAAAATGTGGCTGATTCCGAGTGCTTCTGCCAGGTCATCCAGATTCCCGAATTCTGCAATGACCTGTCCGACCGCTTCATTATCCGACTTTCCTTCCGCCATGAGTTCTGTGTATTTATCTTCCATCATCTGTCCCAGTTCACACTTGGCCTTGATCACTTCCGGCGTATTTGGAAGACTTGCAAACATCGATTCCAGATAGTTTTGAATTGTTTCCATTACGTTTCCTTTCTGATGAAATGCTCAATCACCTGTTTGGTCAGGTCCCATTCACTGCATTTTTCTCTGTAATATTGTTTTCCCTTTTCCGTGATTCGGTAGTAGGTCCGCCGTTTCCCCTGGTCAGAAAACCCTGTAAAGGATTCGATATATCCGTTCTTTTCCATACGGGTAAAGGCGGAATAAAGGGTCGTCTCTTTGATAATATAGGCATCCTTTGTCTTTTCCCGAATCATCTTTGAGATCTCATATCCATAGGATGGCTGATCCAGAAGCAGACTCAATATGATAGTGTCATTGTAGCCCCGAATCACATCACTGCTGATTTCCAAGCATATCCTCCTTTCTGTCGAATTATATCTGTCGTATTATGTCTGTCGTATTACGGCTGTCGTAGTATCTTGACAAAAATATAATACAACGACTATCGTAGTACGTCAATCGTAGTTTATGTTTTTAGATCCATTTTTGTAAAAAAAAGACGGAAAACGCTCTCGCGTTTTCCGTCTGAAAACAGTCATTTCAAATCAGCCATTGATCTGAGCTGCAACTTCAGCTGCAAAGTCTTCGTTCTTCTTCTCCATGCCTTCGCCGGTCTCGAAACGAACGAACTTCTTCAGAGTCAGAGTAGAACCAAGACTCTTGGAAACCTCATCCAGATACTTCTGAACGGTCTGCTTACCATCAGCAGCCTTTACATAAGGCTGATCCATCAGGCAGACTTCCTTCAACTCCTTATTCAGTCTACCCTTAACCATGCCTTCCTTCACCTTGTCAGGCTTCTGGGATTCCTTCGGATCATTCTCGATCTGGGCCTTGATGATCTCGGTCTCATGATTAATGAAGTCCTGATCAACATCTTTATCAGACAGATACTTGGGATTTAAAGCTGCGATCTGCATTGCGATGTTGTGAACTGCTTCCTTTGCCTCGTCATTTACAACTGCACACTCAGCATCTACCAAAACAGAGATACGGCCGCCGCCATGTGTATAGGAAACGACGAAACCATTCTCTTCAGATACACGCTCGAAACGGCGGATGGAAAGCTTCTCACCGATGACAGCGATCTCTTCTACCAGAGCTTCCTGAACAGTCTTGGAAGGATCCTTTGCCCACTTCTCAGCCATAAAGCTATCCATATCCTCAGCATCACTATTCAGTGCCTGCTCAGCGACTTCCTTAACATATGTCTGGAACTTTTCATTGGATGCAACGAAGTCAGTCTCAGAGTTGACCTCTACAACAACGGCCTTCTTATCACCATCATTTGCTACCAGGCAGAGACCCTCTGCTGCGATCCGGCTGGCCTTCTTCTCAGCCTTTGCCTGACCATTCTTACGCAGGTACTCTACTGCTTCTGCCATATCTCCGTTGGTCTCAGCCAGTGCCTTCTTGCACTCCATCATGCCGGCACCGGTCTGCTCACGAAGTTCCTTAACCATCTTTGCTGTAATTGCCATTTTAATTTCCTCCGAAAATAGGTCATCTAAAAGGGAATGTAAAATCCAAACCTTGCGTTCAGATAGATCACTCGTTCTCCTCAGTCTCTTCTACCTTAGCTTCCTCGGATGCGTTCTCCTCAGCGCCCTGCTTTGCCTCTACAACGGCATCAGCCATCGTAGCAGTCAGAAGCTTAACGGCACGGATCGCATCATCGTTACCGGGGATGACATAATCCAGTTCTTCCGGATCACAGTTGGTATCGCAGATACCGATCAGGGTAATGCCAAGCTTATTTGCTTCATCAACGCAGAGATGCTCCTTCTTCGGATCGATAACAAAGATGGCATCCGGAATCCGCTTCATATCCTTGATACCGCCAAGGTTCTTCTGAAGCTTCTCCATCTCCTTAACGAGTTCAGCAACTTCCTTCTTCGGCAGTACATCGAAGGTTCCGTCTTCCTGCATACGCTCAATGGTCTTCAGGCGCTCGATACGGGACTGGATGGTCTTGAAGTTGGTCAGCATACCGCCAAGCCAACGCTCATTGACATAGAACATGCCGCAGCGCTCTGCCTCTTCACGAACAGCATCCTGTGCCTGCTTCTTGGTACCTACGAAAAGAACGGTACCGCCCTGAGCTACAATATCATAAACTGCATTGTAAGCATTGTCGATCATGCCTACGGTCTTCTGCAGGTCGATGATGTAGATACCGTTACGCTCGGTGAAGATGTAAGGAGCCATCTTAGGGTTCCATCTTCTGGTCTGGTGACCGAAATGTACGCCTGCCTCAAGTAACTGTTTCATGGATAAAACACTCATTTTAAAACCTCCATTGGTTAAAACTTCCATGACGGATCCTCTCTCGGATCGACCGCAATGCGGCACCGGGATCCGGAATCCCCGTCACGTGTAAACTACAAACGTTGAAATTATACTATAGTATGACAAGAGATGCAAGCATGCATTATCAGCCTTTTATTTTCTCTTGTCCTTGATCTTTTCCAGTTCACTGAAAACCACATCGTTCAGGACCTTAATATAGGTTCCCTTCATACCGGAAGATCTGGACTCGATCACTCCCGCAGATTCAAATTTCCGAAGGGCATTGACGATAACAGATCTTGTGATCCCGACACGATCTGCAATCTTACTTGCAACCAGGATTCCCTCTGTGCCGTCCAGCTCATCGAAGATGTGAATAATTGCTTCCAGTTCTGAATAAGAAAGTGTGCTGATTGCAGATTTTACGATCTGCTCCTTACGGTTTTCTTCCTCATTCTCTTCATTGACAGACCGCATCATCTCAAGTCCGACAACAGTTGTGCCATACTCAGCCAGAATGATATCGTCAATGTCATAGAGTCTGTTATAGCGATAAACGAAAAGCGTTCCCAGCCGGTCTCCTGCAATTTCGATCGGGGTAATAATTGCAGCGTACTTGGAAGAATCCGTCTTTTCAAAGCCAAGGGTGGAGAGATTTACATTTTCCTTGGTGGAAAGAATGCCCAGAAGACGTTCATTCAAAAGTCCATCCACAAAAGAGCCGACCTCATCGACCAAAAGCTCAGTGATTTCCGGAACTTCGCTGTCATTACTGATTCCAAGGACTTTGCCCTTCTTACTGATCACAAGAACCGAAGATTCCAGGACATCTGTCAATACCTTACAGATGTCATTAAATACAATCTTGGATGAATTGTTGTTGTGTAAAAGCTTTCCGATTTTCCTTGTTTTATCGAGTAACTGTACTCCCATATTTCCTCCTTAAAATTATTTCTCATCTTTGGAAAGAGTTTCTGTATATCCGCATTCTTTGTCTGAGCAAACCAGGCGGTTGCCACGGATCACCATATACTTGCCGCACTTGGGGCAGGACTTGCCGACCGGCCTCTGCCAACTCATAAAATCGCAGTTCGGATAATCCTCACAGCCATAGAAGACACGACCCTTCTTGGTTTTCCGAATCACAACATCCTTGCCGCACTTGGGGCAGGCAACACCGATCTTCTCGAGATAGGGCTTGGTATTCCGGCATTCGGGGAAGCCCGGACAAGCCAGGAATTTTCCGTGCGGTCCATATTTGATCACCATATGTCTGCCGCAGTTTTCACAGATCACATCCGTCACTTCATCTGCGATCTTGACCTTCTCCAGATCCTTTTCTGCCTGTTTTACCGACTCCTCGAGGTCGGGATAGAAGTTCAAGATAATGGATTTCCAATCGACGGTTCCTTCTTCTACTCCGTCGAGAAGGCTCTCCATATTGGCTGTAAACTTCTCATCCACAATGGTCGGGAAGCACTTTTTCATAATCGAATTTACCGCATCGCCGAGCTCCGTCATGAAAATATTCCGGCCTTCTTTGGTGACATAATGCCGTTTCAGAAGGGTGGAGATCGTCGGCGCATAAGTGGAAGGACGGCCGATGCCGAGTTCCTCCAGGGTATGCACCAGAGAAGCCTCCGTAAAGTGGCTTGGCGGCTGGGTGAAGTGCTGCTTCTCATCAAAACTGTCGAAGGTCAGTTTACTGTCTTCGGTCAGTTTCATGACCGCTTCCTTCTTCTCATCCTTCTCCTGATCTGCTTCCGTATAAACCAGCATATAACCGTCAAAAGTCCGGTGGGATGCAGAAGCTGTGAAGAGATAATGTCCGGCCTTGATCCGAACCGTCTTCGTCTCATAGCGGGCATTGGACATCTGACTGGCCATGAAACGCCGCCAGATCAATTGATAAAGGCGGAACTGCTCCCTGGTAAGAGAATCCTTGATATCAGATGGCAGACGGGTCAGATCGGCCGGACGAATTGCTTCATGGGCATCCTGAATCCGCCCCTGCTTGGCCTCGCCCTTCGTTTTTCTTAGGAACTCATCTCCATAAGTCTCTGAAATATAGGCCGAAGCTTGTGTCTGTGCCTCTTCAGATACACGAACGGAATCCGTTCGAAGATAGGTGATGAGACCGACCGTTCCGCTTCCCTTGATATCCACGCCTTCATAAAGCTGCTGGGCAACCCGCATGGTCTTCTGCGTGGTGAAATTCAAAGCCTTGAATGCTTCCTGCTGAAGCGTAGATGTCGTAAAAGGAAGGGGTGCCTTCTTCTCTCTCGAAGCAGTCTTGATGGAATCCACCTGAAATTCAGACCCGGTCACTTCTTTCATGATCTGATCCAGTGAAGCCTTGTCAGAGATCTCCATCTTCTTGCCATTTTTCCCATAGAAAGAAGCAGTAATCTTCTGTTTCATGTCATCCGGATGCAGGAGAACATCCAGTGTGTAATATTCCTGAGGGATAAATGCATCGATCTCAGCTTCCCGGTCGGCAATGATACGAAGTGCTACCGACTGAACACGTCCTGCAGAAAGCCCTCTCTTGACCTTAGCCCAGAGCAAGGGACTGATCTCATATCCCACCATCCGGTCCAGGACACGTCTTGCCTGCTGAGCATCCACCAGATTCATATCGATGGAACGGGGGTTTTTAAAAGATGCTTTGACAGCATTCTTAGTGATCTCGTTAAAAGTGATCCGCTTGACATCTTTTCCTTCCAGGTTCAAAGCCTTGGTCAAATGCCAGGAAATCGCCTCTCCTTCACGGTCCGGGTCGGTTGCGAGATAAACATGATCTGCCTTTTTCACTTCTTTCCGAAGCGCCGCCAATAATTCACCCTTGCCACGGATCGTTATATATTTGGGCTCGCATCCATGCTCCACATCAATGCCGAGCTGACTTTTCGGCAGATCACGGACATGCCCCTGAGAAGCAACTACTTCATAGTTTTTACCGAGAAATTTTTTTATGGTTTTCACCTTTGTCGGTGACTCCACAATAACGAGGTTCTTTGCCATATAAAAATTACCTCCCTGCTTTTGTAAACAAACGCATTTAATATACAACACCGTATTTTCTATTTCAAGCATAAACTGTGTCTATAGGCCCAACTTTTTTCTTTAATTTTCATAAAATTCATAATTATTTAAGATTTTTCGCAATGGCAGGCTGATTTTTCATGGTAAGATAGGAAACAAATTCTACTCTGCTTCCCTGCATCCCGGAAGTAGAGATTTTGCTGTGATCCCCCCTTACGGCCATGTAGAAATAAAAGGAGTATTGCATGTACAGTTCTGTCTCAACGGCTGCAATCTTCGGGATCGACAGTCTCCATGTCACTTGTGAGGCGGATATATCCGAGGGACTGCCCGTCACAACCTATCTCGGTTATCTGAGTCAGGAAGTCAGGGAATCCAAAGACCGGATCCGAACCGCACTTCGGAATACCGGTATCCACCTTCCTCCCAAACGAATCACCATCAATGTTTCACCGGCTTCCATTCGAAAGTCCGGTTCCACCTTTGATCTCCCGATCGCGGCCTCGATTCTGGCCGCCATCGGACTGATTCCGGAAGACATTCTCCGGCGGGTCATGATGATTGGCGAGCTCTCCCTGGAAGGAGAATTGCTTCCGGTCCGTGGCGTTCTCCCTACGGCCCTTTCCATGAAAGAAAGACTGGCAGAAAGCGGTGAGGACATTCTTGTCGTACCAAGAGCCAATGCCGATGAGGCCGGCCTCTGCCCGGATATCCATGTTCTGCCCGTCTCTTCCTTGAAAGAACTGATCGATCTTCTATCGAAAAGCGAAGAAGAAGTGCAGGATTTCTTTTATCATCCCGAGGAAAAAAGAATGTCTCGATCCGGCGCTCTTCCTGTCTCAGCGGACTTCAAGGATCTGCACGGTCAGCTGATCTTAAGGCGTGCCCTGGAAATATCTGCTGCCGGTGGTCACCATCTTTTGATGATCGGCCCGCCCGGTTCCGGGAAGACCATGGCCGCAAGCCTTCTTCCCGGCATCCTTCCTCCCATGACTTCGGAAGAAGTCATCCGTTTATCGAAGATCTATTCGGTTTCCGGAATGCTGAAGGTAAATCAAGGATTATTAGAGGAAAGACCCTTCCGAAATCCCCACCATACCATTACATCCGCAGGCCTGATCGGCGGCGGTATGAAGGCAGCTCCCGGTGAGATCTCTCTGGCAACTTCCGGCATTCTCTTTCTCGATGAACTGCCGGAATTTCAGAGAAATACTTTGGAGAATCTCCGGGAACCTCTGGAAGCCAGGTCTGTGACCCTTGTCAGGAACAATATATCCATTACTTATCCCGCAGACTTTCTCCTGGTCTGTGCCATGAACCCCTGCCCCTGCGGTCAATATCCGGGAAAGCTCTGTCATTGCTCTTATGGCGCGATCACGTCCTACTTATCCCGGATTTCCCAGCCGCTTTTGGACCGGATGGATCTGACGGCAGAATCTCAGGCAGTTACCTTCCAGGATCTTGTGACAGGTGATGCCATGGAATCCTCTGCTGCCATACGTTCCCGGGTCATTCTGGCAAGAGAGCGCCAGGCCCTGCGTTTCCGGGATCAGACCTATCAGTTGAACAGTCGGATCCCGGTAAAGGACCTGAACCGCTTTTGTCGGCTGACCGACCAGGGAATGCGCTATATGGAATCGGCCTTCCGGGAACAGCATCTGACCGCCAGATCCTTCCATCGGATCTTACGGACAGCCCGGACCATTGCAGATCTCGAAGGACACGAGGATCCCGAAGTAACAGACCTTATGGAAGCGGTCTCCTATCGGAGCATGGATAAGAAATACTGGCAGGAGGATGCTGTCTGGCAGGGGATCAAAGCCTTTCGGGGATAGGTCAGATATTCTGTGGATTATAAAAAAATAAGCAGGACAAAAAGGACTTTTGACCCGGGCCAATTTCTAAGAAAAGGGAAAAATATGATAAAAAATATGATAGAAAAAATAGAAAATCCATACGCGCTCTGGCTCAATCAGGCGCGTTTCTTATCAACACCAATGAAAAAAGCTCTGGCAAGCCGTCTGAAAGGCGCAAGAAATGTATACCGGGCCGATCCGATGCAGCTGGCTTCGGCAAATCTCTTATCGGAGAAAGAATTGGATGATCTGATCGAATTACAGAAAGAAAGCCGGCCGGAAGATCTGGCCATGGAATTAGAGAAAGAGGAGATCTCCTTTGTTTCGGTGGAAGAAACAACTTATCCGAAGAGACTGCGGGAAGTCATTGATCACCCTTACGGTCTCTATTATCGCGGAAGACTTGCCAATCAAGAGGCAAGGGCCGCTTCTATCGTCGGTGCAAGAAGGTGTTCGGCTTACGGCTATTCCACGGCGAAGGAAATCGGTTACCTCCTGGGGCGGACCGGTTTTACGGTTGTGAGCGGAATGGCCCGGGGAATCGATTCTGCCGGCCAGGAAGGCTGCTTAGAAGCCGGCGGCAGAACGGTTGCCGTCTTAGGATCCGGCGTTGATGTCATCTATCCGCCGGAAAACAAGGATCTCTATCAGAGGATCTTGGAGAAAGGATGTGTCCTTTCGGAATTTGCACCGGGAACACCACCGATTGGAAAACACTTCCCTCAAAGGAACCGAATCATCAGCGGTCTTTCCGACCATGTGATCGTGGTCGAAGCACGGATCCGATCCGGTTCTCTGATCACCGCTCAGATGGCCTGCCAGCAGAACCGGAATCTTCTGGTGGTGCCAGGTCGGATCAATGACCCCATGAGCCAGGGCACCAATCATTTGATTGAAATGGGTGCAACGATCATCCCTTCAGAGGAACGATTGATTGAGAAATTGAGTGAAGAAGCCGGGATGCCTTTACATCTTCTCCCGGAAAAGAAGGTAAGTCTTACCATGAGGGAGAAATGTCTCTATCAATGCATGGATTATTATGCCAAATCCGGTGAGAAGCTCCTGGCGGAATCCGGCCTAAGCTTCCGGGACTTCCTGGAAGTGATTCATCTCCTGTCCCAAAAGGGACTGATCCGTGAAGTCAACCGTCAGCATTATGTAAAGGTGTAAGCTGCATAGAATGTTACCTGTGGTCTGTGGTGGAATACCACGCGTGATCGATCATAAATGACTGTCACTTGACTATCATTTCAAATTATGCAGAACTTCTTTTCGGATATAAAGGAAGGTTGCATCCTCCCCTTTCTCGGCACACATAGAAAGGAGCTTTTCCAGAAGGGCTTCGGAAGATGGATGCAATAGATAATGAGCCCGGCCTTTTTTGTAATAGTCATAGGCGCTTCGATCGGTATACTTGTCTTTGAGATAGGTTTTCGAAGCGCTGAGACGATCACAGAACATTTCCACAACGTATTTCTCCGGCATCCGCATACCGACCAGGGGAGGTCCGTCCTTCTCCAGATTATAGTCGATCCAGTATTCCAGATGATGTTTATTCCTTCCCTTATGATGGAGCCAGGCAGTTGAATATCCCTTGTCTTCCCGTTCCGCGTTATTGGGACTCCGATAACCCTGATAGTATCTGCAGCCGACCCAGAATTCTGTCGGCGAGAATTTGGACATGTCGTGAAGCAGTCCCTGCTTGTAAAGACCGGCCTTAAAACAGGCCTGTCGTACCAAGTGCTTGTGGTGAAGAATCGTTTTCAAATGGCCCTTGAATTTCTTCCAGGTGATCTTATGATCAAAATCCGAAGCTCTGGGAGAGTCCTTGTGACTCTGTCCCTCCGAAAGTTCCTCTTTGATCCCTGTTTCCATATACTTTCTTTTTTGATCCATTGATTCTGTTTCTGTCATTTTTTTGTTACCAAAACTTTCATCATTTCTTTATTTCTATATTTCTTTATTTCTTTTCTTTATTTCTTTTCTTTATTCTTTTCTTCAGGATTCGAAAGCTCCTCTTCCCGGCCGATCAGAATGGTCAGACTTCCTCCGCCAACCCGGACCTTGGTCTGATCCTCGAGAAGTAAGGGCTCCTCTGCCCAGTCTGCCCGCCCGGTATTGGTCACATAGAACCACTGACCATTCCGAGGCAGGGTCGGCAGAGCCAGTTCCTCCTCATCGAAATAGAAGTTAAAGGCCAGATAGACATCTTCCTCCTGACCGAAGGGACCATAGGATCCGAAATAGAGGATTCCCAGGGACTTCCTGTCATTCGACAGCCATGGCGTCCAGGGTTCTCTGCCATGATAGGAGAGATCCGGCAGGCCCAGATGGCGATAATCCGACATCTGCATGGGGCTTTCCTTAGAAAGAATGGGATGGGCCCTTCGAAAATCAATGATCCTTTTTATATATCGATGCAGATCCCGATAAATTTTCTTCCCGGACCAGGTGACCCAGCCGATCTCATTGTCCTGACAATAAGCATTGTTATTGCCTGATTGACTGTTGCCCCAGCTGTCCCCTGCCTGGATCATGGGGATCCCCTGAGAGAGGATCGCGTAGGATAAGGCTGTCCGGATATGCTGCAGTCTCAGGTTCAGGACATTGCTGCTGTTCGTTGGCCCTTCGACACCATAATTATGGCTGAAATTCACATTCAATCCGTCCCGGTTTTCTTCGCCATTGGCTTCATTGTGTTTCTCACTGTAAGAATAGGCATCCATCAGTGTGAAGCCAAAGGTAGATGCAACGGCATTCACAAAGCCATAAGATTGATTCTGGCGCCGCATCATATTAGCGAATTCCGGTAAACTGCCCTCCATATGATTCTGCAGTCTTCTGACCGGATAGAGGAAGGAGTCATCCTGAATGTAGAAATGCCGGTAATCCTTATCCTCCTGATTCAGAAGGTCCTCCGGAATCTGATCCGACAGGATCATCACATTGGACAGGAAGGGATCTTCGGCAATCGCCCGGAAAGGATAACTGATCCCGATCAAACGAAAACCGTCGATATGATATTCCTCTGCCCAGAAACGCAGGCAGGACAAGACGAATTCCTCTTTCATATAGGGAGGCGTCAGGTTCATCTCCATAATAATTTTCATTCCATTTTGATGAATGGCCCGAACCATCTCCTTCATATGAAGATCCGGTGTATCTCTTCTTTCTGCCTCAGAAGCTTTCCTGTCTCTGTGATCACTAAAATACGAAGCTTTTGGTGCAAAATACTGAGCTTCTCCATAGCCCCAGTAATTGACCCCGATCGGTTTCCCTGCCTTCCTGGTCTTCTGCCGGTTGGAGCCCACTTTTTCCTTGAACTCATAACGGATCTCTTCAAAATCATAGAGAGGCTGAAATTCCAGCATGGTAATTCCATAAGCCTTTAAAGCAGGAAGTTTTGCCATCAGTCCACGAAAATTTCCTCTTTTTTCTTCGGACAGGTTGGTCTGCATGGTAAATCCACGCATATGAAGCCGTAAAAGAATCGCATCCTTTGCGGGAATCGGTCCGGATTTTTCCTGTCCCTTCCAGGAAAACTTTCTAAGAATCGGGCAGCAGCGAATTTGATATTCCTTTTCATAACGGCCAGGATCATTCCATTTCTCTCTCCCGACAATGATCCTGGCGTATGGATCCGGTATGAGATCTCCATCCACACGAAGGAGATAAGAGATCCTGCTCCAATCCGGACCACTGATTGACAAAGAAAAAACCTTTCCGATCCTGTAAGCCATATCAGCGAGAATCTCAGTCAAAAACTCCCCGGTTTTTTTATCGTAGAGGACAAGGGAACCTGTCTTTTTGGCTTCAAAGGTAAAAACTGCCTTTTTCCCTCTTAAGATACAGCCAAACTGTCGGAAATCGCCGACCGTCACATGAAGGGAAAAAGTCTCCCCGCTCTGTCTTTCCACAATATGCTTCCCCTCATTTTCTTTTTCTCTTTCCACCTGATACATAGCCTTCTTTGCTGCCTTTCTTCTACCGGTAATGGTCCGTCTGAAGCTCCGTGTAAATTTTTCCTAAATTGGATATTCCATGCAATATTTATGATTGCCCCTTGCATGAAAATCGGACATTTGTATTTATTTTAGCATAGGAGAAAGAAAAATGGGCTTTCCTTTTACAGACAGGCATTGATTTTCCATAAAATATCAGCTATTGTAAGGGAACCATCATGTAAACAGAAAGGATCCAAATATGAGCGCACATAAGGGAATTTCTCTCGACACACAGACCGATCTGTCGGATCTTACCGTGACCATCGAACTGGACGACGGAAGTGAAATGGACTGCCAGGCTCTGACGATCTTCGACGTCGGCGACCAGTTTTACATCGTCCTCCTACCCATCGATGACAAGGGCCAGCCCATGCAGGATCAGGTCTACATTTACCGCTATTATGAGGATGAGAAGAAGGAGCCCTATCTCGGCAATATCGAAACCGACGAGGAATATGACCGCGTCAGCAAACGTTTTGACGAGATTCAGGAACAATTGTGATCAGGAGAAGAACGCATTTCCCGTAAGAAACGGGAAGGCGTTCTTAATTTTTTATTGTCCAAAACCGCCGTCGACAAGACCAGTTTGGTCTTGGCCCTTGTCATAGCCACATAGAACATGCGGCGTTCCTCTTCCATCTCCTCCTCTGTAACCGCCTTAGCCGACGGCACCGCTCCCTCGATTAAGTTCAAAATATAGACCGTATCGAATTCCAGTCCCTTGGAACTATGGAAGGTATGAAGCGAGATCCGATCCCTCAGATTCGATCGATTCGGATCCTCTCCCTCCTCTCCGGTTCGAATATCTCTTTCTCTTCTAAGAGATTCTTCTGTCTCTTTTTGTTTTCCTTTTTGTTTTCCTTTAAAACCTTCATTCTCCCGCTCCCAATCCAGATAGAGGTCCCGGATCCGATCCGCCAGGCCCCGAATAGACTTCTCCTTATGAGCCAGGCGGAGAATGAGATCTCGATCGTTTTCCCATGACGATCTTCTTTCTCTCTCTCCATCTCGTCCGGAATCTTTATCATCCTCCCTTTCCCGGCTTAATATGCCTCCCTCGGAGTTTTTCTCTGTCTCTCTGCAGAAAGCTTCATAACCACACCCTTTCAAGATATAATTCACCGCAGCATAAGGCGGAAGCGTCCGAATGAAATGCAGTTCTGAAAGGAAAGCCAGAAGGATTTGATACAGTCGTTCCGATTTTTGTCTTACGGCATAGACATCCGAGCAGGAAGTCCTGCCGCCTCCATAAGACCTGGCTCGGTTCAGAAGTTCCTCATCACTTAAACCATCCTCCGAAAAGATCGTTCTCGGCAGATAACGAAGGGGCCGGTTGATGACCCGAAGGAAATCCTCCCTCGTCCTTTTTCCATCCGCCAGACGAAGATAAGCTTCCATATCCCGGAAAATGGGATGACCATAAGGGTTCTTCTTCTCTTCCGGATAAGAAAAGGGGATCTTATTCAGCGCCAGTTCCTGACGAATGGCATCGGCATGAAAGCGGTTCCGAAAAAGGATACCGATCCGCCCTTCCCCTTTCAGGTCCTGCTTGATCAGAGAAAGGATCTTCTTTGCCTCTTCCTCAAAAGATGCAGAAAAAAGATAGAAGATCTGCCCCTCTTCTTCTGACACGGCAAGGGCCTCCTTGGGATAGCGTTCTTTATTCCATTGGATCAAACGATCCGAAGCCGTGACAATGGCCTTTGCCGACCGATAATTTCGCGTCATCTTTAAGATTTCACACTGCGGATAAATATCCGGGAAGCGAAGCATCAGTTTTGGAGAAGCGTTTCGAAAGCCATAGATGGACTGATCGTCATCTCCGACCGCAAAGATATGATTGGCCGGGCCGGACAAGAGGGCCAGGATCTCAAACTGGATGGGATTCATATCCTGCACTTCATCCACCAAAATGTATGGATAGCGCTTCCTCCACTGTTTTAACAGATCCGGTCGATTCAAAAAGAGGTCCCTGGTTTTTCCCATAAGGTCGTCAAAATCCAAAAGCCGGCTTTCTTCCTTTTTCTCCTGATAGAGTCCTATGACCCTTCTAAAATCCTCCGGAAAAAACTTGGGCTTATACTGATCCAGGGGTAGACCGCTGCAGGCAAATCGGCTGAGTTCCTGCCAGACCTTGGGATCCTCTTCGACATCTTCCAGGAAAGGAAGGCCGGCTTCGATCAGACTTGCTTTTAAGATTGCCCGCCGTCCTGGCCCGGTCAGAAGATCCTTCTGCCGATAACCGAGAGATGTCCTTAAAATAAAAAAGAAAACGGAATGAAAGGTTCCAAAAGAAACGCTTTGTCCCGTTTTCCCAGACTTTTGAAGGAAGCGGGTCTTCATTTCCATAGCAGCATCCCTTGTGAATGTGATCACAAGGATCTGCTCCTCCGGAATACCTGCTTCCCTGATTAAATACAAAATGCGTTCGGTCAGTACCGTCGTCTTTCCGGCGCCAGGTCCGGCCAATATGAGACAGGGTCCGTCTCCCCGGGTGACAGCCCGGGTCTGAAGGGCATCAAGATGCATAAAACGCTCTCTTCCTATCTCTCTTCTTACGTTCGGATCCTGTTTCCCAGCCGGATCCTGTTTTTTCATAACTCCATTTTCACGGATTCGATTCCCCTTCGAATCCGCTGTTCTACTCTCTAAAACAGCCGCTGCCACGAGGGTAGGTCTCGTCCTCAGGGTTACTTCGCCGTGTAACTTCATCGAACGCTCTCCTGTCGAAAAGCGGCCCTGCGGAACTCGCTGCTTCGCAGCTCAGACAGTCCTCGGGCTGATCGCTTTTCTCGGTCGATCGTTCGGAAGTTACATCGGCTTGCAAATTCGTCCGAGACCTACTCTCGTGGCGTCTGGATGTTAGATTTCCTTCTCCAGCTTATCTATAGCATTCTGGATCCGCTCCAGGCTTCTCTCCTTGCCCAGGAGTTCCAGAAGCTGGGTAGCACCGCCAGGGGTGCTCTGCTTTCCGGAAAGGGCGGTCCGGATCGGCCACATGACCTGACCGTTCTTCCAGCCATGCTCTCCAGCGAAAGCCTTGAGTTCTTCAAAAAGAGCATCATTGGAATAATCCTCTGTGGATTCCAGAAGCGGAAGTACCGTTTTTAAGACTTCCAGGGAAAGTTCCGCTGTGGTCTTCATTTTCTTATGCGTATACATAGAGACATCATAAGGGGGCACCTCCTTCAGGAAATCGATATGGTCCTCGATCTCCGGGAAGGTCTCGATCCTGCCCTGAACCATTTCGGCAATCTTCTCATCATCAAAAGAATCACCGACTGCCTCATGGATATAGGGAAGGGCCTTTTTCAGGAAAGCTTCCTTTGACATCTTCCGGATATACTCGCCGTTCATCCATTTCAGCTTACCATAATCGAAAACAGCCGGGGACTTATTAATTCTGTGATAATCGAACTCCTTGACCAGTTCCTCCAATGTGAAGATTTCCTGATTGGATTCCGGACTCCAGCCTAAGAGAGCCACGAAATTCACGATTGCTTCCGTCAAAAAGCCCTGCTCTACCAGATCCTCGAAAGAGGAATGTCCGGAACGCTTGGAAAGCTTCTGATGGTCTTCATTTGTGATCAGAGGACAATGGATATACTTAGGGATCTCCCAGCCGAAAGCCTCGTAAAGACGGTTGTACTTGGGGGAAGAAGACAGATATTCATTCCCTCTCACGACATGAGTAATACCCATGAGATGATCGTCTACCACATTTGCGAAATTATAGGTCGGATATCCGTCCGATTTGATCAGGATCATATCATCGAGCTCGGAATTATCGACAGTGATATCTCCGTAGATCTCATCATGGAAGGTGGTTGTGCCTGTCGTCGGATTATTCTGACGGATGACAAAAGGCATACCGGCATCCAGATTCTTCTGAACCTCTTCCTTGGACAGATGCAGGCAGTGCTTATCATAAGCCCGGACTTCCTTTTTCTCGCCATTCACTTCGATCGTACGGGTCAGAGAATTCAGCCGTTCCTCGGAGCAGAAGCAGTAATAGGCTTCGCCCTTATCAATGAGCTCCTTGGCATATTTCATGTAGAGACCCTGTGCCTGTCTCTCACTTTGGACATAGGGGCCACAGCCTCCGTCCTTATCCGGTCCTTCATCATGCACCAGACCGGTTTCCTTCATGGTCCGGTAAATAATATCGACCGCGCCCTCAACATAGCGCTCCTGATCCGTATCCTCGATTCGAAGGATGAAATCTCCCCCGGCATGCTTTGCGATAAGATATGCATACAGTGCGGTTCTAAGGTTTCCGACATGCATCCGGCCGGTCGGGCTCGGAGCAAATCTTGTTCTGACTTTACTCATAATGTCTCCTTTTTATCTCAGCAGGAAAACTCAGATCATAATTGACTGAGATAATCCTGTTTCCATTGATCGATTGTTTCTCTGATATCATGGATATCAGTTCTTACAGTCTGACCCTCTGATGTTACAACTTGCGAAATGGCACTGTCAACATCTTCTCCGAATTTGACCAAAGGTTCTGCCTCGGACTCAATTCGAACGGCTTCTTCCACTTCCTTCTTAAGATCCGGAGTCACAAGGAAGTGATGAAGGTTTTCCTGATAAGCCTCCTTGTTTCCCTCGACCAGGCAGGCTTCCAAAAGGGAGCAGAGAGAAATGGTCCGATGATTCTTCTCATAGGCCCTTTTAAAACTCTCCTCCGCTTCCGAAAAAGAGAAGAGACGAACCTGTCCGACGCCAAGATTGTGCCAGAGATCGCCTAAGAGTTCCAAAGAAGGCTTTAATCTCTCCTGATCTTCCAGGAGGGCTAGATATTCCCGGATGGCATCCATGACATGCCCATCCTCCAGGAGATGGTCCGCCCGGATCTTCCGGCTTTCCACTTCTCCCTTACTCTCGAACGTCTCGATCTCCCTGACCGTTCTCTGAATCTCCGGTGGTGTGAGATAACCGGTCTCTTCCAGGATCCGGCTGACAAAAATGTGAAGCGGAGCCTTTCTTCCCATCAATCCCTGCAATTCTTCTGCCAGTTTTTTCTCCCCCAGATCCTCCCCGATCCATTGGATCAGATCCGGGTTGATAAAATCAGGTCGAAGAAGATAGATATTATGGGCCAGATAATAGGACAATTCTTCCAGAGAATAAATATTCAATGATTTTTCTTCGATATAATAAGGGCTGGCCGTCAAAGGTGCCCTGCACAGAATCAGTTCTCCCATATCAGCCCTCCACCTGGACCCTGTGGACCCAGCTTTTTCCGCTGCCCGGATAGATCTCGCCGAAACCCAGATCCAGGATCCTTACCTTGACTTCACGGTCCGACACGGCCTCCGCAGAAATCCGAAGCCTTGACGTCCGGTTTTCTCTCCTCGGCAGATCTTCCAGTTTCAAGAGGTCGATCTTTGCCTTACGGCTTTCCGGCCGCTGGATCCAGAGTTCGATCTCCGGGCTTCCATCCAGGATCACCTCACACTGACCTTTCGCAGTAAACCAGCTGTCCCCGGCTTCAATCAAAGGAAGAAAACGGGCCTTATTCCGATCGCTGACCTTAAGAAAAAGATGGAATTTCATCTCCTGGTCACCCAAATAGGAGAAGGACCAGCTTTTCTCTCCGCTTCTGACCCGTCCGGCATAGGACGCCCCTTTCGAATAGAGGTTTTTCCCGACAAAGACATGGCATTCCCGCGTCAGAAGGGCCATAGACTCCTTCATCCAGCCTCCGTCAAAACCGTCTCCGACCAGATAGGCCGTGCTGCATTTCCCTTGAGACAGGAGATTCCGACAGACCTCTGCAAATTCCATATCCCGGTTTTCAAGATGCATTTCATAAGAAGAATCGCCTAATGTCACCCGCTGGGGTCTGCCTTTGGTTTCTCTGTGCAGACGGCAGGTCCGGATCTGTTCGCCGGATGCCTCCAAGAGAAGAACATCGTTCGTAAAGAGGTCACTTCTCTGACTTAAGGCATAGTAATAGAAGGCCTCTCTATGGTCCAAAAGGATCAACTGATCTAAGGTCAGGGACAGTCTGGACATCAGATCTGTCAACAGTTCCATATCCTGCTCTGAAAAATGCTCTGCAGTAAAAGCAACTTTTTCGATGGTCAAAGGCCGGATCGCTGATCCGTTCAATTCCATCAAATGCCGAATAAAAATAGCGAAAAGATCACGTGCCTCATAGGCCCTGCCATCCAAAGTAAGTTTATTATTTTTTTTTGCATTTTCCAAAAGAGAGGGAACTTCGACTGCCCTTCCTTCCAGGGCCTTCTCTCTGGCATCTTTCCCGAAGAACCACTGGGAGAGACCAGGTCTCTTGGCCAATGCCGTCGGAATCTCGATATCGTCACTGCCAACCACCGTAGACATGGTCAGAGGATCTGACATGTTCGTCTGCCAGTAGCTGATAATCGTGGTTTTCTCCCCCAGATCGATCCCATAATATAAGCCACTCATCCTGCTTTCTACTTCCTTCTCTTCTTTCTTCTTTTCTTTCTGCTTCAGATCCAGTGAAAGAGATGCCGGGTCAGTCTCTGCTTTCTGGCGAAAGACTTGATCTCCTCTGCCAATTTCTCCGGCTGCTTCTCCTGCCGGTCCTGTTCGATCTGATTCATGTCAGAAAAGTAATTTTTCTCCTTTTGATCCTTATTTTCCGCACCGGACAAACTGCCGGAAGCCAGATTTTCGCCCTCCGGCGACAGGATCTGATAAGTGACACGATCCGAATAAAAGAGGACGAATGGCTTTACATAGATTCCGTCATACATTTCCTTCAGGAATTCCCGCTGCTTTGGCTCCTCATTCTTCTGCCATTCCAGAACCAGTTCCCGGCCTGCCTGTCCGTGATACTCCAGAAAGATCTTATCATTGATCTGATAGCGGATCTGTAAGGCAGGGTCTGCATTTTTATAAAATGTAAACCATACTTTTCTTCGCGTGAAATCGCTCAAGAGTTTCTCCAGAAGACTTGTTTCCTCCGCGGAAAGTCCGGTCCGGCCCAAAAGATCTTTTAAAAGTGCAAGTCTCATGCTCCTGGACCCGTCTTTGGTCTCTTCCAGACGCATAAGATCCGAGAAGAAGGATGCGTCTTCCTTTCGGTCGTAAAGAAGATACTGTCTGGACCAGAAATTCAAGAAAGCCTCCACCACCATCCGATTGGGATGACGTCTCTTGTAAGAGAGATAGAGCTTTGCCGGATAATCCATATTGTAAGAACTGTAAAGCATCTGGATCAGGATCCGCTCCGTAAGACCGAAGTCCTGCATCCGGTCCTCTTCCACCTTAAGGAAAAGCTTCTGCATATCCCGGATCGGACCGCTGTAATAACGGTTGAGATATGCCAGGGACTGTTCCGAAGCACAGTCTCTTAAGAAGAGCCAGGAAGCCAAAGAAACCAAGAAATCTTCTTCCTGAAAGCCGGCTCTTACGATCCTGAAATTTACTACCCAAAGCAAAAGCTTCAGATCAACCATGAGGCCATTCGTAAGGAGAAGCATTTCATAGGCCTCATCCAAAAACTGTTCTTTGATGCCATAGGTCAGCATTTCCTTCCGAAGTTCCACGGGTAGAAATTCATCCTTCCGATGGTCCCAGAGATAGGAGGTCAGAACCTCTTCCTTCCCCTGTTGCTTCAAATAATCCAGCATAGCCGGATAGAGATTTTTCCGAAAGGCGGGAGCGATCTCCTCATCCGACAGAAGATGCTGAATCAACGACAGATCCCCGCTTTGGAAGGTTTTTTCCTTCCGCCGGATAAAATCAGACAGTTGGAATTCATAAGGGTCCGGGATCCGGTTTTCCAGAAAGATCCGGGAAGATTCCGGAAGGATGTCTTCCAGATAGACCCTGCCCTCTTCTGCAAAGCGACAGCCATCCCCGTCTTCCAGAAAGATCTTGAAATCAGGATCCTGTATGGTTACATAGGAGAGGCCGTTTACAACCGGAAACATTCGGGGGTTCTTACGGCAATTTTCATAGACCACCAGGCGAACGGCCTTCTGGCGCAAAGGGACAGCCTTCTTTACGAAAAAGAGGCGGCCCAGATTCCGGCAGTCATCATCGGTCAGAAACTCTCCCTTCAAAAGATCCCGATAGAGAATGATCATGTTATCACTCAGGCGGCCGGCATAAAGCTGTTCTTTGGCAAATTTTACGATTGCCCGGAAATATTCCTTATAAGTGTCCGGATCTTCCCTTTTATGAAGAACACAATTGGCAAATAACTGCGCCTTCTGTTCGAAAGGAAGCTGGCTTGGATAGCGGAAATAGAGCTTTACCTTCTTCGGCAGAGGGGAAACGTAATCCTGAGGAAGGGAATAGAGATAGGCTTCATAAATGCCCGGCACATCCATATCCTTCTCAATGCCGAGGAGATACCAGGGCAGATAGGCCTCCTTGAATTTCCTCCCCAAAAGGAGATAACTTAAGATCCGCTTCAAGAGATCATCTCTCCTGTAGTGGTCCTTATAACAAGCCATAAGAATTCGTAAGACTCTCTCATCAAAGACCGGGAAAAAGGACAGGATCTCCACAAGCTGCATGGAAATTGCATCCGAAAAGGCATGATATTTCTCAAGAAAGGCCAGGACCCGGAAGGTAAAGGGATTGAACTCGTTCAGTAAATAGGGTGCCTTGTTATACAGATCCATAGCCTCCAGATAGAGAAGGGGGCTGGCATAGCCGTTCATGACCCACTGGCGGATATCCTTTAATTTCCATGCCGGATCCCTCTCATAGGAAGTTCTGAGATGGAGAAGAAGAAGGAAGATCCTGAGGTCATCCGGATTCATGGCAAAGATCTCTTCTATTTCTTCGGTCAGCCGGGTCTTATAGCTCTCCTCTTCTTCCATTTTGATGCAGAGATAGAGAAGGGCCGCCCAGGCCGGGCTGGCATGGTCTTTGATATCTTCTTTTAATTCCCGGATGAAATATAAAGCTTCCTGACGGTCATCATTCATCAGATGAAGGTAGCAGCGGCAGAGGTTGATCCAGACATTCTCCCGATAGCTTAAGAAACCTTTCTTTTTCTCTGTCTCTTCCTCTTCCATATGAGATAAAAGATCCAGAGAATCCAAGCTTTCTTTTACCCATGCTTCCTTCTCCATCTTTCCCAGGCGAAAGAAGATATAATCCTTATAGAGTCGAACGATGGTCTTCTGCTTTTGATTTTCTTCGGAAAGTTTTTTCCCTTCTTCCTCCGTCCGAACGCCCGCTTCAATGGTGATCCTTATGGAATTTCTCTTATCAAAAAGACGGATATGGCCTGCATTTCTTCCTCCATGCAGGCGGTCTTTTCGGATCAGAAAGCGAAGGCTTGCGGAGACGCCCAGAAAATCGGTCTCTGTCAAGACTTTCTTCTCCGGCTCTAAGAAATCCGCATCGCTTTCCACATGGATCGAGGTATAGCCCCAGGTGGATCGTGTGATCGGAATGGTTCCCTGCCAATCTTCTCTCAGGCCATAGACCTTCACTTCTTTGTCTTTACTCTCAAAGAGAACCGGCTCCTTGACCTTACCATCCACCAGATAGTTTTCCAGATTCTGAATCGTTGGAGTCGCTGTCACAAAACCCCGGAAAAGAAGTTTCTGATCCAGGGGAGCTTTCTCCATGGCTTTTGCATAATTTTCACTGAAAAAAAGCCGAAGAGCCCCCTCCGGATCTTTTCGATAGATCCGGCAGAGGTCCTCCGGTGTAGAAAGGGAAACCTCACCATCTGCTTTTCCATCCTTTTCTTCCTCGGTAAAGAGAAAGCGATATGGCAGCCTTAAGCTTCCCTGATTATAGATAATGGTAAAATTTCCTTCCAGCATGTCCTCTTTTGAAAATGCGGCATCCTGGAGTTTGTAAGAAATCGTGATCTCTGTTCCCTCAAATTGAGGGGTCTCACACAGAACATAGGGATTGGAAGAATAGACAATGCCTCTGGCCATGACTCCATTCTTACTCTGCAGGCGGAATGTTCCCTTTTTATCCCCGGATAAAGGAAATGTGAGATTTAAGGTTTCCGGACAGACAATGAGATCCGGCTTCGGGTCGTCAAAACGATCTTCTGATATTCTCCAGATCCTTCTACGCAAGTCTAATTCCTCCAACAGAGATTCTTCCCTGATTCCTGTTTCCTTTTTTTGGTGTCAGGGTCGAAAGCCCGAAACACTTATGATCACTTCTTGTTCTTAAAATATTGATCAATGGCCTTGGCAGCATCTTTTCCGGCACCCATAGCCAGGATCACTGTCGCAGCTCCGGTAACGGCATCACCGCCGGCATAAACCGCATCACGGCTGGTCTTACCGGTTTCTTCCTCTGCAATAATGCAGCCTCTCTTATTGACATCCAGTCCCTTGGTGGTCGATGCGATCAGAGGATTCGGTGAGGTTCCAAGCGCCATGATCACCGTATCACAAGCGATCTCGTATTCCGATCCCTTGATTTCAACCGGTCTCCTTCTTCCGGATTCATCCGGCTCTCCCAGCTCCATCTTGATCAGACGAATACCGGTCACCCAGTCATTCTCATCGGTCAGGATCTCTACCGGATTCTGGAGGAGATCAAAGATCACGCCCTCTTCCTTGGCATGATGGACTTCCTCACGACGAGCGGGAAGTTCCGCCTCAGAACGTCGGTATACGATATGGACCTCTGCACCCAGGCGAAGCGCCGTCCTGGCTGCATCCATAGCAACATTTCCACCTCCGACAACAACGACCTTCTTTCCTCTCTGAATCGGTGTATCTTCATCAAGATAGGCTTTCATCAGATTATTCCGGGTCAGGAATTCATTGGCGGAGAAGACACCGTTGGCCTGTTCTCCCGGGATCCCCATAAAGCGTGGCAGACCGGCACCGGATCCGATGAATACGGCCTCAAAGCCACGATCAAAGAGCTGATCGATCGTCAATGTCTTACCGATGATAACATTCTTTTCGATCTTGACGCCAAGTTTCTCGACATTAGAAACTTCCGGCTTTACAACCTTGTCTTTGGGAAGACGGAATTCCGGAATTCCATAGACCAAAACACCGCCGGCCTCATGCAATGCCTCGAAAATGGTGACATCATAGCCTTCCTTTGCCAGATCTCCGGCACAGGTCAGACCGGAAGGACCAGCTCCGATCACAGCAACCTTATGGCCATTCTTCGGCTTGTCCGATTTGGGAGAAATACCATGTTCTCTTGCCCAGTCTGCAACAAAACGCTCTAACTTTCCGATGGCTACGGCTTCGCCCTTGATTCCACGGATGCAGACGCCCTCACACTGGGTCTCCTGCGGGCATACACGTCCGCAGACTGCAGGGAGGGAAGAAGACTCGGAAATGATCTCATAAGCTTTTTCAAAGTCTCCGTGCTTTACTTCCTGAATAAAAGCCGGAATATTGATGGAAACCGGGCATCCGCCGACACAGCGGGGATTTTTACAATTCAGGCAGCGCTCTGCTTCTGCCATCGCCTCTTCTTCGGTATATCCGAGGCATACCTCTTCGAAATTCTTAGCACGTACCTTGGGATCCTGCTCTTTTACCGGTACTCGCTTCATCATATCCATTGCCATTACTTTTCACCTCCGCAAACTCCGCATCCGCCGTGATGGGTATCGCCCTCTTCCAGTTCCAGCTTCTTTCTGCCCTCTTCTGTCTTATACTGGGCCATCCGCTTCATTGCAAGGTCAAAATCGACTTTATGTCCGTCAAATTCCGGTCCGTCCACACAGGCGAACTTTACTTTTCCGTCTACGATCAGGCGACAGGCACCGCACATACCGGTTCCATCCACCATCACCGGGTTCATGGAAACAACCGTATGAATACCGAGTTTTTCCGTCAGCTTGCAGACAAATTTCATCATGATCATAGGTCCGATGGCAACGCAGTGATCAAAGCGCCTGCCCTCATCATAGAGAGCCTGGAGACAGTCCGTACCCATTCCATGGAAGCCGTAAGATCCATCATCCGTGCAGATGTGATTTTCGGAGACGGCATTCATTCTGTCAACGAAGAAAAGGAGGTCCTTATTCTTGGACCCCATGATGACATCCACTTTGACGCCATGATCATGAAGCCATTTTACCTGACAATAGACCGGAGCGGTTCCAAGACCGCCGGCCACAAAGACGATCCGCTTTTTCTTTGTCTCAGGAAGATTCTCTTCCAGACAGAGCTCGGAAGGATTTCCCAAGGGGCCGACAAAATCATGGAAGGAATCCCCCTGATTCAACTTCTCCATCTTTTCTGTCGATGCGCCGATCATCTGTACAACGATCGTTACCGTACCGGCTTTGGCATCGTAATCGCAAATGGTGAGCGGGATCCTCTCTGACTCCTCATCTGTCCGTACGATGACAAACTGTCCCGGCAAACAAGACTCTGCAACCAACGGTGCTTCGACCTCCATGAGGAAGATCCGGTCAGCCAGCATCTCCTTCTTTTTGATCAGGTACATATCCATGTCCTCCTTTTTCCTTTTCCTATAATTCTCCTATACCCTTTTCATTCCCTTAGTTAAAATATACCAGTTCTTCTTCCTTCGTGGCAGGTTTTTCTGCAGGTTCGATGGAAATCGGATAAAGAACCGGTCCTTTTCCTCTGTATTCCTTGGCAAATTCATTTTTCAGCCTGGCTGTTAAATAGATCCAGGATCTATGTTTGATATTCGCGGAATCTTTGTACTTACACTTCATGCCGAGGAACTGGATATCCTCAACACAGCAGGTCATGGCAAAACGGCCGGGTACGAAAGTACCGGGTTTTAATTTGCCCTTCCCCTCGGTTGGATTATAGACCAGAGCCTTGAAGGAAATGGTCTTTCCGTCATATTTTTCCGGATGATCCATACAATCCATAAACCAGATTGCATAATCCGAATCTGTGATTTGAATTTCATCTTTTGTAATATCAAAAGGCAGTTCTTCCGGATCATTGTCAATCGTTCCGTCTTCTCTCTCATAAACGATCTGGGCCGGACGATTGAAAGCTTTGATGGCGCCACGGAACTTGGACTTCTTGGTATCCTTCGTACAGCGATTGAAAATGATGACCTCAGCGTGAGAAAGCTGCTGCAGCATCATCTTACGCATATTTAAGAGATACATCTCGAAGGTCCCGGCATCTACGGTTGCCAGGGACTGAACGATCATCCAGCCCTTCGGCCACTGAAAGCCACTCTCCGAATCATCATAGAGTTGATCGGTCTCCCAGGTACCGTTCCACTCAATGAAAACTGCATCCGGCTGATAACTGTCTTCCAGCTTCTGAAGATTTTCTCTTGTAAAATCCTCTTTCTTTTCAATGGTGACGACCTTGGTATGAACTCTTTCCAGCTTTTTCTCGTCATACTCTTCATCACCATCTTCACAGCGGATGATGAGACCTGAATCCAGATCATCCCCAAAACCGTCATTGATCAGGGTCTCGGAAATCAGTGTTGTCTTACCGCTGTCCATAAAGCCGGAGAAGAAGTAAATAGGGACTTCTGACATAGGCTTATCCTTTCTATCTTATAGTCTTAAAGTCTTACTGAAGTCCGAATACTTTCTCGACTTCATCTTCTTTGACATCCGTTCCGATGACAACCAGACGGCCGGTAACATCCGGTTCACCGCTTCGGATCTCATATTCACCGTCAACCAGATCGAAGTAGATCCAGCTTCCGTCCTCAGCCGGAACCATTCCCTTGGAACGAACGATATAGCCATAGTCGTCGGTTTCAGAGAAAGCCTTTAAAGCCTTCTCAATGGTCTCACGGGTAAACTTATGGGGTGTGGTCTTGCCCCAGGTCGTAAAGATATCATCTGCGTGATGATGGCCATTGTCGTGATCCTTGTCGTGATCATGCGCAGCATGATCATGACTATGCGAAGCATGATCATGATCATCATGGCCACAACAACACTCTTCACCATCATGATGATCGTGATGATGGTGATGATGGTGGTGCTCCTCTTCCTCTGCGTGGTGAAGCTCGGCAAGTTCCTGAACTTCCAGGCTGTCCTTACCCTCAATGGTCTTTTGGATGGTTTCGCCGGACAGTTCATCCCAGGGAGTTGTGATCACCGTAGCCTTCGGATTATGTTCCTGGATCTCTTTGGTGCAAAACTCCAGCATTTCCTGGTCTGCCTTCTGGGTACGGGAAAGGACGATGGTCGTGGCATGTTCGATCTGATCAATGAAAAATTCTCCGAAAGCCTTCATCTGTTTTCTGGCTTTCAAAGCATTGATGACGGTAACAAGTGCGCCCATCTCTACATTTTCTTCTGCTTTTGCCACATCCATGACGGAGACCATAACATCAGAAAGCTTTGCTACACCCGATGGCTCTACCAGGATCCGGTCCGGATGATAGGTCTCTATGACCTCATGCAGGTTCTTGGTGAAGTCACCGACCAAAGTACAGCAGACGCAGCCGCCATTGATCTCTGATACGGTAATTCCGGTATCCTTTAAGAAACCGGAGTCGATACCGATCTCACCGAATTCATTCTCTACGATTACAACCTTCTCGTCTTTATAAGCCTCAGCAATCATCTTCTTCATGAATGTCGTCTTACCGGCTCCGAGAAAGCCGGAATAAATATCAATAGTAGTCATATAATTCCTCGATTCTATCTATCATCTGCAAAGGATATGAGTGCAGGACTCATTAGTTTTACATTCGTTCCGGTGCAGAGAATCCCAAGAGATCAATGCACTGCTCTAATACACGGCGGGTCAGATCCAAAAGATTGATATAACTTCCCTGAACCGACTCATTCTCCTGACTTAAGATCCTGGTCTCATGGTAGAAACGGTTCAAGGCTTCTGCCAGATCATAGACATAGGCGCAGACCTTATGCGGAGCCATCTCCTGGGCTGCAAGGCGGATTGCCTGGTTGAAGCGGGCCAGGATCAGCATCAGATCCTTCTCACTCTCGCTTGCCGGCTCCTGAATGGAATATTCCGAAGCCTTCTTTCCGGACGCCTTATATTTATTCAGGATCGACTTGATCCGGACAATGGTATAGAGGATGTAAGGGCCGGTATTTCCTTCGAAGGCAGAGAAACGATCGATATCGAAAATATAGTCCTTGGAAGCCTGGTTCATCAGGTCGCCATACTTAATCGCAGCCAGTGCAACCTGCTTTGCGGTCTTTTTGGCTTCCTCTTCGGAAAGGTCGGAGTTGGACTTGATCCTCTCATACATGCCCTGATTGACTTCATCCAGAAGCAGAGACAGACGCATAACACCGCCGTCTCTGGTCTTGAAAGGCCCGCCGTCTTTTCCGTTCATGGTACCGAAGCCGACGAAATCAAGCTCGGTATCCGGTCCGACGATGCCGGTCTTTCTGGCACAGCGGAAGACCTGAACAAAGTGCAGTTCCTGTCTCTTGTCTACGACATAGACGATCTTGTCCGGATGATAGTCTTCCATTCTCCAGACCAGAGTTGCAAGGTCTGTCGTATTATAGAGAGCTGCGCCATCCGATTTTAAAATCATACAGGGTGGGATCTCCTTCTTGTCGGAGTCTTCCTTCACATCAACGACAAGGGCTCCTTCGGATTCATAGGCCAGTCCCTTATCCTTCATCATCTTGACCATAGGAGCAATATAGGGCTGGGCGTCACTCTCCCCCTTCCAGAGTTCAAAGGAGACATTCAGGCGCTCGTAATTTTTCTTCAGATCCGTAACGGATACATTCAAAATATGAGAAAGGAGTGCTCGATAACCGCGTCTCCCCTTCTGAAGTTCTGCGGTAGCCTCCAGAGCTTTCTTGTGATATTCTTCATCTTCCTTGGACTTCTTGGAAGCGGTCGGATAGATTTCCTCGAGCTCACTGATCGTAAAGGGCGGCTCGGTCGGATAGTCTCCGTCATAATCCGGCTCAAAGTAAACCAGATCCGGTTTACGAAGCTTTAACTCTGTGATGATGAGTCCCATCTGGGTTCCCCAGTCACCAAGATGAATATCTCCGATGACACGGTTTCCGGCAAAGGAAAGGATCCTCTTGATACTCTCACCGATCACTGCGGAACGAAGATGTCCGACATGCAGGGGCTTTGCGACATTGGGTCCGCCATAATCGATCATAATGGTTTTCGGATTCGGCACCTTGTCTGCTCCGCAGCGCTCATGATCCATACGCATGGCATTGACATAGTCAGACAGATAGGCATTCTGAATTTTTAAGTTGATAAAGCCCGGCTTTACCGCTTCCACACTGGAGAAGACATTGCTGTCTTCTAACTGAGCTGTAATCTCTCTTGCGATCTCAAGCGGAGCCTTATGGTATTCTTTGGCAGCCGGCATCGCTCCGTTACACTGATACTCACAGAGATCCGGCCGGTTGGAGACGGTTACATTGGCATATTTGTCATCGTAACCGGCTTTCACGAAGCCTTTTTTCATCTCATCTGTGATCAAATCAATTAATTCTTTCATTCTAATTCTTTTCCTTTTTTATAGATCTGCTTCTGATCTGCTTCCGATCAACTCAATGTTGTCCTTTGTAACCCCCGCCGATAGAGAATGTTCAAAATCAGCCAGGACAGGAGAAGCCCCAGAAAGAGACCGATGGAATCGATCATCACGTCTTTCCATTGAGCGGACCTCTCACTGATAAAGTATTGATGGAATTCATCCGATCCGGCATAGGCGATGCCAAGAAGAAAGGGTCGAAGCAAGAGTTCAAAGTAAAAGCTCTTTCGCATGACATCCTTATTCTTCGATCGTATCCACTCCCGAAGAGTGAAAACCATGAGGATCTCCAGGATCAGATATTCCGTCACATGAGCAGCCTTTCTTACCAGAAAGGATCGAAAGGCCAGGCTTGTGCCCGGCGCGATCCAGAGAAGAAAGCGATTGCCCAGGCGAAGAAAGATATTGGACAGGTCTGTCGATTCTTCTCCCGGCATGGATGACATGATAAAAATCAGACTCATCCATGCAATAAGCAGGATCAGAAAAACCTTTGCGCGGGTGCGCAGTCTGTAATGGTATCCTCTCATGTCCGGCCTTCTTAATTCTTCGCCGGGAGCTTATAGCTCGACTTCAAAGAAACAACACGATTGAAGACCAGATGATCTGGGCGGGAATCCCTGCAGTCAACGCAATAGAATCCATCTCGGACAAACTGAAAACTGTCATAAGCCTTGGCGTCCTTCACAACCGGTTCAATAAATGCATGCAGGACCGTCTTGGAATTCGGATTGACATTGACACTTCCATCCTCGTTATAAACGCCAAGCTCTTCATTTACGATATTCTCATACTGACGAACTTCTGCGGAAACTGCAGTCTCAGCATTGACCCAGTGAATGGTGCCGCGGACCTTACGGCCGTCCGGAGAATCACCGCCCCGGGTCTCTGGATCATAGTTGCAGTGAACTACGGTCACATTGCCGTTTTCATCGCTTTCGTAGGATGTGCAGGTCACATAATAGGCATTCATCAGGCGGACTTCATTGCCCGGATAAAGTCTCTTATACTTCTTCGGAGGTTCTACCATGAAGTCGTCCGCTTCAATATAGACCTCACGGCTGAAGGGAACTTCACGGCTTCCAAGGGCTTCGTTTTCCTTATTGTTCGGAACGGTCAGATACTCGGTCTTGCCTTCCGGATAGTTGTCAATGACAAGCTTCAAAGGATGCATGACCGCCATCACACGGCTGTCACGAAGCTTTAAGTCTTCACGGATACAGTACTCCAGTTCTGCATAATCGATGGAGGCATTGCTCTTACTGATTCCGGTCAGACGGACAAAGTTCTGAATGGATTCCGGTGTGAAACCACGGCGGCGAAGGCCTGCGATAGATACCAAACGGGGATCATCCCAGCCGTCTACGGTGCCATTTTCTACCAGGCGCTTGATATAGCGCTTTCCGGTAATCACATTGGTGAGATACATCTTGGCAAACTCGATCTGTCTCGGCGGATGGGGGAAGCCGGCCTCACGAACTACCCAGTCATAGAGAGGTCTGTGATCTTCAAATTCCAGAGTGCAGAGAGAGTGAGTAACTCCCTCAATGGCATCCTCGATCGGATGGGCGAAATCGTACATGGGATAAATGCACCACTTATCCCCGGTCCTGACATGAGACATATGGGCCACACGATAAATGATCGGATCTCTCATATTGATATTGGGAGAAGCCATATCGATCCGGGCACGGATGACCATCTCACCATCCTTATATTTCCCGGCTTTCATGTCGCGGAAAATCTGTAAAGATTCTTCAGCCGACCGCTTGCAGTTCGGATCATCCTTTCCGGGTTCCGTCAGGGTGCCACGGTATTCTCGGATCTCTTCCGCTGTCAGATCGGAGGCATAGGCCTTCCCTTTTTTGATCAGATCTTCTGCAATCTCATACATCTGGTCGAAATAATCGGACGCATAATGAACCACCCCGCCAAAGTCAGCGCCCAGCCATTCAATATCCTTCTGAATGGATTCTACAAATTCATTTTTCTCCTTGGTCGGATTGGTATCATCGAAACGCATATTGAAACGTCCGTGATATTCTTTGGCAATACCGTAATTCAAGAGAATAGACTTGGCATGTCCGATATGGAGATAGCCGTTCGGTTCCGGAGGAAAACGGGTAACAACTTCACTGTACCTGCCCTCTGCAAGGTCCTTATCAATCTCAAGTTCAATAAAATTCTTCGTGCCGGTGATTGTTTCGGTAACTTCTGCTGCCATTTTAAACCTTCTTTACTCTTTCTATCTATTGATGAAACATCTTTATTTCACATGGGTATGCGTGAACAGATGATCCTGGCAATATTCATAATTGCCATTACACTTACTGCAATACCGGAAGGTCAGTTCCGGATTGGAAATATCTGTCCTGCCGCAGATACAGCATTTATGACGGGGTTTGGGACCGTCATCCTGTTTTTCCTTCTGGAAACCGGACTTAAAATTCCCGTAAGCCTTCTTGAAAGCCTGCCTTCTCTGTGCCTGGCGGAAGGAAACATGGTAAGAGCCCCTCGTAGACAGATAGAAGATCCAAAAGCTTAGGAAAGAAGCCAAAATTTCTACCACTCCACTGAATATTCCTGCAGAAATGTAACGGAACAAATCGATCACCGTAAAAATCACATAGACAATGGATAACCACTTCATCCGGATCGGAATGATGAAATAGAGCATGACCTGCATATCCGGATAGCAAAGAGCAAAAGCCAGAAAAATGGACAGGTTGATATAGTTCGTCGAAATAACCGATGCCTGCAACGCCATCATGGTTGATAGAGTGATGGCAGGATATCCTTGTGCTGCATAGACGGCATAGAGGAGGAAAGAACCGATGATCGTAAAGAGGATTCCACTCCAGATAAAGACATTAAAGCGGAAGGTTCCCCAGGTTCGTTCCAGAACAGTTCCCAGCTGCCAGTAGAAGATCATCATGATGACACCGAAAATAAAATTGATGAATCCGCTTCCGAAAGGCGGGATCAAGACCCAGGTGATCAGCCTCCAGATCTGAGGAAAGGGAGATCCATGAATGATCTGATAAGGGTCCAAGGTCATGTAAGACAGATAGGGGACCTTCAGGATCTGCTGCCCGAGGACAAAGAAATATCCCAGGATATAGCCGCCAATCAGATAATTCATCAGATGCCTTACGGCATATTTGCCAAATTTTCTTTCTAAATTATCCCACATATAGTAGCTCCACAAAAAATGAATACAAAATCATTCCTCATTATAAATTTCAATCTGACTCTTGTCAACGAAGACAGGGATTGCCACGCCTGTCCATAAGATTTCTAAACAATCTCTAAAGAATGTCTGTTTTGGTTTGTATTTCTATCTCTTTCTTATTATAATGCTAAATCGAACGCGTGATCTTATCCGGATCCTCTTCGGGGCAAACGCACATGGTCCCTTGGCCCGAAAGGGAAAAGACAAGTCTCACGAGATTGACCCGACTGTCCGATCAAATGATTCGACAGAACTTGTTACTATTAAGGAAGGATGACATTTATGTCAAATAACAACCTCTATAAGATGGGCATCGATATCGGATCCACAACCGTTAAGGTTGCCATTCTGGACCCGGAGGATAAACTCATCTTCTCCGATTATGAAAGGCATTTTGCCAACATTCGGGAAACCCTTCACGGACTGGTAGAGAAAGCTTATCAGATCACCGGCGATATCACCGTTGCTCCCATCATCACGGGATCCGGCGGACTGACTCTTGCCAAGCATCTCGGTATCTCCTTTACCCAGGAAGTCATCGCAGTATCCACTGCCCTGACCCACTATGCGCCACAGACCGATGTCGCCATCGAGCTCGGCGGTGAAGATGCAAAAATCATCTATTTTGAGAATGGAAATGTAGAACAGAGAATGAACGGGATCTGTGCCGGCGGTACCGGTTCCTTCATCGACCAGATGGCTTCCCTTCTCCAGACCGATGCCTCCGGTCTCAATGAATATGCAAAAAATTATAAGGCAATGTATACGATCGCCTCTCGCTGCGGTGTTTTCGCAAAGACCGATATCCAGCCCCTGATCAATGAGGGTGCTACCAAAGAAGACCTGTCGGCCTCTATTTTCCAGGCCGTTGTCAACCAGACCATCTCCGGCCTGGCCCAGGGAAAACCCATCCGCGGCCATGTTGCCTTTCTCGGAGGTCCCCTGCATTTCCTTGACCAATTAAGAGAGCGCTTTGTCGAGACTCTGAAGCTAGATGAAGAGCATACCATTGTTCCCGAGAATTCCCATCTTTTTGCGGCCATCGGCTCTGCCCTGACCTATAAGGAAAATGAGACCAAGACCATGCAGGGTCTCCTGGACGAGCTTTCCCGTCCCATTCATATGGAATTCGAGGTTGCAAGACTGGAGCCTCTCTTCAAATCCAAAGAAGAATACAAAGAATTTGAAGACCGTCATAACAAGGCCATTGTAAAGAAGGGCTCTCTCAAGGATTACCACGGCAATGCCTACCTGGGAATCGATGCCGGTTCCACGACCACAAAGCTTGCGGTCATCGGCGAAGACGGAGATCTCCTCTATTCCTTCTATTCCAGTAATAACGGAAGTCCCTTAAAGACTGCCGTAAAATCTCTGGAAGAGATCTACAAGGAGATGCCGGCCGATACAAGGATCGTTCATGCCTGCTCCACCGGTTATGGAGAAGCTCTCTTAAAGTCTGCTCTGAAACTGGAAGAAGGAGAGGTTGAAACCGTTGCCCATTATTATGCTGCCGCTTTCTTCGATCCGAAAGTCGATACCATTATGGATATCGGCGGTCAGGACATGAAGTTCATGCGGGTCAAGAATAAGACCATAGATTCGGTACAGTTGAATGAGTCCTGTTCCTCCGGATGCGGTTCTTTCATTGAGACTTTCGCACACTCCCTGAATTATTCGGTTCAGGACTTCGCCAAGGAAGCTCTCTTTGCCGAGCATCCCATTGATCTCGGTACCCGTTGTACCGTCTTCATGAATTCCAAGGTAAAGCAGGCCCAGAAAGAGGGCGCAACTGTAGCAGATATTTCTGCAGGTCTTGCCTATTCTGTGATCAAGAACGCTCTCTTTAAAGTTGTAAAGCTTGCAGACCCCAGCGAACTTGGTCAGAACATGGTCGTTCAGGGCGGAACCTTCTATAACAATGCCGTTCTCCGTGCTTTCGAGAAGATTTCCGGTAAGAATGTCATTCGTCCGGATATTGCAGGCCTTATGGGTGCCTTCGGTGCGGCCCTTCTGGCCAAGGAGCGTTACCACGCCAACCCTCATACCACCATGCTCCCGATCGACGAGATCAAAAAACTGACCTTTACGACCGAGCTGTCCAGATGCCAGTTCTGCAATAACCACTGTCTTCTGACCCATAACAACTTCAGCGACGGACGTTCCTTCATTACAGGAAACCGTTGTGAGCGAGGTCTGGGTTTGGAAAAGAACCCGAACCATATTCCAAACCTCTATGAGTATAAGCTGAGAAGGACCTTCCAGGAGCGGCCTCTCACACCCGACCAGGCGACACGTGGAACCGTTGGTATTCCGAGAGTTTTGAATATCTATGAGAACTACCCCTTCTGGGCTGCCTTCTTTAAGAAGCTCGGCTTCCGCGTCGTCCTGTCTCCGATCTCCAGCCGTAAGATCTATGAGCTCGGCATCGAATCCATTCCGTCCGAATCCGAATGCTATCCGGCCAAGCTCTCCCACGGTCATGTGCAATGGCTGATCAATAAAAAAGTGGATTTCATTTTCTACCCCTGTGTTCCCTATGAGAGAAATGAATTCCCGGATTCCAACAACCACTACAACTGCCCCATTGTTACTTCCTACGCCGAGAATATCAAGAACAATGTCGAGGATATCACCTCCGGCAAGGTTCGTTTCTTAAATCCTTTCGTGGCCTTCTCTTCCGAGAAGATCCTGGCCGATCAGCTGGTCAAGGTCTTCGACAAGGAATTCCAGATTCCGGAGGATGAGGTCCGGGCAGCCGCCCACATCGGCTGGGAAGCCCAGGGCCAGTTTCGGAAGGATGTCGAGGACAAGGGACTTGAGACCATTGAATACTTAAAGAAGACCGGCCGGCATGGCATCGTTCTCTGCGGACGTCCCTACCACATCGATCCGGAAATCAACCACGGTATTCCGGACGCTATCACCTCCTACGGTATGGCCGTCCTGACCGAGGATTCCATTTCCGAGCTGGGCGAGCTGGAGCGGCCTCTGATCGTTATGGACCAGTGGATGTATCATACCCGTATGTACTCGGCCGCCAACTATGTCAAGAAGACCGACTTCCTGGATGTCATTCAACTGAACTCCTTCGGCTGCGGTGTCGATGCCGTAACAACTGACTGTGTCCGTGATATCCTGAACGGCTCCGGCAAGATCTATACCTGCCTGAAGATCGATGAGGTCAATAACCTGGGTGCCGCCAAGATCCGGATCCGTTCCCTTCTGGCCGCTCTCCGTGTCAGAGATCAGGAGAAGGCTGAGCGGGAAATTCATTCGGCTGCCTTCAAGAGAACCGAATATACCAAGGAAATGAAGAAGGAGAAATGGACCATTCTGGCTCCTCAGATGTCTCCCATTCACTTCGAATTAGTCCAGCCGGCCCTCCAGGCAGCCGGATACAATGTCATCGTTCCGGATATTCCCGCCCGGGAATGTGTCGATGTCGGACTTCGCTATGTCAATAACGATGCCTGCTATCCTTCCCTGATCGTTGTCGGCCAGCTCATGGCTGCCATCAAACGCGGCGATTATGATATGAACAGGACCGCCCTTCTCATTACCCAGACCGGCGGCGGTTGCCGGGCAAGCAACTACATCGGATTCCTCCGCCGGGCCCTGGACAAGGCCGGATACGAGCATGTTCCGGTTATCTCTCTTTCGGCTCAGGGACTGGAGAAGAATTCCGGCTTCAAGATCACGCCAAGCCTGGTACAGCATGGCTTCTATGCCCTGATCTTCGGAGATATCTTCCTCCGCTGCGTCTACCGGGTAAGGCCTTACGAGAAGGTTCCGGGATCCACCGATGAGCTCCATGAGAAATGGAAGAAGAAGGTCATCGAATTCGTTACAGGAAACGGACTGCTCTCCCACCGAAAGTTTAAGAAGATGTGCAAGGATATCATCCATGATTTCGACACCCTGCCCATTATTGAGGGCTTACGGAAACCGAGAGTCGGAATCGTCGGAGAGATCCTGGTCAAGTTCCATCCGGTTGCCAACAACCATCTGGCAGACCAGCTGGAGGCCGAAGGTGCCGAGGCCGTTGTTCCGGATCTTCTGGACTTCTTCCTCTACAGCTTCTATACGGCTAACTTCAAGGAAGAGAACCTGGGTACCTCTCATAAGTCCACGGTCCTCTGCAATGCCATGATCCGAATCTTCGAGTGGGCCAGACAGGCTGCCCGCGAGGCCTATGAGGAAAGTGAGCGTTTCACTGCTCCCAACCATATCCAGGATACCGCCAAGATGGCAGAGCAGATTGTATCTCTTGGTAACATGACCGGTGAGGGATGGCTTCTGACTGGCGAAATGCTGGAACTCATGCACCAGGATGCCAAGAACATCGTCTGCATCCAGCCCTTCGGCTGCCTGCCCAACCACATCATCGGCAAGGGCGTCATCAAGCGGATCCGCGAGCTGAATCCGGATGCCAATATCGTAGCCATCGATTACGATCCGGGCGCTTCCGAGGTTAACCAGCTCAACCGAATCAAGATGATGCTGACCAATGCACAGAGAAATCTGAAAAAAGAAGAAATGGCATAAGGAAACTATTAGCACTCTTTTTAAAAGAGTGCTAATTTTCTATTGACTCAAACAATAAAGAAAACTAAAATAGTCTTGTTACGATGTATGGAAAAAAGCTCTTTTGGATAACAGCCAAAAGAGCTCTGAAAAATTTTATTTCAATTTCTTTATCATAAGTCAAAGGAGTGAGTGTTATATGACAGAGAAACATGGAAATCTTTCAATCACCAGTGAAAACATCTTTCCGGTCATTAAGAAATGGCTCTATTCGGATCATGACATTTTCCTTCGTGAACTGATCAGTAATGCATGTGATGCCATCACCAAGCTGAAGAAGCTGAATGTGATGGGTGAATTCGATTTGCCTGAGGACTATAAGCCCAAGGTTACTGTAGAAGTCGACACCGAAAAGAAGACCCTGAAAGTCATCGATAACGGTATCGGTATGACCGCTGATGAGGTTGACAAATATATTAACCAGATCGCTTTTTCCGGTGCGACCGATTTCTTAAATAAATTCAAGGACAAGGATGATAAGGACCAGATCATCGGTCATTTTGGTCTCGGTTTCTATTCCGCCTTCATGGTTGCCGACCAGGTGCATATCGATTCCCTCTCCTACCAGCCGGATGCAAAGGCTGTTCATTGGGAATGCGACGGCGGTACCGACTATTCCATGAGCGACGGTGACAGGGACAGTTTTGGAACCACGATCACCCTTTTCATCAATGAGGACTGCCTGGAGTTCTGTAACGAATACAGGATTCGTGAGCTGATCAATAAGTATTGTGCCTTCATGCCGACCGAGATCTATCTTAAAGTCGCAAATGCCAAACCGGAATATGAGGAGATCAAGCCCGAAGACAAGAAGGATAGCGATACCGTCATCGAGACCGTTCATCACGAAGCCCGGACTCATGAAAAGACGAATGACGACGGAAGTAAGGAGACTATCGAAGACGAACCGGCTCATGATATGTTAAAGATTCTGAAGCGTCCGGTTCCCCTGAATGACATTCATCCTCTCTGGACCAAGACACCGAGCGAATGCACCGATCAGGAGTATAAGGATTTCTATCGTAAGGTCTTCAATGACTACAGAGAGCCTCTCTTCTGGATCCATCTCAATATGGACTATCCCTTCAATCTGAAGGGCATCCTCTACTTCCCCAAGATCAACTCCGAATATGAATCCATTGAGGGAACGATCAAGCTCTACAACAATCAGGTCTTTGTCGCTGATAATATCAAGGAAGTCATTCCGGAGTTTCTCATGCTCTTAAAGGGTGTGATCGACTGCCCGGATCTGCCTCTCAATGTTTCCCGTTCCGCTCTGCAGAATGATGGTTTTGTAAAGAAGATCTCTGATTATATCACTAAGAAAGTCGCCGACAAGCTGACCGGTCTCTGCAAAACCGATAAGGAAAATTATGAGAAATACTGGGACGACATCAGCCCCTTTATTAAATACGGCTGCCTGAAAGATGAGAAATTCTGCGATAAGATGAATGATTATATCCTTTTCAAGGATATCAATGATAAATATGTCACCCTTCCTGAGCTCCTGGCCAAGGATGAAAAGAAGGATGAGGAAAAACAGGCAGAAGAAAAGGCAGAAGACAAGGCCGATGACAAGGCTTCTGAGAAGGAAGACAGCAAAGAAGACAAAGAAAATAAAGAGAATAAAGAAGATAAGGATGAGCGGAAGCCGATCTATTATGTCACTGATGTAAAGCAGCAAAGCCAGTATATCAATCTCTTTAAAGAGCAGAATATGAATGCTGTCATCCTCGACCGTGTCATCGATACTTCCTTCATCACCCAGCTCGAGTCCCGGAATCCGGATTACAAATTTCTCCGGATCGATGCCGATCTTACAGACTCTCTGAAGGAAGACGTAGATCCGGAGAGCTTAAAGGATGACCTTGCTGCCCTGACCAAGCTTTTCCAGAAGGATCTGAAGAAGGATCATCTGAAGGTTTCCGTTGAAAAGCTGAAGAACAAGGATACGGCAGCAGTCTTAAATATTTCCGAAGAATCCCGCCGTATGCAGGATATGATGAAGATGTATAACATGGGCGGCATGGATCCCAGCATGTTCCCGAAGGATGAGACTCTGGTATTAAATGTAAACCATCCTCTGGTCTCCTATCTCCTGAAGAATCCGGACAGCGAAAATACCGAAGACTTCTGCAAACAGATCTATGATCTTGCCAAACTTGCAAATGAGCCTCTGGAACCTGCCGAAATGACAGAATTCATCCAGAGATCCAACAAGCTCATGCTGGAGCTTTCCAAATAAACATGATATGTGCAGTGGGCGGCACGATGAAAAAAGCACCACCGGAATTCCGGTGGTGCTTTTTTACATTGATTTTTTACATTGAATTGAAAGGGAGAGACTGACGATCAGAGATCGATCTTTCCTGCATAGGTATCATTTGCTACATAATAAGCGGCATTGTCTTCCGGCTTGATATAAACTCGGATGTCTTTCAACTCCTTGTTCTTATTCTCAGCCTTATAAGCATCCTTTGCACGGGCAATGATATCCTCTACCGTGAAATCACGTCCCATAAACTGAACAATGGCTGTGGTCTTTACTTCAGCCCTCTTTGCAGCTACTGCAGTCTTTGCCTTATCAGCAGCCTTTGTGACCGTCTTCTTTGCTGTGGCAACGGTTTCCTTGGCCTTCTGAGCGGTCGTCTTAGCTGCAGCCTTTGTCTTGGTCTTCGTTTCCTTCTTGACTTCAGCAGTCTTTGCCTCGGCTTCCTTCTTCATCTCAGCGGTCTTAGTTTCAGCTTCCTTCTTCACTTCAGCTGCCTTGTCAGCAACCTCTTCTGTAGCCTTCTTCACTGCCTGTTCTGCCTTAGCAGCTTCCTTCTTCAGATTTGCTGCAAATTCTTCACGTGTCGGTTTCTTCTTTGTTGTCATAACTTTACTCTCCTTTGTTCTATAAAATAGATTACAATCCGTAATAGTATTTAAGCATAATAATATTATAACTATTCGGACTATTTCTTCCAACTGTAAGATTTACAGATAATATACAGGTGCAAAAGAGAAAAACTGGTTATTTTGCTCGATTCTATTTGGGTTTCCTTCCATTCTTTTTGAAAATGGGCCTATTAAGAGAATGTCAGATACCGGTTTATCGTGTCAAAAAAGGAAGAAGACGAAAGTTTCTTTCCCTTCGGCATTTCGATGGATCTCCAGGCCCTCTGATTCAGCTCCGAATACTCGTTACGGTCTAGCTGGTCGATAATGGAGGAAAGGGCCTTATCTTGTCGCTTCCTTACGATCTTCTCCTTGTTCTGAGCGGAAAGTTCTTCATTATACTTGGACAGACACTTTAGAAAATACCATTTTCCATCCGCTTTCACTTCAGCTGTCTCCTTATTCTCCATCCGAAAAGCCTTCTCCTCGACAGCTGACGGATAATCCCCCCTCTTCATCTTGACTTCGAACGAATCGCCCTGATTGTATTGGGCGAGGATCTCAAACTGGGAACCGGAAGACAGGCTGTTTCGAACCGCTTCGGCATCCTTTTCGGACGAAAGCTGAATAATCTCCATATCAAGTACTCTGGCCTCATCCTCACTGATCTCATCATTCACTGAACTCATAAGTCCTGCATAGACCTTCATGGCAAGAGCCAGCCTGCCATAGATCTCCTCCAGATCCCCGTCACTGACTTTGAGATAGTCCTTTTCCTCTTTGGACAGGGATTTGAAATAAGAAGCGGCTGCCTCATGGACCCTGGCCTTTTCCTGGCTGTCCAAACGAATCTTCTTCTCTCTGGCATAGAGATTTAAGGCATAGATATAAGAAAGCTGAGATAAGCTTTCATCCCTCAGCTGTTCCATCAATGCATCGGAAGCAAAAGAACTGTCGATCAGATTCTCCGATCCTAGATTTCCATAGAGGTTCTTATCATTTAAAAGGTAAACCCTCGCTTCTTTTTTACTGCAGGACAGATTTCCGATGCAAAAAACATTCGATATACCGGGTCCGGTTGAAAAGTAAACCTTTCTGCCGAGAACAGAACAGCCGGTCAGACTGAGAGCAGAAATTGCAGAAAGAGCAAGAGCTGTCAGCCGGCATAATCTTTTTCGCATGCTTTACCCCTCAACAACCAGATATCTGCCGTCATCCAGAGCAAACACTTCCGGTGAGTCCAGAACATCCTCTTCGCTCATTCCTTCAATGTCCATATTGTCCCCCAGATATTCGATGACTTCGTCCTTATCATCGCAGACAACCGCCAGACAGTCCTCCAGGAAAACTTCCGCCTCTTCCAAAGTATCTGCTACCGCTTCCGGGAAAAGCTGATCCTGATGATCGAGAAAAGCCTGTAATACGCCCTCATCATATTCACTGCTTGTCATAGTATTCTCCCTTGTTACATTAATAAAAAGATATGCGTGTCAAAAGTCTTGCCACAGGGCATGCAAGCATGTGTGGTGGCAAACTTTTTACACTGTAATCAATATATTACAAACGAAAGGCAAGCTCAACCTGAAGATAAAGGGAATAAAGGCAGACTTCGCGGATCCTTTTATGACTGGTCTTCGAAAGGGCCAGGGCATACCATTCGATCTGCCGCCGGTAACGGTTCAAAAGTTCCTCCCCATTTTTTACCCGGTCGGTCTTATAATCCACGATGACGATCTCATCCCCCTCAACAAACCAGGCATCCACAGCTCCCTGGACCATCACAAGTCGGTCCGGATCCCTTGTTTCTGCCAAAGCGTTTCCCTTCTGTCCTTCTTTTGGCTGATCCGAAGGAGAGATCTCCTCAGAGACCCTTTTCAATAAGTCCGCCGGCCGGTCGAGATCGTCCGGATCTACTCCCAGAACAAAGGGCGTCTCCCGATGAAGATTTCCAAGCAAGGCTGCTTCATGCATTCTCCTGGAAAGATCGGAACCAAGGAAGGACAAAAGCTGTGACAGATTCAAAAGTTCTGCCTCTTCATGATTTAGAAAGCCTTCTGACAGCATCCGGTCTCTTTCCCGGGCCAGCTCCTCTCGTTTCCCCGGCGTCTCCCGGGTATAGTCATAGACCTCCAGAAAACGGTGCATGGCCGTACCACGAAGAGCAGCGTTTGGAATATTGGACTTTGTTCCAAAGAACTCCCAGCAATTTTCCGGCTCATCCAAATCATCCGGCTCACCTTTCTTTGCTTCCGGATCACTTCTCGCCGCTTCACTTCCTGCTGCTATCTCCTTTTCCTTCTTCGAAGCGGTACCGTCATCCCGGTCTGTATTTTCCCGCAAAAAATCCGCCGGCTGACCGGGTTCTTCTTCGCTCTCTTTAAGATCCGTCTTTTCTTCCATGGCTCTGTGCTTCAGTTCGCTGACCGAATAGATCTGCTTTAAGCCCTCTCTCTCATCCTTGGGATAAAGATAGACCATCCGGTCCTGAATCGATTTTTCGATTTCAGGAGCTGCCTTTGAAAAAAGGTCCATCAGGGCCTCCCGGTCGCTTCCCTGACGAAGGACATCATCTGCATTTTGTAAGACCAGATCCTCCGCTTTGATTTCCCGGATCGGATACTTGTCCGGTTCTATAGACAAAGCCATCCGGATCCAGTCCATATAAGATTTGGCATTCAGGACTTCAAAAGGGCTGATGTCCCGCTGGCCCGGTAAGGCCGGATCCTTGGCAGCAGCCATACCGGTGATGATCAGCTTCTCCTTTGCACGGGTCATGGCGACATAGAGGACCCTTAGCTCCTCGCCCATACTCTCCGTCTGTATAAAGGAAGTCAGAGCTTCCCGATAGAGATAAGTCTTCCGTCTCCTGTAATCCCCATGAATATAGGAAATGGCCATGCCTTCCTCGGGATGCATCAGGATGGTTTCACTTGTTTCCTTTTTATAGATCGAATCCCCGGCAGCCGCCAGGATCACCACCGGAAATTCCAGGCCCTTACTTAAATGGATGGTCATGATGGTGACATGATCTGCGCCATTGCCGGAATCCTTCGCCGATGGATTCAATGAATATTTCTTCAACTTTCTAATATACTGCATGAAGGAAAACACATTATGACCGGATCCTGCTTCAAAATTCACCGCCAGATCGACGATTTTTTCGAGATTGGCTCTTCTCTTCTCTCCTTCGGGCAGAGAATATACGTAATTCAGGAATCCGGTCTCATCCAGAATATGCTGAATTAAATCGAAAAGCGGGGTCCGTTCTGCTTCCTTCCGGTATTTCTGCAGCATCAGATAGAAACGGAGGATGGGATCCTCGATCTCGTCTTCTTTCCCTTCCTCTTTTCCTTCCTCTGCCATATCCTCTGCATAATTTAAAACTGCCTCAGAAAAGGACAATTCCGAATACTTCTCCCTTACCTCTGCCAGCTTATCATCCCCGACACGAAACATGGCAGAATGCAGGACCGAGGCCATAGGGATATCCTGAAGCGGATTGTCGATCAGATTCAAAAAAGACAAAAGGACATTGACTTCCGAAGTATCCAGATAATTTGTTTCTGCCATAAGCCTGGCAGGTATGGCATAAGACTTTAAGATTTCCAGGACCTTCTGCTGGAAGGGCCCGGACTTTCGTGTCAAAATAGCGATATCTCCGGGGCGGACCGGCCGAAAGCCCCCGGATTTGATATCTGTCACCTTACCATTTTGCAAGAGTTCCAGGATCCGGCCGGCGATCATAAGTGCTTCGAATTCGATCTTATCCTGGATGTCCGGATTTTTCCTCGGGAAGGATTCTTCCTTTCCAATGAGGATCTCCGGTCGAAAAGAATCCTCGGGATCTTCTGGGTACCACTCCGCTCCATAATGTAAGAGAGCTTTCCCCCAGTAGCTGACTCCGCCGACTTCCTCGGACATGATCCTTTGGAAAACATCATTTGTGATCGTAAGGACCTCTCTCCGGCTTCGGAAATTCTTTGTTAGATCGATCCGAACCTGGCTTTCTGACAGATCATCGCTGAAAGACTTATATTTTGTCATGAAAATCTCAGGTCTGGCCTGCCGGAAGCGATAGATGGACTGCTTGACATCTCCGACCATGAAATAGTTATTTCTGCCTGTCGAAGCCCGGGAAATGCTGTAAAGCAAAAGCTCCTGAACTTCGTTCGAATCCTGGTACTCATCGATCATGACTTCCTCGAACTGTTTCTGGAATTCGTAAGCTGCAGACTTTGGGCTTCCATCCCGGTTGACCAGGATCTCCAGGGCATAGTGCTCCATGTCGGAGAAATCCATAAGATGAGCCTTCTGCTTGGCTTCCAGAAAAGCCTCCTGATATTCGATCGTAAGATCGACCAGTTTATGAACCAGGGGGTTCAGATAGGAAAAAATCCCAACAAGATCCGAAAAAGGATCCTGACTAAGATTATTCTGAATTCCTTTCACTGCCGCCTTATATTGATCCCGGACATTTTTTAAACTTTCATATTCTTCCTTGGAATATTCGAATTTTTTGGAGGGTTGATTCAACCTTTTGAATTCCAGACCGGACAGTTTCCGAAAGAAACTCTCCGGATCCGCTTCCCGATCGAGATCCTCCAGGCTCTCCTGATCCGACCGGATGGTCTTCAATGTCGATTGATAAGCTTCCTGATCCTGAAAGGCTTCCACCAGATCCCTTGTACTGAGAACTGCCCAGCGGATGACTTCCTTCATCTCATGAAAATATCTCTGAAACCAGTTTTCCCCGGTGATTGCTTCCCTGGTCTGATCCTCATAGGGCTTATTTAAAGACAAAAGCCAATCCTTGGGCCAGGGGAAGCTCTGAGCATGGTTATAGAGAGAAAAAACAAGATCCCTGACTTTCTGGTCTGTATTTCTCGTCCCATAAAATCGTATTAGATCTAAAAAATTCCTATCTTTCTGCCCGTCCTTTTCCTCGTAATGAGAAGCAAAGACCTGATCCATGACTTCCTGGCCAAGAAGTTTGGTCTCTGTCTCATCAGCTACCCGAAAAGACGGATCCAGGCCGATCTCGTCGAAATGATTCCTTATAATATAGGAGCAAAAACTATCGATCGTTGTGATCTTGGCATGGCTGATCAGGGTCCTCTGCCGACGAAGATGAAGATTTTTCGGATCTCTGGCACTCGCTTCTTCAATGGCCTCCCGGATCCTCTCCTTCATTTCTCCGGCGGCTGCCTTGGTAAAGGTCACAACCAAAAGCCGGTCGACATCGACCGGATGATCCTTGGAGAGAATCTTCTGCAGGATGCGTTCTACCAAAACGGCTGTTTTTCCGGAACCGGCGGCAGCGGAAACCAATAGATCTCTGCCGGAGGTATGAATGACCAATTCCTGTTCTTCTGTCCATTTTTTCTCAGCCATGTCAGTTCTCCTTCCATCCGGCATTCGGATCGATCTCACGATAGCGGAATCCATTCAGGCTGCTGTCAAAACCGCAGACCGATTTCAATTTACAATAATCACATCCCGTGCTGCCTTTCAAGCGATAGGGTCTGGCCTCGATATGCCCCGCCCGGATTTCTTCTCCTTCCTTTACAACAAGGTCTCTGACATCCGAAAGCACCTTACGGAAGGACTCTTCGGAAATGAGATTGGAAGCCTTGGGATAGACCGGCGAAGACTTCCTGGTCTTCCCTCCCGGATTCTGATCCAGAGCCAGAAGGACTTTCTCATCCGAATTTGCCAGGCCATCATGTCCCACGTTTTTCAGCGTTTCTTCGATGATCTGATCATTGACCCTGTCCTGATCTTCGCCAGAGTCTGTCTCCTCCATCCCCTTTGTTTCGTCGAGCAGGGGCTCCTGCACATGATAGAGATAGGCAGCAGCCGGGACAGATTCTTGTCCGAATTTTCTCTTCTCTCCGGCGAGAGCGGCATCCATGTAGATCAAGAGCTGGATCATCAGCCCGCCATAGACTTCCGGTGCAGAGAATTCCTTGGAACCGGACTTATAGTCAATGATCTTGACATAGACCTTGCCATCGGACTGCATGATATCGATCCGGTCGATCCGGCCGGTAAAGTGCATGACCTCACCATTGGAAAGGGGATAAGACAGTTCCTGGTCCGATGCCAGTTCCGTTAAATTGACCTCGAAATCATCCGGCAGAAAACGGCCTCTTCGAATCTGATTCCGAATGAGGTCAACCGTATGATGGAGGGTATGTTTCATAAGTTCCAGAGTGAAGCGGCTTCTGGCATCCTCTAAGAATTCCTGCCTTGCCATCTCCCCATAAGAATCCTCAATGCAGCGGTCCAGGATCTCATCCGAGATGTCATCCGTTACCGTTGAGAAATCATAATCTTGATAGATCGGATCCGATTTTAAGATATCGGAATATCGTTTCAAAACATCATGATAGATGATACCGATATCCTGATCACTCAGTTCATGTTCCTTTCGTTCCTTCAGATTCAGTCCATAAGTCAGGAAATAGGAATAGGGGCAGGCAGCATACTGCTCCATCTTCGAGACCGACCCCTTCAGATTCTTCTTGGACAGAAGCTGTCCTACTGCCGCCGACAATTGCTCGGGCTGATGGAGATAGAAGAAGGAAGAGAGAATCCTGGCCAGGTCCAGAGGGCGTGTCTTCTGAAACCAAAGCATCAGGCCGGAAAGGGCCTGGTCGGCTTCCGACAGATCCGAATCAGCCTGGGATCCTGCATCAGAACCTTCCGAAACAGACGCAGTCTCCCGGTAACGGTCTTCCTTTCTTCGCTTCTTCCAGTCCTGCAAGAGGTCCACCAGGACAGACTCTGCTGTCTCAGAACTTACCGCCTGGCTAAGCTCGTCCCCTGCATCCGGCCGTTCCACGGAAAGTCCCGGGAAGATCTTCTTCAATTCCCGGAAGAGATAAGACGGCTTTCCTTCGCTTCCGTCCGCATTCCGGACGCTTGTGGAAATATAGATCAGATCCGAAGGCTTAGACAACATCCGAAAGAGATAAAAGCGTTGTTCGAAAGACCGCTCCCGGGTCGTTTCCGACAGACGGTAACCGTCTTCTGCCAGCATATTCCGTTCCAGATCCGAAAGGATTCCGCCCCGCTCTTCACTTTTCGGGATCTGGCCTTCATTGGCACCGAGAAGAAAGAGAACTTTGATCTCTTCCAAACGGGTCCTGGTGATATCGCCGAAAAGGACCCGGTCCTTACTGGGCGGAATCCGCCCGATCCGGAAGGTTTCAAAGCCGGCATTTAAGATCTCAAGGAAATCCTCTGCCGTCAATTTCTCATCTTCCAGGATATCTGCCATCTTATGAAGAAGGGACAAGAGCATGGCAAAGACCTCACTGTCCTCTCTTTCTCTCTTATCATCCCCTGCCTTTTCAAAAGCCAGGGCAGAGCCTTCCAGAAATTTTCGTACTTTCAGTCGATCCATAAGATGACAGATCGCCATTGCCATCAGGCGGGGATTCCCCTCTGCCGCCCCTATCTCATCCAGGAAAGGTGTGAGATTCCCCATCAGATTTTCCCGGATCTCATTGATGAGAGCCAAATCATCCTCTGTCATATTGCCGGGCAGATAGGGAAAAGGCTTCTCATAGGAAGATCTGCCGCGAATTCCCATCGCAAGGACATAATTATCCAGAAGGTCCGTATCTTCCCGGCTTAAGATGGGAATACCGGAACGAAGAAGATGGAAAACGCTTCGGTAGGAGAAGTCCATGATCTGAATTTCAAATAAGCCCCGAACAAATTCCATCAGAGGATGCCCGTCCAGAGATGTCTTTCCGTCAACAAAGCATGGGATCTGATAGCGGTCGAAGATCCGGGGCACCAGATTCTGATAAGAGGCGAGGTCCGGACAGACAATACCGAAATCCTTATAATGATATCCCCTGGTCCGGCAGAGTTCCCGTATCTTTGCCGCTGTATATTCCAGTTCTCTTCTCCGGTCCAAAAGGCTTAAAAGATGGATCTCATGATTTTTCCTTGCTGGAAAGGGAGCCCTTCCTTCCAACCCTCTTTCTCCCTCTGCCATCGTTTTCAGAAGATGGAAGATCTCACCGTCTTCCCGGAAACGATGGGAAGGCAGATCCGGGCAGAGAATCGGACTTGCCAGCATGGTATTCGTTTCTTTGGCAATCTTTAAAAGCTCTTTGATCTGCCGCTTACTCATGGCAAAAAGCTCGCTGTCCTCTGCCTCCTTAAGATAATCCTGTTCGGGGTCGATCGTGACAGTGACATAGATATCCTTTGCCATGGAGAAGATCCGATAAAGCAGTTTCTTCTGCACCGGCGTAAAACCGGTAAAATCATCGAAGGAGAAGACCGCATTTCTTGCCACCCGGCTTTCCTCAATGACATCGCAGAGAAGATCCGGGATCTCCTCCCGGGTGATATAGTGATCCTTCAGAAAGTCCTGAAAGCCCTGATAGATCACACGGATATCCTTGATCTTCTTCTCGAATTCCCGGGGAAAACCCGACAGGCTCGCGATTTCATCCAGCGTTTCGACCGGGATATCGTACTGCTGAAGCTCCGAGATCAGAGATTTCAGTTCGGAAATATAGCCTGGTTTCTTTAACTGCCTCTTTAAAACGGTCAGCCGGTCTGCATTTTTCTCGGCTACCCGCCGAAGGACCAGATTCTTCCCGACTTCTTCCAAAGTGTCCGGTTTCCTGGTTCCAAGCTCGCTGAAGATCCGATAGGCCAGACGGGCAAAGGAGAGAACTTCGATATTCCTGAGGATATGATCCGGATGAAGCTTAACAAGCTGACTCTGGGTCGACAGAGTGAACTGCTCCGGAACCACGCATAAGAAGCTTCGGTCAGGCTCCTTCCCGGACTGGCGGATCAATTCCTCATACATGCGGTATGATTTTCCGCTGCCAGGATTTCCTAAGATCAGATGTAATGCCATAGAATCCCCCTTTCCCCTTGTTTGTCTCTTCTTTAAACCTCTGCTTTAATCCTCTGCTTTAATTCTCTTCTTCCATGCGGGTCAGCTTTTTGGCCTGGTCAGCAGCCATCAAAGCATCGATGATATCCTGCAGATCGCCGTCCATGACCTTATCCAAGGTATAAAGCGTCAGATTGATCCGGTGATCCGTCACACGGCCCTGCGGGAAGTTATAAGTCCGGCATTTCTCAGAACGGTCTCCGCTTCCGATCTGGGAAAGCCTTGCATCCGAAGCCTCTTTCTGCCGTTTCTGAAGTTCCAGATCATAGAGCTTGGTACGAAGCAGGGCAAAAGCCTTCTCCTTGTTCTGCAGCTGAGACTTCTCGGTCTGACTGTAGATCACAATACCGGTCGGATAATGAGTCAGACGAACCGCCGAGTCGGTGGTATTGACGCACTGACCTCCATTTCCGGATGCCCGCATGACATCGATCCGGTAGTCCTTCTCATTGATTTCAATGTCAAAATCCTCGGCTTCCGGCATGACTGCCACCGTGCAGGTCGATGTGTGGATCCGGCCGCCGGATTCCGTTGCCGGGACCCTCTGGACTCTGTGGACACCGGATTCATATTTCAGAATCGAATAGGCTCCCTGGCCATCCACCTTGAAATTGACCTTCTTCATACCGCCGATCCCGGTTTCTTCACACTCCAAAAGCTCTGTCTTCCAGCCTCTCCGGTCAATGTACTTCATATACATCCGGTAGATCTCTGCAGCAAAAAGTGCTGCCTCATCTCCACCTGCACCGGCCCGGATCTCCATAATGACATTCTTATCATCATTCGGATCCTTGGGAAGAAGAAGAATCTTCAGTTTTTTCTCCAGCTTTTCCCGATCGGATCTGGCTTCAGCGAGGTCTTCCTTGATCAGATCCCGCATCTCTTCATCCTTCTCCTCGGACAACATGGCAAGAGAATCCTCGATCGTTTGTCCCTTCTCTTTATAGGCCTTATAGGTCTCGACAATGGGAGTGATCTCCGCCTGCTCCTTCATCAATTTCTGCAGACGTTTGGAATCATTTGCCACATCGGGCTCACTCATGAGATTCAAGATCTCCTCAGATCTCATGATCAAATCATCTAATCGTTCAAACATTTATCTCATCTCTTTCTTTCCAAGTACAACACGGTCATTCCCTGCCAGATCCTGTACGGTTCTTATATCCGTAAATCCGGTATCTTCCATCAGCTTTGTGACAGATTCTGCCTGGTCAAAGCCGATTTCCAGGAAAAGGGATCCCAAGTCATTCAGTCTCTCATAAGCTCCCGGGATCAGCCGCCGATAGATGGACAGACCGTCCGCTCCGCCATCCAGGGAAAGCTTAGGGTCGCCCAGCCGGACTTCCGGCATGAGTCCCGGAATTACATCCGATGGAATATAGGGCGGGTTGGAGACGATAATGTCATAGTTTTTCGAAACTGTTTGATCACAAAAGTCAAACAGGTCTCCCTGATGAAAACAGATTTTCCCTTCGGCTCCCAGTCGCTTCGCATTTTCTCTGGCAATGGAAAGAGCTTTTTTTGACAGATCCGACGCCTCCGGGCAAAGTTCTCCGACCTTATCTCTATTTCTCAAATAAAGCGACAGAATTATACATCCGGAACCCGTGCAGAGATCTAAGATACGGACTCTGCCGGTCCGGCTTAAAAGGTCCTTTTCTGCCTCAATGACAAGGCTTTCCGTGTCCTGGCGGGGAATCAGGACGTCTTTTGATACCAGAAATTCATATCCCATGAAATCCTGAACCCCGGTCAGATGCTGGAGGGGCACCCGGTCTGCCCGCCGCTTAATGAGAGACCGATAGGCAGTCTCTATGGCATCCGCAGGCTCAGATTCTTTCAGGATATAAGTCGAATAGTCCATGCCCGCAGCATAAAAAAGGAGCTCCCTGGCATCAAATTCGGGGTCCGGGACCCCATGTTCTCTTAAGATACGGACTCCCTCCTGCCGCAGTTCTCTATAATTCAAATTGACCTCTCATTCTAGAACAAATATCGCGAAATATAAAATTCCAATCGTCCCTGATTTCATACTTTTTTAAGTCCATAAGATTCCGGAAAATTTCATATCGCTAGAACTTATCCTTGTTCTTTTCCTGAAAGGCCTTCCAGTCAAAGACCGCCTCGACAGAAGCAATCCCGACTTCGATCATATCATCGTCCGGCTCCCGGGTCGTCAGTTTCTGTAAAGCCAGGCCCGGCTTACTTAAGAGATTCACCACCGGATTCTCAGAACGGCCGGCCCAGCGGATGAATTCATATGAAATGCCGGCCACGACCGGGATCAGAAGCAGGCGAAGAAGGATCTGCATCAGAGGATTCGATGACCGAATGAACATGAAGACAAAAATACTGATGATCATGACAATAAAAATGAAACTGGTGCCGCAGCGCTTGTGAAGGCGGGTCGACTTTTTCACATTCAAAACGGTCAGGGGCAGGCCATTTTCCACGCAGTTAATACATTTGTGTTCTGCGCCATGATACATGAAGACCCGTTTGATATCTTCCATTCTGGAGATCAGTAAAATGTAGACCAGAAAGATCAAAACCCGGATCAGTCCCTCCAGAGCAGTCACCGCAAAGCGGTTTGGGATTAGCCTGCCCATGAGCTTGGACAAGCCGTAAGGGAGCAGGAAAAAGACCAGAACAGCTACGATAAGGGAGAAAGCGAAGCTGCCCCAGAGTTCCCGGGATTCCATCTTCTTTTTCTCTTCTTCTGTCATCTTTGCCTTTTTGGTCTTCGTTTCCTCATCATCCTCGAAATAATTGGCAGAGGTCATCAGAGACTGAATGCCGGTCACCAGAGAATAGAAGAAGGATACCATGCCCCGGATAATGGGCACTTTGAGCCATGGATTCTGATCAAAATTGTCTGTCTTCTCATCGATATGGATACTTTTATCCGGAAGGCGGACTGCGACGGCATAGTGATTACCGGACCGCATCATAACGCCTTCCATAACCGCCTGACCGCCGATTCCTGAATATACTTTACCTGCCAAGAGTTTCTCCTTTGTTTTACGAGTATAGTTTTGACTTCCGACTTGTTGACACCACTTGCATGCTTTTCATGCGTGGTGGCAGACTTGTTGACACTATAATCATTCTATCACAGTTTTCACGAGCCTCCAAAGACTGTCCGCAGTTCTTCTTTTTTAGCTTTCCAAACCGCCGAGACTGCGATGGAGAGACGAAAAAAGGGGTTGAGGAAAATCCTCAACCCCGATCGACCAGATGTTACGATTGGATTATTTGTTATCGAAACCGTACTTCTTGTTGAACTGCTCGATCCGTCCGCGAGCCTTGTTAGCCTTCTGCTGTCCGGTATAGAACGGATGGCACTTGGAGCAAACTTCGACGTGGATGTTTTCCTTGGTAGAACCGGTTACAAATGTGTTGCCACAGTTGCAAGTTACGGTTGCCTGATAGTAATCCGGATGGATTCCCTTACGCATGACTTTCACCTCTTCTTATAAAAAATAAATTCATACTGCGTGCTGTACATCCCGAAACAGCTTTTTAAGTATATCACCATGATCTCTTGTCTGCAAGTGGAAATGAACGGTTTTCCCTATTCAATCAATATTTTCTTATAATTTTTGTTTTGATCATAAGGCATGGTTTTCAAAGGATCATCAGATGGGCTAGTGACATATTCCTCATCGACATTTTCCAAAGGACGCTCTTCCCTTTCTTCCTGTACGCTTTCTTTTGTCGTATCTTGCTTTGATGGAGATTTTGTATTTTTCTTCCATAACAGTCCAAGACATGATACGAACAAAATAAGTAAGAGTAAAAAAAACAAGACAATCCTTTTTCGCTTCTTTATACTCATATAAGCTCTCCTAATTATATGGCTTGTAGCTTACGTAATTGACAGATATTTTAAGTTTTTTAAATGCATTTGTGCAATCTTTTTCTTGTATCAGTCAGCTTTTCCGTATTTATATTATCGCAATTTGATTTGATCGTCAATTATATTGAATATCATTCAAGTATAACTACAACTCCTTCTGTGATTATTCCTGTCTTACAGCATTCTCTTCCGAAGGATCAGCTTGACCAGATCCCCATTGTTTCTGGTATGAGTCAGCATATTCAAAACCTGCTCGGTCGCTTCATCCCGCCGCAGGTTGTTGACCAGACCACGACGTACGATATCCATAGCTGCCCGTTCTTCGCGTGACAAAAGAAGATCATCCCGTCTGGTCGAGGACTGGGACAGATCGATGGCGGGGAAGATCCTCCGCTCAGACATCTTCCGATCCAGGATCAGTTCCATGTTACCGGTACCTTTAAATTCCTCATAGACGACATCGTCCATCTTGGATCCGGTATTGACCAGGGCCGTTGCCAGAATGGTCAGGGAACCGCCCTCTCTCATATTCCGGGCAGCACCGAAGAAGCGCTTGGGCATATGCAGAGCCGTCGGATCCAGACCACCGGACAAAGTCTTTCCGGATGGCGGAACCGTAAGATTATAGGCCCTGGCCAGACGGGTAATAGAGTCGAGAAGGATCATGACATCCTTTCCCTGCTCCACCAAACGCTTGGCGCGCTCGATCGTCATTTCCGAAACCCGCTTGTGGTGCTCCGGCAGCTCATCGAAAGTCGAATAGATGACTTCCACATTTCCGCCCTCAATCGACTCCTTCATGTCCGTAACTTCCTCCGGACGCTCATCGATGAGAAGTACAATGATATGCATATCCGGTTGAGACATCTTTACGGACTTGGCAACCTCCTTCAAAAGGGTCGTTTTTCCGGCCTTAGGCTGGGAAACGATCATGCCTCTCTGTCCCTTTCCGATCGGAGAAAAGAGATCGACGATCCGCATCGCCGGGCTGCAACCCTCATATTCCAGCCGAATCCTCTCATTCGGAAAGATGGGGGTCATGTCTTCAAATTTAGACCGATGTGATGCCTGGTCCGGATTCATCCCATTCATGGTGTCCACGAAGAGAAGTGCCCCGTATTTATCATTTGGATTATTCTTCCGGGTCTTTCCGGTGATCACATCACCGGTCCGCATATTGAAGCGGCGGATCTGAGAAGGTGATACATAGACATCATTTTCACCCGGCATATAATTATCGCTGCGAAGGAAACCATAACCCTCCGGCATAATTTCCAGAATTCCGGAAATTGCTTTCGCGTCTCTGTACTGGGAGATCTCCTCTGCCGCCTTCTCGTCTCTGGCAGCCTGGCGTTCTGCCCGGCTTTCCTCCCGGTGGGAAGGGGTCATCACTTCTCTCTGGCTTTCCGCCTGTTTTTCCTTACTGTCCCCGGCCTTTTGCTCTGTCTCCGGCTTAGGACCGGCCGCAGCAGGCTCCACCCTTGCATGTGCCGGGGAAACAGCCTCCGTTTTCTTATGAGCAAGAGGAATCTCTCCGGATTGTGGGTGGGCGGCAGGAATTCTATCAGTCTTGGAATGAGAAGCCGGATGATCCTCTCCCTTCTTTCGCTTTCCTGTCACCTGCCGTTCGGTCCGCTTCTTTCGGCCCTTCTCATTTTTCTCAGCTTTCGGTTTTCTTCCTCTCTTTTTTGTTTCCGGCTTCTTTATCTCTGCTTCCGTCTCTGATTTTACTTCCGGCTTTTCTGCCTTTTCGTGGTTTTTGTCTATATCCGTATTGGAAGTCTTTGACTTTGTCCCGGCTTCTGCCTTTTTCTCTTCTGCCTTCGGCTCAGTCGAAGTATTAGCCTTCTTTGTCTCAGTCTTCTCTGCTTCGGCCTTCTTTGCATCCGCCTTTTTGGCTTCTTCGTCCTTGGCTTTTGCCTTCTTGGCATCCGCCTTTTTGGCTTCTTCGTCCTTGGCTTTTGCCTTCTTCGCCTCTGCATCAATGACATCCTGCTTCAGCATCACCTCGATCAGCTCGTCCTTCTTCAGTCGGGAGATTCCGCGGATTCCCCTGCTCTTCGCCAGGTCTCTCAAAACGACTGCGGACAGCGTCTCATATTTTTCCTTCATACTTCCTGCCATACGATTTCCTTGTTTTTATCCTTTCCCGAAACTTCTATTTATTACAATTTTCTCTCCAGATTCTCCGGATGAGACGCCTTCTCCATCAGGGTATCCTTCGTGATCCTGCCTGCCCGGTAATAGTCCAAAAGACAATTGTCCATGGTCTGCATTTCTCTGTCACCGGCGATCACCGCATCGATCTGGAAGATCTTGTCGGTCCGGATCATATTGCGGATAGCCGGATTCACCATCATAATCTCAAATGCCGGAAGCAGATCCCCATCCACAGTGGGGATCAGCTGCTGGGATATCACAGCCGTAAGGACCATGGAAAGCTGAACCGCAATCTGCCTCTGCTGCTCGGCCGGGAAGACATCTATGATCCGGTTTATGGTATTCGCAGCCCCCATGGTATGCAGGGTAGAGAAGATTAAATGGCCGGTCTCCGCCGCCGTCATGGCTGTTGCAATCGTTTCATAATCCCGCATTTCTCCTAAAAGAATCACATCCGGACTCTGACGGAGGGTCGATCGCAGTCCGGTCAGATAACTCTCCGTATCGATATGAATTTCTCTCTGACTGATCAGACTCTTATCATGCTTATGGAGATATTCGATCGGATCTTCCAGGGTAATGATATTCCGGGCCATATTGCGATTGATATCGTCGATAATGCAGGCCAGAGTCGTGGACTTTCCGCTTCCGGCAGGCCCGGTCACAAGGACCATGCCCTTATTTAATGCTCCGAGCTTTATCACCTGTTTTGGAATATGGAGTTTCTCTGCATTCGGAATCTCATAGGTTATGACACGGACCACAGCTGCCAGAGACCCTCTCTGCTTATATGCATTGATCCGGAAACGGGACAGCCCTTTCACAGAGAAGGAGAAATCATCATCTCCCTCTTTGAGAAGTAAGTCCATGGGTCTCTTTGCTAGTGTGTAGATCTCTCGGATCAGATCCTCGCAGTCCGTTGCATTTAAGGCATTCTCTGTCAGATTACCATCTGCCGAGATCCGCCCGTGAAGCCGCATGGTTACGGCATGGCCGGCGACAATGAAAATGTCTGTCGCCCCCTCTTTCACGGCAGTTTGTAAGATATTATCTGCTCTTTCTGCCATTATTTCTCCTTCCCCCAAGGCATACCCTTCACGGTATCCTCTCCTGTCTCCTCAGACGAAATGGTTTTCCATTCCCGGATCTCATAGGAACTTCCTCCGTCCGGCCGGACCGCCATAACTTCCAGTTTTTCCTTTGGGCTCACCGGAATGGAAAAAGTAACTTTCGCTTCTTCCTTGCCTGCCCCTGCGTCCTGATTCAGATCTCTTAGTTTCTCTTCTGCCTGATTTTCCGCGACAACATATGCCTGTCTGGATTCCTTCTGCAATTTCTCATTCCTAAGGGATTGTCTTGATGTGATCAGCGATAAAACCGATAAGGTGATAAGACTTAGTAAAATGTAAACCGAAAATAAAAGTGGAAGCCCGAGTCGGTAGACTCCGGCAACTGCAGATTTTCTATTCTTCATATCGACCATCTTCCTTCGAAAAATAATGGCGGATCTCTTCCTGGTCGATCTTTTTCCCGGAATTCTTCTTTTTCAATACAGAATTCCCAGAAGCTTCTTTGGCAGCTTCTTTCAAGACCGAGATTCGTCCATGAAGCATTCCATCCTTATCCAATCGGTAATTGATCTGAATCTGAAAGGCAGTATCCTTCTTCGAATCTGAATCCTCCATCCGAATGAGCCGGTCCTGCCCTCGAAGGCTCTTTTGGATCTCACAATCCGGATAGGTTTTTTTCAAAAATTGAAGAAATTCTTCTTCGGAATCAGAAGCCCGGATCAGGGCATCTGTATTCTGAATCCATCGATCTGCAATTCCCTGATCCTCTGCCTCCCCGGAAAGCTCCCTGGCTTTCAAATTGACCCTTAGAATGACGCCGAGTCCAAAGACCAGAATCAAAAGAACCAGAGTGATTTCCAGGAGGAAGAGCCAGGAATAGCGGTTTTGCTTCCCTTCTTTTTGATAGCCTTGATCATCCCAAAATTTCATTGGCCATCACCCCCTGTTCTTACAGGGATATAGATGGTCCGGCTCCTGCCCTTGTCGTCCTTTAATTCACAGCATAAGAGCCGGTCCTTTTCCATCCTCATTTTCCAGGAAGAGAGCTCTGCGATCTCATTTCCTGCCTGAGGCGACAGATTCGCCCCGCTTCCTGCATACATTTCCATCAATTTTCCCTGATAGAGATAGAGGATGGTCCGATAAGAACTTCCATTGACCTCATCCGACAGCTGAAGGGCATCCGAATCGCCGAATGATATGATCTGAACCTCATTCTGACTGTCATGGCTTCGAACCTTCTGTCTCAGATAAGCATCGATCGTTTCTGTTTGAAATCCGGACCTGCTCTTCTGATTGGTTCTCTGAAAAAAGCGGATGCCGAAAAGTGTCAGATAAGCAGAGAGAAAGATCAAAAGGAGAAAGACCAGAGTCGGAAAAAAATGCGTCAGATATACCGTTTCCTTTCTTTTCATCTCTTACCTCCCCCGATCCACGATCGTTACATAAGGCCGGATATTCGACCCGCGCAAGGAATAATTTACCTGAAAACGCTTCTTGTCATAGGTCAGACCGAACTGCTTCTCGAGAACCGAAAGGTCCGAAGGATAGCTTCCTTCTCTCGCATAATAAGCTGTGATCTCTTCATTGACCGCCCTCTTAAGAGTCGCCTTTTCTCTCTTTTCATCCCCTTTCGAGAAGGAAAATAAGGCAAAGACAAAGAAGACCAGAAGAGAAATATAGACCAGGACTTTACACAGCTGCAATTTCTCTATTTTACCGGTTTCCGTCATGGCATCTCCTTTAAAGCGTACTCAAAATAGAAAGCATGGGAAGCATGACAGAGATCAGGATCAAAGCCGCCGCACCGGAAAGAACGGCGATCATGATGGGTTCCACCCGATTCACTCTTCTGACCGCAGCTTCGTCTACCTTTTCCTGATAGTCATTTGCGATCTCATTGAAGGTCTGATCCAGACTTCCGGTTGTCTCTGCAATCGTGATCCTTCTCAGATCCCGGCGGTCATAGAAGCCACTTTCTCTTAAGGCTTCCGAAAGACTGGCTCCCGTTTCCAGGGAAGCCTTACATTTCTGAAGAAGGGGCAGAAATTCACTGTCCGGCTCGGCTTCCTCTGCCATGAGAAGGCCCTCTTCACCAGAGAGGCCGGTTGATGCGGCCATAGAAAGGATGCCGGTCAGACGGCAGACATAGAGGTTTTTCCGATCCTCTTTGCTGCCCCAGAAGACACCGGCTCCAAGATCCGCTGTATTCTTAGATTTCCGAAGCTGGAAAGCAATCAGGAAAAGAAAGACAAGAATCAGAAGAAGCAGAAGGAAAAGGCCATATTGACCCAGGAAGACGCCAAGATTCAATAAAACTCTCTGCAGGCCGGTCATTTCCATGCCAAGACCAGAATATGCACTCCGAAAGACCGGCATGACAAAAATCAGGACCAGAGCCAGAATTATAGTCATGGCAAAAGTAATGAGAAAAGGATAAAAAACTGCATTCCTTACGCTTCTTCGCAAGGCATATTCTCTGTCATCGTCTTCTTTCAGGCGAAGCAGGACCGAATCCAGGTGGCCGGTTCTCTCGCCCAGGCGGACGGATCGGATCATGCGGTCCGGAAAAATGCCGGCAGCTTTCATGGCTTCGGACAGATCGCCTCCAACCTCTAAGATTTCAAGCATTCGATCCAGGATCTCTTGATCTTCCTCTTTCTTTGCATCTTTCCGTAAAATGCGGATGCCCGTTTCCGGTGTCATGCCGGCTTCCAGAACCTGGGCCATTTGCTCGGGAAAATCTGCAAACAGCGGATTCCTCATCTGATTCTTATTCATAATCTTCCTCATCAACGATTCTAATAATTATAGCTCAGCGTGTAATTCTTGCCGTCTCCGATGTATTTCTTTACCGAGGATGCCGAATTGTTGGCTCCAAGCGTCGGATCCACAAGAGTCCAGTCTTTTCCGTCGAAGCGGATGGCCTCGTCGATCCAGCCGGTCTCCCTGGTCCAGACCGAGATCCAGGCATGGTAGACAGAGCCGGAATAACCGACCTCAAGTTTGGTCGGCACTCCCTGTGACCGAAGCATGGCCACGGTCAGACTTGCATAATCCAGGCAGATCCCCTTCTTTGTTTTCAGGGTCGTATCCGGATCCGGCAGATAATTCAAAGGAATATTCTCAGCCAAAGCATCGTCGTATTTTATGGTTTTTATAACAAAGTGGTATACATTTCTTATAAAATCGAGATCGTCCGAAGACCGGTCAGACAGCTCCTGTCCTTTTTTGACTGCCTGATCGTCCGCCCGATAATCGCAGTACTGGTTGGGATAAAGATAAGGCGTAAACTCATTTTCCAGCTGAACATCAAAGGTCTGCGATAAGCCGATGGCATAGGTCTTTCCGCTCACATGCTCCAGAACCTGGATCGAATAGTTTCCGTCGCCGCCGGTCAGAGGAATGCCTTCAAAGGATCCGATTTGCAGAGGATAGGGGTTTCGGCTTCCATCCGGATTGGTCATCTGCACCTGGACCCGGTCCGCAGTCCCTGTATATTTGACGCATACATAGCCCTTTTTTGTATTGGATGCGTCCACTTGTATTTTCCCGTCAGACCCTGTCCAGACCGTAAGACCGGGGGTCTCCGTCATAAGAATATTTGTCACAGTTTCCCGTTTTCCCCCGGAATGCGTGGAATTTGAATCCACCTTACCGGCGCTCTGTTTGCCCGTCTCCGTCGGAGAATGACCGATCGGTTTTGATTTCGAGCTACAGGCCACAAAAAACAGGCAAAAAAGGAGAATCGATGACAAAAATCTGACACGGGATCGTCTTAATAAATCACCGGGTCTCACCAAAATGTCCTTTCAAAATTTCTTTGGGGGTAGTTTGCATTTTCTGTCAAAGGAATTGCTTTTCTTATCATATACTTAATTTTAAGTGAATTCAATCTTGGAATAAGGGGGGCTCTTTTGAAAATGAGTCAAATTTCACCTTTTCATCAAGGTGATCTTCACAGCAGATATCGATATATGAAATTTCCTACATTTATTTGCATACTTCACCTGTTCATCAAGGCGGTTTTTACGGCAGATATCGATATATGAAATCCAGATAAAATGATTGCTATCAAGAGGACCTAATTTACGCAATATTTTGGAGAAAATTCCATATATCGATTTCATCTACCGGTAAGCTTGACAACAGCCAATTGATATCCAATGACCGACACTTGGTCTATTGCTACATTGATTTCCATGGTCTTGGCTGAATCGATTTCCATGGTCTTTTACTGCATTGATTTCCATGGTCTTGGCTAAATCGATTTCCGTGGTCTTTTGCTGCATTGATTTCCATGGCCTTGGCTGCAAGTTATTTCTATGGTCTTAGTCGCATTTCCTTCCAATGCAGATGACTCAATGCCATTATTTTCTACCAGAAGTATGCCGATTCCGTCTCTGCGGTCACAGGTTATAAACCATATTCAAGATGGCACAAACCACCCAAAGAACGGTCAGGATCAGATTGATGATCTTTGCCCAGAGACGTTTGGATGCAACTGTCATACCGATTCCATAGATAGCCAGCATCCACTCCAGAAAAATGATGATCATGATGTCATTTTGATTTTTGCCGAATAAAATTGATTTTAGAAAGTCCAACATATTTTTTCCTCCTTGTACACTACCTTTTCCATTGCTTTTGACAATGCTCTATGCATTGCCTGTCACATCAGAATACTCTGATATTCCATAAGACTTCCGCCTGACAGGGCTTCTCTCTGCTTGGCTAGTTCTCGGTCCAACCGTTCTTTTGACTCCATGCATTGTTGAAGCATTGCTGTCAAGTCTTCCCATTTATCATAAACATGTGCTTTGGGCAGATACCCCGGTGCATGTAAGGTATCCCGGAATCCCAGGAGCAGCATGTTGTTTTCAAAAGCCCTTCGACAGGAATCCATGATCTCGTTTCCATAATTAATATCGAGATAGTAATCTGCGAAGGAAAATAACTTGTCAAAAGTCTTTGGATAAGCCCCCGGGTAAAGAGTAACATTCGGCTCTTCCTCCAGGCCAAGCAAAACATTCGACATCTCCGTGATCGCAGCAATATGGAAATGCATTCCCGGCATAGCCCGAACGATCTCCCTAATATTACGGATCTGATCGGAATTGGTCGAAATCATAATATCAAGACCATGGCGGCTCTTCCTCTCATATTTTTGTAAATAGCCCAGAGGCCGCAGGATGTCTTTCGATGCGCCGAGATCCAGCAAAGCCTGATAACTCTCCTGGTTTTGAACATAGATCCGCCGGGTATGATTCGACTTCCCAGTCAGAATGATCTTCATATTACCCGGAATATCCGGTCTTCTACCCTCCTGCCAGAAAAGAATATCCTCCTTACCGGGCCGACGCAGACGCTCTGAAACAAAGAAAGGAATCGACAAAGAATTATAGAAGATCCGATCCCCGGTCTCCCCAATCTCTTTCAGAAAGAAGAGCAGAAAATCCGCCCGCTCCCGGAAAAAGAAGACCTTCCCTTTCCAGTTCAGGATCGTATCCCCAGTCACATTATTTTCCGTGATACATGTCCTTCCCTCCGGATCCAACCAGGACCTCTGAATCATCTTTTCTTTATTGTCAAATATAGACCGCCCCGACAAGAAGCCTCTCTCGTCATAGTGATCCCGGGATCGAAGTCTTCCATTCGGATCCAGCCAATCTACAAATCGGACCAGACGGCTTCCCTGACCGGACAGATAGTGGATCCGCCCACGCAAATGTTGTCGTTCATGAATCTCAGCGGACGTGTTATTACCAGAGATCTCCCAATAATCCGGGCGATTGACTTCATTAAAGTAACGGGGCCGGTTTTTGTTTTCCCCCATCACCAAGGCATCTCTCCTCCTTTCCTGTCCCCTGATACGATGGCAGAAATATTGATAGGGAGAGACGACATCCTCCGGCAGAAAATCTGCTCCGCTGCAAGAGATCACAAGGCCTTGGAATCCCGCCATACGAAAGGAATCTTTTAATCTCTTCGCCGCATCATCCATATGATCAAGAAGAAGAATCCCCTGCTCCGGTTTTTGCAGGGAAGCTATTGCAGTAATGCCAGCCATTGTTTTCTCACCTCCTCTTCCAAGAAATTCTCTGCTTTCTGATACGACATCTCTGACATCTGCTCCCACTTGTCTTCCCGGAAAAAGAGAACAAGCCTTTCTGCCAAGGCTTTAATCTTCATGGGGCTTGTGAGCAAAGCTTCCGGATCAATCAGATACCCATTCTCCCCCTCTTTTACGAAAGTCGGATTCCCATAAGGGACATTGAAACCAATGACCGGGAGCCCGGATCCGATTGCCTCCATGACTGAGAGACCGAAGCCCTCGCTCATCGAAGCCGATAAATAGAGTTCATACTCCTGATAGACTTCCTTCAGATCTGCCTGCCCCATAAGCCGGATATAGGAAGACGCTTTACATGATTCGATCAAGTCTTTCAGGGCTTTCTCTTCACCACCGACGCCGTAGATATCAAACGTCAGATCCGGGATTTTCTCCCTGGCTCTGACTACCGCCTGGATGGCCCAGTCGATATGTTTTTCCCTGGCCAGACGGGAGGCCGTTATGATGGCATGTTTGCGCCGGGGCAGCCTAGGCTTTTTCAATTCCGGGAGTGCCCCGACCGGTATAGTCCAGACATTGGGTTCCTGTCCGACATAATGCAAAAACTGCTCTCGCAAAGTCCGATTCTGGACCTCGGTTGCCGTGATATAAAAATCAATATGCCGGTACATGGCAAAATCATATTCATAATAATTGTTCCAGAGAATATAGTCCGCATTCGTCGCATTTTTACTGTAATGGTCTGCATGGATGACAATGCCGACCCGGGCAGGGCCTGCATTTTCCAAAATAGCCTCTCCGATCCCGGTGGTTCGGTCGATAATGACGGTATCCCCTGCCGTCAGGGATAGCTTTCGGACGAAATAAGCCACAAACTCCTGTTTACCATAGCAGATCTGATCCGAGAACTGGAAGATGGCATTGGTCTCATCTTCTCCATCCAGGATCTCCTCATAGGCGATCGATCCGTCTTTCTGGAAGAATCGACGGAGGTAGAGACGGGCTTTCCCATCCTTAGGCGCATAGTATTCCGAATAAATAAGTCTCGAGGTGAAATAATCCTTTCGAATCAGAAATCCTCGGGAGACATATTCGACCCGATGAACCAGATCATGTACCTCATCGGTGAAGTAGACCCGATAGAAATTATTATGACCGGAGAAATTGTAATGAGCAATTTTTCCTTCCCTCTGAAAAGTAAAAGAAGGATCAGCGAAGGTCTCTTCCAGATCCTGCTTCCGGAAACTGACAGGCTCGATCATCTGATCGGTGAAGAAGGTATAAAGCCAGATCACTTCCTCATCCAAGAAACCAATATTCTTCGTCATATGCTCGATATTTTCCCTTGGAAACATATCGGTAAAGATAAAGCGGGCCTTCTGATGGTTCATTCGAAAAAGTCGAGCCCGATAACTCTGAGCGTATTCGACTCCGCTGGAGGCCCATCCGATGCCGAGGTTAAAATTGTATATCATTTTCTCACCTTTTTCCTATCACTGCACACAAACGGTCCGTCTCATTGCAAAAAAACAGTTCCATGGAATGAGACGACCGGTTTCATGGCAAGTTGATGGCAAGTTTTCCATTACTGTCCAGATAGGGTTCCCCCAGCAGAATATTTCTCATGATCTGTAATTTCATTTCATCCTCCATCTCTCGAAAGGCCCTAAGAGCTTCCCTTTGGTATTCATAAAGTGGATTCAGCTGGGCGCTGGACCTTGTCATCGTGACATACTGGAGCTGCTGCAGATAATCCACTTCTTCGATCCAGATCTGATCAATGGCCAGAAAAACCGCTTCCCGGATAAAGTCTTCCTGTAAAACACCTTGCGGGAGATGTTCCAGTTTTTCCCGAAGAAGATCTCTATAATAAGCCACCAGATTCCGAAGGATCTTGGCCTTGGGCAGATCCGCACGAATGCGGTCCGCCTGGATCTGATAGGACATATTGTCCAGAACATAACGGTTCATAGCCCACTGGTTCGGTCCTTTTCTTCCAAACGATTTAAGAAAAGCCTTCAAATTATCAAAAGTAAGCCTGTCAATGATCTCACGGTTCACCGTTTCCTGATTCAAAAGCCTGGTCCTCGCATCATAGAAGACCTCACGCTGCCGTTTCAGAACCTTATCATAGTCCACGGCCTGTTTCCTGGCTTGAAAAGTACGGAAAGCGGAGTCCTTTTGTACGCCGTTGATATAGCGCCGTAAATGAGCTTTTGACCAGTGCCTTTTCAGCAGGCGTTCTTCCATATCATCGCCAACGCCTGTTCGAATCGTTTCATCTTCTAATGAGACATAGAAACGACTGCTCCCTTGGTCTCCCTGTCGTCCAGCCCGTCCCCGAGCCTGCTTTTCCAGGCGGATATTGGCCATGCGGCCGACCCCGATGACAGCCAGACCTCCAAGTTCCGCCACTCCCTCTCCCAAGCGGATGTCGGTTCCCCGTCCTGCAATACCAGTGGAAACTGTGACCGCTCCCATCTGACCGGAGTTCTTGATGATCTCTGCTTCCCAGTAACTGTTATTGGCATTTAGAACATTATGCGGAATACCAAGTTCAAAAAGAGCTCTTGAGATCTTCTCACTATCCCGTATGATCGATGTAACGATCAAGACCGGCTGTTTCTTTTTATATCTTTTTTGACAGTCCGCTATCGCTGCCTGAAATTCTTCTTCTGAAGTCTTATAGAAAAGGTCCGGCAGATCCGCACGCTGACTCGGTTTGTGGGGCGGTATCCGTATTACAGTCTTATGGTAAACCTCCCGTAATTCCTTCCTGGCATCATACATAGTGCCACTCATACCGCACATATGCGGAAATAAAAGGAAGAGATTCTGGTAGGTGATCGATGCCATGGCTCTTTGTTCCTGACTTAATGGAAGTCCTTCCTTCTGTTCTACTGCCTGGTGGAGTCCTCCCTGGAGACGCATGCCTTCCATCAGCCGGCCGCTTCCATTATCCAGGAGAACGATCTCTCCTTTCGGTGAAACGACATAATCCTTCTCCTTCACCATCTTTTCATTCGCCCGGAGAGCCAGATTCAGATGACGGTAGAGTTCATAATATTGCCGTTGATACAGCATGGGAATGCCGAAATAGGTCTCGGCATAGTGACTTCCCTCTTCTGTCAGCCAGACATCCCGATCCTCCTCATGAAACTCCTCCTTTGGACGAAGAGTCTTGGTGAATTGATCCGTTATCGCATAGAGATTGGACTGGACCCTGGGAGCCCCTGAAATGATCAGAGGCGTCTCAGCTGCATCCAGAAGGACTGAATCCGCTTCATCGATGATAATAAAATAGAAATCCCGTAAAAAGCGGTCTTCCGGCCGTCGAACCAAATGTTCCATGAGATAGTCAAAGCCGAGCGCACTATGCGTGGTATAAAGGATGTCTGCCTGATAGTTTTTCCTCTTCCAGGCAGTATCTTGTTTCTGATTTCCCTCATGGGAAACGCCTGCTTCCACCGTAAGACCCAGAAAACGATAAACCGGCCCCATTTCTTTGGCATCCCGCTCGGCCAGATACTCGTTCGCTGTAACCAGGATCGTACTCTTTTTTGTCAGTGCATTGAGATAAAGCGGCATGGTCGCGGTCAGGGTCTTTCCTTCGCCGGTATTCATCTCGACCAGGTAGCCAAGATGCATGGCAATGGCAGCCAGGACCTGTTCATCAAAAGGTGCCATGCCAAGGATCCTTTGATCTGCTTCACAAACCAGGGCATAGGCCTCCGGCAGAAGGTGATTCGTTGTCTCCCCCTGAAGCAGGCGCTGACGAAATTCTTCTGTTTTTTCTTGTAAGTCTGCATCCGACAGTCCTGCCATCTGACCGGCATAGGATCGGACCTCGTGAAGCAGACGGAAAAGTTTCCTCTTCATAAGTAATATTTGCCCTTCTCTTGTTGCATACCGGAATAATTGAAACGATCAAAATACTAATCTGTCAGCTCCGTGATTTCTATATAATGAAAACAAAACTCGTGCGCCCCGCTTCCGATCAAAGAGACGTCATAATTATAAGTCTGTATGGGACATTGAAGGATCATCTCCCGTTCTCTCATGACCTTTTCTCCAATTTTCTGACCGTTCCTGTCATAAAATGTAAGGCGAAGCTGTAGACCGCCTGCGACATCCGAATCACAGTTCAACTGAAAAGAATAGCCGGATTCCCCGTCAATTAAAGGAAGTGTCGGTTCCGTCTTATCTGCCTGGAAATTGGTACGGGATCTCCAGGTCTTAATTACAGTCCCGGGCGGCATCAGGTCATTTTTATAATGGACCTCATCTTTTTTTACAAAATCTACTTTGGAACCATAGAGATAGGACTCATAAAAATAATTGTTCCAAAAAATTCTCCAGGATAATGCTTCCATCCTTTTTTTCGCTTTCTATCGATCTGAAGGTTAAGGCCCATCCGTCAAGAAAGATCCAACCCCTTTCGGCCATATCTCTTTCTCAAAATCATTCGATACTGGCGAAGAAAGAAGGAGATGGATTCACCGGAATTATCATTATGGCGGCCATGACGTCCCTGACCGATCAGCCTCACCCCATTGCTTCTCAAATGAAGAAGGAGGTCTTGATAACCTGACCTGTCATAATCATCTTCTATTTTATAAGCAACCGAAAATGTTGTTTTGGACCAGTCTGCACTACTGAACCGTTTCCAAAAGCTCTGATCCATCTCATCCGAATCTTTCCGACTCAGGGAATGCATCCGTTTCCACTGAACATCCAGAGAGGTTGGAAAGCCCCCCGGTCGCTCCAGCCGTTCTGCCTGTGCGATTGCTCCAAGATTCTCCAAAGGTTTTGCCAGAATGATATAAGCCGGCCTCAAGTAAGTTCCATAATAGAGAGCACCAAAAGTGCCCATGGACATGCCGGACAGAATCAGATTTTTAGGATCAAACCCCAGAAAATCGAGATAATGATCGATCACAGAGAGAATCCCCTCTTCATATTCCTGATCTCCCAGATAGAAGGCTCCTCCCTCCAGCCGGGGATCGCTGATCAAAAGAAAGGGACAGCCCAGCTTTCTAAGCATATAATATCCTTCAAATCCTTCTTGCGTACGATAGCCGGAAAAGTAGACAGAAAGCGGAGGCTTACAGTCGCCGGGATCAAAATAATAGAAGAACTCCTCTTTCCCTTTGGTCACAAAGCGTTGCCCTCCCGGAAGGAAAAGTCCCTTCTTATGCCGGGAAAATCGAATATGAAGAGAAATGATAGAGATCCTTCCCTTTCCCCTGGCCTTCAGATGGAAGAATAGATAACCACTATTCATGCTTTCCAGGACATAGGGGGATTTCAGATCCTCTTCAGATAAAGTCCACTGATCCAGAAGACTTGCTTCTTCATCCCCGGCATATAATTCCACTTCAAGAACGATCTCTGCAGATTCACTTCGATCGTATTCAAACCAGATCTCCAGGGGCTGATCCGAATAAAGCGGCATATTCATCCTCCAGAAAGCCAGTTGCTGCAGATCATCTCCGAAGTCTCCCTCCAACTGACATTCTGTCATACCTTCCCAATGGATCCGGCCTTGAAAGAAAGGAGAGATCTCCAGACTGGATAAAGAAACTTTCTGCCCGTAAGGCTTATGAAAATAATCTCTCAGATCCTCTTCTAGAAAATTCTCTAAGTCCTCTGATGAAAGCATAGTCCCTACCCGGCATTGCAATAAATGCTGCATTTTATCAGTCATAGTAAGATCTGAAAGAAAGAAGAGACTGTATGCTCTTACCCGGGACATGAGTAAGTCGCACTCTCTGTCGGTCAGAGGATGACCAACCAGGCAAACATCATATTCTTCCCTTTCTCCCTCTAATTTCTCTAGAGAAGGATCAAAGGTCCATTCACAGCCCTCCGGATATGTCATCCCCCGGATGGTTTCCTGATTCAAATAGGCAAGCACTCGAATACTAATCAAGACCGGCTATGACCTCCTTCCAGCTTTTTTCGATATCCTCTGACGAATAGCGTTCTCCCAGACGATAGGCAAGGACTCTGGCATCATTCCAATGAGACAGCTGATCCAGATAATAAGACAGAGCCGATGGCAGATCCTCCATTTTTTTCAAAAGGATCCCATTCTGACCATCTTCCAAGAAAACCGTTTTCCCCTTACAGATCTGAGGAATTCCCAGACTGACAGCAGAAACCTGAAGAAACTGATCCGGTCTCTTACTTAGATCCACTAAGACTCTCTGCAAGAGCATACAACGATGGATCGACATAGAGTCCCGACAAACATCAGCAAAAAATTTCTGGGAGGATCCTCCTTCCTCTGTCCTGTTTTCTGCCGAGGAGTCCTCCTGAATTGACCATTCCGGCGGGAAAGAAGCCTTGGAAAGGATCCCTTCCACCCGGTTCAAAATCCTCCCCTCTGCCCAGTACTCGGCACTTCTTGTGAAGAGATGAACCCGGACGGAAGGATGCGTCTTGAGAAAAAATGCAAGCTGAAGGATGGCCTCTTGAAAGTCGCTTTCCGAAAGCAGATCCACAGGAAGCAGCAGATTCTTTACCGGAAGAGTCTGACAAAGACTTGTCTCATGGCGAACCGAAAAAGGAGAAATTCTTTTGATCCGATGGCCAAAAAAATCTTCCGGTATTCCCTTCCGGATGAGAGCTTGCCGAACGATTTTCTCATTTTCCTCCGAATCCGTAATGATCTGATCTGCCCCGGCCAGAAAATCCATAGCGACCTGACTGTTGCAAACCTTTTTCCTGGCTTCATATACCGTCACGATGGTCTTTCTTTTTTTCAATGCCTTCTGTAAGAGTGCTGCGTGCCGATCATGATTGGCGATACAGAAAATCGATTCTGCATCCAGCTGTTCCAAATAGGAAGAGAAAACCTCCCCAATGACATCCTCTAAGGATGCATATTGCAGCTTTTGATAACTCTTTTGGATCCGCCTGCTTCCGGTTTCCAATTCATAGAAAGGGAGATCTGAATTGATCTCTACCATTCCTCCTGAAAGCAGAGAAAAACGAACCTTACCCATGTTATCCAGAAAATCTTCACGAATCACTTTCCCCTGATCCAGCGTACGAATGGAGGAAATAAAACCCCGGTCGTCATAGGAAATTTCACTGACCTCTTTTCCCTCCTCATATCTTTCGATCCGGATCAGATTCCCGCCCTCCCCGAATTGAATCAAGGCAATGCGTTCTCCATGCAGACTTGCAATGGTTGCAAATGGAGTCAAGTGGAATTCGGTCCCCTCAGGCCATGCCAGGTCATAGTAGGAAAAACTGTTTAATTGCTTTCCCCGTATGCACTGCATCGCATCAAATATAGACCAATATTCCACGTGGATCAGGCCAAGCCGATGGAGAAAATGTCGGAAATTCGGCGCCGATGAGAGGAGAATGATCTTCAGCGGACATAGGTTTCTTCTATAAAAAAGCTGTATCTCCTTAGCTGTATCATCTGCCTCCATGGATGTCTTCGGCAGATACCAGACCTCTTCCCTTTCTCTCCATTGATTTTCATCATACCAGGCCGGGATAAAGTAAAGCATAACTCTCTCCCTCTATTCAAAGAAAAAACCGATAAGAATCAAAGCGATAATAGTGACTGATCTCCCTCACAATATTCGTAAGGAAGCCCGTAAACAGCATTATGCTGGATGGGAAGAGAGCTAAAGCTGGTGTAAGTTGTCCCTTGTAGGACAATCCTAGGGATACTCCCAAACAAAGGGCCTGAAAGCTTCCACTCAAAAGGGCCAGTCCCAGTACCCGTCTGGCCAGATATCCCATAGTTTTCTTTCCCGGATAGACTCCCGGAATGCAGTCCCCGCTTCGAAGGAGCTGATCTGCCATTTCTCCCGGTTTCAAGATAAGAAAGGAGAAAGCGATCGACATCAAAACAATGATCAATAGATAAAACAGATCACCCAAAGGATTCCCAATGGTCAGATCGGATGCTAATGTAAGAAATCCCTCCTCTTTGACGCCGATCAAGATCAAGCCCTGGAAAAGGAGACGAACCAGAAAAAGAATGGATGTTGCGAACATGACAGGCATCGTAGAGACGGGGCTATATTTATAAGCGATATAGCTATTCTCGCTATGTGTATTATAGATACTGACTCTCATTAAAGGAATCCTTAAGAAATGATTCTCCAGAAAAAGCGTTATCCCAACTGCCAGGAGACTGACCAGGAAAAGTTTGGGATACTGGTGAAGCGGTGCCTTGTGCAAGCTATTCCCGAAACTGAATAAAAGATTCAGAATGAAAATCGGTGCCATATCACCGATTCCTTTCTCCCTGTTTCGATCAGCGATCCAGGCAATGAAGAGGGCGCCTCCCGCCAATTCCAGAAGGACAGGGATCCGAAGAAGCATAAGATCTCTCCTGTATTGGTACTGACCGGAATAGAAATAAGCAAAAACCAAGGTGAATCCTAATGTCGCAGCCCCCTGCAAGCGCTTTGTCTTCCGTCCTGATAAATGTCGACGAGCGCCTTCCGACCGGAAGGCCGTAAGAAACATAACAAGAATTGAAGCATTCATGTAAGGCAGAATTCCAAGCGCCAGGATGGATGTCCTGGACACATCACCATTCAAGATAGAAAAGAGGATTCGATCGGCACTCTGATGAGAGGCATCCGTCTTTTCAATACCAAAAAGAGGTACGGATCGGCCGATGAGGTAGAGAGCAAGCACAAAGACTGTGAAAAGCAGACGCTTTCCCAATTCATTTGTCCTCTCTCTGCTGCCCATCTCAATCCGTACCTCCAATGGTTTGTTCTAAGCTCAATGCTTATCTTTTCTGATCTTCATCCTCTTTTTTCTTGTTATCTTTCTCTTCCTCCTCATCTTTTTTCGGAATGATTTTATCAATGATGGAGGCAATGACGCCTGCCAGAGGAAGCCAGGACCACCAGATCCAGCGTTTTCCGCTGTCCTTATCCAGCTTCTTATTTGCTGCAGGAGTCTCAATTTCCTGATTCTCAACCAACTGATCCTCTGCTGCAGGAGCCTGAGCCTGGGCAGGGTTGGCATTTGCCTGCGGCGTCAGATTGATATTTCCGCCAGGTGTCACAATATTACCACCGGTAACCTGTAAGGGCAGCGGTGCAGGAGCTGCGGGTGCTGCCGGAGTTGGAGTAGCAACCGTTGGAGTCGGCGTCGGAACAGGTGTTGGTGCAGGTACTGGAATCTGTGCCTCACTTAAGGAGGTCGAGGTCGAAGTCGAAGTACTAAGACTGGTCGACGTTGACTCGCTTTCACTCTGGCTCAAGCTCTCTGAAGTGCTGGTACTCTCCGAATTTCTTAGGCTTAAGGACTCAGAGGCACTAATACTTTCTGAGCTGCTTACGCTTGTATTTATGGACCCACTTTCGGATTCGGAGATAGTGACACTCTCAGAACCAGATCTGCTTTCAGATTCTGAGATACTAGTACTCTCACTTGCATGGGTGGATTCAGACGTACTTACACTTACTGACTGAGATGCACTAGTGCTCTCCGATTCTACGGAACGGCTGGTGCTTTCCGATGCTGAAACGCTCTCGGATTCCGCCGACTGGCTAGTGCTCTCCGATGCCGAAACACTCTCGGATTCTACAGAACGGCTGGTGCTTTCCGATCCACTATTGCTCTCAGATTCTACTGAACGACTGGTACTCTCAGATGCACTAATGCTCTCCGATTCACTTTCAGATTCTGAAGTACTTGTGCTTTCTGACTCAAACTCACTCTCGGACTCAACCTCAGATTCTGAAGCACTTACGCTTTCTGATTCTGAAGCACTCTCCGACTCACTTTCGGATTCTGAACCACTCAGGCTTTCAGACACCGACTCGCTCACAGATTCGCTCTCAGATTCTGAAGTACTTACGCTTTCCGATTCAGACTCACTCTCGGATTCGCTTTCCGATTCTGATGTACTTACACTTTCTGATTCTGAAGCACTCTCAGACTCACTCTCAGATTCACTCTCAGACTCCGAAGTACTTACACTTTCCGATTCGGACTCGCTCTCGGATTCACTCTCAGATTCTGAAGTACTTGTGCTTCCCGATTCAGACTCACTCTCGGATTCACTCTCAGATTCCGAAGTACTTACACTTTCCGATTCGGACTCGCTCTCGGATTCACTCTCAGATTCTGAAGTACTTGTGCTTTCTGATTCAGAAGCACTCTCAGACTCACTCTCGGATTCACTCTCAGACTCCGAAGTACTTATACTTTCCGACTCCGACTCACTTGCGGATTCACTTTCAGATTCTGAGGTACTTGCGCTTTCTGACCCCAACTCGCTCTCGGATTCACTCTCAGATTCTGAAGCACTTATGCTTGCTGATTCCGACTCACTCGCGGATTCACTTTCAGATTCTGAGGTACTTGCGCTTTCTGACCCCAACTCGCTCTCGGATTTACTTTCGGATTCCGAGGTACTTACACTTGCGGACTGAGAAGTACTGGTACTTGCACTGATGGACTCCGAGGTACTTTCACTCACTGACTGAGATTCACTTACCGACTTAGAAGTACTTGTACTAATGGACTCTGACGTACTTGCACTCGCTGACTGAGATCCGCTTACAGACTCACTCGCTGACTTGGAAGTACTTGCACTGATAGACTCCGACGTACTTGCACTCGCGGACTGAGATCTGCTTACAGACTCACTCGCTGACTTGGAAGTACTTGCACTAATGGACTCCGACGTACTTGCACTCGCGGACTTGGAAGTACTTGCACTGATGGACTCCGACGTACTTGCACTCGCGGACTTGGAAGTACTTGCACTAATGGACTCCGACGTACTTGCACTCGCTGACTGAGATCCGCTTACAGACTCACTCGCTGACTTGGAAGTACTTGCACTGATGGACTCCGACATACTTGCACTCGCTGACTGAGATCCGCTTACAGACTCACTCGCTGACTTGGAAGTACTTGTACTAATGGACTCCGACGTACTTGCACTCGCTGACTTGGAAGTACTTGCACTGATAGACTCCGACGTACTTGCACTCGCTGACTGAGATCCGCTTACAGACTCACTCGCGGACTTGGAAGTACTTGCACTGATGGACTCCGACATACTTGCACTCGCGGACTTAGAAGTACTTGCACTGATAGACTCCGACGTACTTGCACTCGCTGACTGAGATCCGCTTACAGACTCACTCGCTGACTTGGAAGTACTTGCACTAATGGACTCCGACGTACTTGCACTCGCTGACTTGGAAGTACTTGCACTGATAGACTCCGACGTACTTGCACTCGCGGACTGAGATCCGCTTACAGACTCACTCGCTGACTTGGAAGTACTTGCACTAATGGACTCCGACGTA